>DASWWP010000062.1:0-16317 GCA_036405915.1 Pseudomonadales bacterium
GGCTGGGGCTCGAACTTCGGCCAGAGTCGCAACTACTCGCTGCAGGAATACTGCGAGGACATCGTCGACACGCTGAAGACGACCTTCGACGATTACGAGATTCCGCATCCGACGATCGTCACCGAATCCGGCCGCGCGACGATCGCGTACTCGTCAGTGCTCATTTTCAATGTGCTCGACACGACGCACTTCGAACCGACGAAGATGCCGGAACCGCGTGACGACGAGCACGACCTGATCACGCGCATGCGCGAGATCTACTCGAACCTGTCGGAAGCGCGCGTGCAGGAGTGCTACAACGACGCGCACTTCTTCCGCAACGAAGCGCGCGAACTGTTCAAGCGCGGCCAGCTCGACCTGCGCACGCGTTCTGCCGCCGAGAACCTGTTCCTCGACCTGCTGCACAAGGTCGCCGACATCACCGAGGACATGCAGCGCGTGCCGGCCGACCTCGAAGGCCTGAAGATTTCACTCGCCGACATTTATTACGGCAATTTCAGCCTGTTCCAGTCGCTGCCGGACAGCTGGGCCATCGACCAGCTGTTCCCGATCGCCCCGATCCACCGGCTCAATGAAGAGCCGCTGCGCAAGGCCGTGATCGCCGACATCACCTGCGACTGCGACGGCAAGATCGACAGCTTCGTCGGCATAGATGAAGTGTCGAAAGTGCTTCCCGTGCACGACGTGCGCGCGCGCGAAGAGTACTACCTCGGCGTGTTCCTCGTCGGCGCGTACCAGGAAACGCTCGGCGATTTGCACAACCTGTTCGGCGACACGAACGTCGTTTCCGTGCGCATCAACCGCGACGGCACGTACCACTTCGTGAAGGAAATGCACGGCGATACGATTTCGGACGTACTGAGTTACGTCGAATACGATCCGAAGGAAATGCAGCTGCGTCATCGCAACACCGCCGAACAGGCCGTGCGCGAAGGCCGCATCACGCCGCGCGAGCGCCAGATGCTGATCAAGCTGTTCAATGACAGCATGAATGGCTACACGTATTACGAACGCGACGAATAAGTTAAGGAGACGGGCATGGCAACGGTTCTGATCATCGGCGCAGGTGGCGTAGGCTCGGTCGTCGCGCACAAGTGCGCGCAGCTGCCGGACGTGTTCAGCGACATCACGCTCGCGAGCCGTACCGAGTCGAAGTGCATCAAGATCGCGCAGCAGATCGCCGAGAAGCAGGGCCGCAAGATCAAGACTGCGCAGGTCGATGCCGACAATGTCCCGGAGCTCGTGGCGCTGATCAGGAAAATCAATCCGCAACTCGTCATCAACGTCGCGCTGCCGTACCAGGACCTGACGATCATGGACGCCTGCCTCGAAGCCGGCGTCGACTACCTCGACACCGCGAACTACGAGCCGCTCGACACCGCGAAGTTCGAATACAAGTGGCAGTGGGCCTACCAGGAACGCTACAAAAATGCCGGCCGCATGGCGCTGCTGGGCTCGGGCTTCGATCCGGGCGCGACGAACGTGTTCACCGCGTACATCAAGAAGCACTATTTCGACGAAATCCATATGCTCGACATCATCGATGTGAACGGCGGCAACCATGGCTATCCGTTCGCGACGAACTTCAATCCCGAGATCAACATCCGTGAAGTGACGGCCGAGAGTCGGCACTGGGAAAACGGCCAGTGGGTCACGACGCCGGCGATGTCGCTGAAGCAGTCGTTCACGACGACCGACGGCGTCGGCACGTACAACATCTACCGCATGTACCACGAGGAACTCGAGTCGCTCGTGAAGAACTTCCCGACGCTCAAGCGTGCGCAGTTCTGGATGAGTTTCGGCGACAACTACCTCAAGCACCTCGAAGTGCTCGGCAACGTCGGCATGACGCGCATCGACCCGGTCGAATTCCAGGGCCAGCAGATCGTGCCGATCCAGTTCCTGCGCGCATTGCTGCCGGATCCCGCGTCGCTCGGTCCGCGTACGGTCGGCAAGACGTGGATCGGCGTGCATGTGACCGGCATCAAGGACGGCAAGAAGCGCAGCGTCGTCGTATACAACATCTGCGACCACCAGGCCTGCTACCAGGAAGTGTGCTCGCAGGCGATTTCGTACACGACGGGCGTGCCGGCGATGATCGGCGCGAAGATGATGCTCGAGGGCAAGTGGAAGGCTGCCGGCGTGTGGAACATGGAACAGATGGATCCCGATCCGTTCATGGCCGACATGAACAAGTACGGCCTGCCGTGGAAAGTCATCGAAGACCCGGGTTTCGACCTTGTCTGACCTTGCCGCCGACACGTTCGCGAACTTCGATCCTTCGCGTGTCCCTTCCCCGTGCTTCGTCGTCGATGAAGTTGCCGTCGAGCGGAACCTGAAAGTCCTGCAGCGCGTGCAGCAGGAATCCGGCGCGAAAGTGCTGCTCGCGCTGAAGGCTTTCTCAATGTTCAGCCTTGCGCCGCTGGTCATGCGTTATCTGTCCGGCACCTGCGCGAGCGGCCTGCTCGAGGCGACGCTCGGCCGCGAGGAATACGGCGGCGAAGTGCATGTGTATTCGGCCGCCTACACGCCGGGCGATCTCGAGGAAGTACTGAAGATCGCCGACCACGTCGTGTTCAACACGCTGTCGCAGTGGCAACGGTTCCAGCTTCTCGTGCAGGCGGCGAAGCAGCAGCGCCCGCAACTCGACTTCGGCCTGCGCATCAACCCGCTGCATTCCGAAGGCGCCGTCGCGCTGTACGATCCCTGCGCGCCTGGTTCACGGCTCGGCACGCCGATTTCGCAGATCCTCGACCAGGACCTCAGCGGCTTCAGCGGCCTGCACTTCCACACGCTGTGCGAACAGAATTTCGCGCCGCTTTCCCGCACGCTCGATGCCGTCGAGGCGCAGGCCGGCCACCTGCTCAGTAAAATGAAGTGGATCAATTTCGGCGGTGGCCACCATATCAGCCATCCGTCGTACGACGTCGACGGTCTCATCGCGCGCATCAAGGCCTTCCGCGAGAAGTACGGCGTGCAGGTCTACCTCGAGCCGGGAGAAGCGATCGCGATTCGCTCGGGCGTGCTCGTCAGCGAGGTTCTGGACCTCATGCGCAATGGCAGCGACATCGCGATCCTCGACACGTCGGCCACATGCCACATGCCGGATACGCTGGAAATGCCGTACCGCGCGCACATCTTCGGCTCGGGCGAGCCGGACGCACTGCCGCACACGTATCGTCTCGGCGGCCTCAGTTGCCTTGCCGGGGATGTGATGGGCGATTATAGTTTCGCGCGCCCGCTGCAGGTGGGCCAGCGCCTCGTGTTCGACGACATGGCGCATTACACGATGGTGAAAACCACGACCTTCAACGGCGTCAGGCTCCCCGCCCTTGCACTCTGGAATTCGCAAACGAACAGCTTGCGCATCGTGCGTGAATTCGGGTATCAAGACTTTCGAAACCGGCTTTCGTAGCCGTTGCAGTGTTACCGGCCGTTCGCGCCTGTAATCGAGGAATCAAGCGTCAATGCCCAGCCCCAAATTGAAAGCTGCCGACAAATCGGCCGATAAAAACGCCGAAAAATCCGTGAAATTGGCTAACCGCGGTGCGGACAAGAACGCCGACAAAGGCTCCGATTCAGGCACGGCCTTCCTCGGCGCGTCGTTCAAGCAGTCGAAGCCCGCAGACGCCTGGTTCCACGTGCTGGTCGCGCCCTTCGTCGGCGAACGCTTCAAGGCCAGCAACATGGGCGATGGCCCGGCCGCCATCGTTGCCGCCTCGCAGCAGCTCGAATCGTGGGATGGCCGCAGCGTGCCTGCACGCCACGGCATCCATACGGCAACGATCGACTGCAAGGGCAGCACTGAAAAAGTCATGGAGAAGATTGCCGCGCAAGTCAGCGGCGTCATCAAGCAGGATAAATTTCCAGTCGGCCTCGGCGGCGATGGCCTGGTGACCTACGGCATGGTCAAGGGCCTGCTCGACGCCGGCGTCGAAAACTTCGGCGTGATCCAGATCGATGCGCAGGCCGACCTCCGCGACAGCGACAACGGCAACCAGTGGAGCGAAGCCTGTGTAATGAAGCGCATCGTCGACGAAGACGTACCGCTGTTCCAGCTCGGCGTGCGCCAGCTGTCGAAGGAAGAATCCGATGCGCGCCGCGTATACGGCGTCAAGTTCTACGACGCCGACTTCCTCGTATCGCGCAACATCACGAAGGTGGAGTTGCCCGGCGAGTTCCCCGAGAAGGTGTTCGTCAGCATCGACATCGACGGCTTCGATCCGTCGGTATTCCCGTCCCCCGGCGCCGTGCCGGGCGGCCTCGGCTGGGTGCAGGTGCTGTCGATCATCGAATCGATCTCGCAGCAGGCCGAAATCATCGGCTTCGACCTGACCGAGTACAGCCCGGTGAGCGGCCAGTCGTTCCATGACAATGCCGCCGCACTGCTCGTGTACAAAATCATGGGCATCGTGGAGCGCGCCCGTTTGTGAGTCTGCGTTTACGCCTCAGCCTGCTATTCCTCGGGTTGTTCATTCTGGGGATGCTGTCGGCCCTGGGGCGTAGCGTCGACGTCGCGGAGCGGCTTATCCGCAGCGACATCGACAATGCACGGCTGCTCTCGCGCGAAATCATCGATCTTCTGTCGCATACCCACGACGCCGGCCTCGCGTCGGCCGCCGGCAGCGCCGATTTCGTAGCGCACCTGCAGGAACTGCAGGACGCCCTCGACATCGACATCGAAATCCAGTCGCGCACGCGCACCTATCCCGAGTTTGCCGGACATGCGCCCGTCGAAGTCATTGCTCCGCAGTGGTTCGTCGAAGTGCTGAACATCGACCGCACGAGCCTCGAGCAGACCCTCGGCGTCGTCGACGGCGACACGATCATCGTGCGCATCGACCCGGGCGCCGAGATCAACGCGCTGTGGATCGACGCACGCGACACGCTGTTGCAGCGCACGATCGGCCTGCTGCTGTTCTACCTGCTGTCGCACGTCAGCATCGGCATCTGGCTGAAGACCACGCAGCAGATCGTCGGCGTGCTCGACGAGATCGTCAAAGGAGACTTCAACCGCCGCGTGCCGCACCTGACGATGCCGGAGCTCGATTCGATCGCGCGCAAGATCAACCACCTCGTCGGCGTGCTCGGCGTCAGCAAGTCCGACAACGAACGCCTCGCGCGCCAGGCACTGACGGCGAAGGAGCAGGAACGGCGCTACTTTGCGCAGGAGCTGCACGACAGCCTCGGGCAGGCCGTCAGCGCGATCAAGGCAATGGCCGTGTCGATTGCGATGCGCACGCGCGACACCGATGCCGTCACGGCCGAGAGCGCCACGCGCATCGAAAAGATCTCCGACACGGCCTATTCGAGCGTGCGCGACCTGATGTCATGGTTGCGGCCGGCGATCCTCGACGAACTGGGCCTGAGCCACGCGCTGCGCCACATGGTCGACGAATGGAACGCGCACCACGACGACACCTTTTGCCGCCTGCGCCTCGAAGGCAGCGTCGACGACCTGAAGGAAGAACAGAAGATCAATATCTACCGCATCGTGCAGGAAGCACTGACGAACGCGGCGAAATACGCGGACGCCAGCTACATCGACATCACGCTCGGCGGCCAGGAAGTCCTGAGCCTCATCATCGTCGACGACGGGGTCGGTTTCGACCAGGAGAAGGTCGTGCTCGGCATGGGCTTGAGCGGCATCCGCGATCGCGTCAATATGCTGCAGGGCTCACTGACGATCTCGTCGCGGCCAGGCAAGGGCACCAGCATTCACGTCGAATTCCCGCGCGTGACGGGCTACAGAAGGAGGCTAAGTGACCGAATCTCCTATTAAGGTCGTGCTCGTCGACGACCACGCCATCGTGCGCACCGGATTCCGCCTGCTGCTGGAAAACAGCACGGACATCCGCGTGATCGCCGAACTCGATAGCGGAGAGGCGATCAACCAGAAGGCGGTGGAGCTGCGTCCCGACGTGATCGTCATGGACCTGTCGATGCCCGGAATGGGCGGACTCGAGGCGATCCGCCGCATCAAGGCCAAGAGCGCGGCGATCAAGATGCTCGTGTTCACGATGCACGACAACATCGCATTCGTCGAACAGGCGCTCGAAGCCGGCGCGAGCGGCTACATCACGAAGAACAATGCGCCGAAGGTGTTGCTCGAGGCGATCCGCAAGATCGCGGGCGGTGGCACGTACATCGACGAAAAGCTCGCCGACAAGCTGTCGATGAAGGAAAGCCTCGGCTCGGGAGGGCCGCTTGGCGGCCTGTCGCGCCGCGAGTTCCAGATCTTCTGCAAGTTCGCCGAAGGGAAGAATGCCAATGAGATAGCCGACGACCTGTCGCTCAGCGTCAAAACCGTCGCCAACTATCAAACGCAGATCAAGGAGAAGCTCGGCATCACGAGCACTGCCGAACTCGTGAAGCTCGCAATCACGCACGGCATCATCCAGATGTAGCTGCCAGCCGTGCGCCCGGATCCGGACTGCGGGCGCGTAGTGCCGTCCTTCCCGATACAGGGTGCCCCGGCAGGGCTGCACGATGCATAACGTCAATTCTGGCCAGAAATTGTAAACCTGCGCCGCAAAACGGCGATGTCACACGCGGGCACGCCGAATTTTTGCGACACGGTTCAAGGTTTGCGACCCTCCGGCGGCCTTAGATTGCGGGCCACGGAGGATGAAATGAAGTTCCTGCACGCGGTCACCCTGTTCGCCACGCTCGGTCTCGCGCTGGCGAAGGACTTTTTCCAGACGCTCGGCATCGAAGCGACCTACCCGGTCATCGGTGCACTGGGGCTGGCCGTGACGACGCTACTGATCTTCCGTGGCCTCGTGCCGCTCATCGCCGTCGCGATCCTGCTGCTGATGGTCTCGCTGCCGACCGACATGCTGGAGCAGTACAACCTCAGCCACGACCTGTTGCTGGCGATCGTGCTGACGATCGTCGCGTATCCGTGGATTCGGCGCATCGCGCACGACTGACACACCCCCTCTCGCCGCCGTTGGGCCTTTTTCGGCATTGAAGCGCGCCCGCGGAACGGGCATTCTGGCGTCCGCGATGTATTCCCACGCGCACGTTCCGACAAACCGCGCCTTCCCGAAATGTTCGACACGATCGACCGCTACGAAGCCTTCATCTGCGAATTCGAAGCCTGCAAGCTGCCGCGCGCCCGCTGGACACACGCTGCGCATCTGGCCGTTGGCTTCTGGTATCTCTGGCACCATCCCCCCGGCGAAGCGCTCCGCCTCGTGCGCGAACGCATCCGCCTGCACAACGAAGGCGTGGGCACGGCGAATACCGACAATGGCGGCTACCACGAAACGATCACGCGCGCGTACCTGCACGGCATTGCCGAGCATCGCTCGCGGCATCGCGATATGCCGCCGCTCGACGCGCTGCTGCTCGTGCAATCGTCGCCGCTCGGCCAGAGCGACTGGCTGTTGCAGTACTACTCGCGCGACCGGTTGTTCTCGGTGGCAGCGCGCCGTGGCTGGCTCGAACCGGATTTGCAGCCACTCCCGGGAAACGTGGATTTCCAGCTGCGTTGAAGATCCGGCGGGCGTGCGCACGCCATGGCGCTTGTATCAGGCGGACGCGACAGGCCGTAACGCTGGAACAAGGGCGGCCCTGGCAGGCCTTAGCCTCGGCGAAGGCCGCTACTTGATCAACTCGTGCAGGTTCAGCTTCAGCAGCGTGCTGTTCAGCAGCGCGCGGATGTCCTGCGCGTTGTCGAGCGTCAGGCATTGCTGCAGGATCGTGGCCGCGCGCTTCTGCGGGATCGAGCGTATCAGGTACTTGATGCGCGGGAGTTTCGTCGCGCTCATGCTGAGCGTCGATATGCCCATGCCGAGCAGCAGGATGACGGCGAGCGGGTCGGAGCCCATTTCACCGCACAGGCTCAACGGAATGTTGTATTCGCGCGCGATGCCGACGACGCGGTGGAGCTCGTGGATCACGGCCGGGTGGATGTGGTCGTAACGATTCGCGACGCGCGCGTTGTTGCGGTCGAGTGCGAGCAGGTACTGGCTCAGGTCGTTCGAGCCGACGGACGCGAAGTCGATGCGCGTGCTCCAGAACGGCAGCTGTGAGATCGACGCCGGTACTTCGATCATCACGCCGACCTTCGGGCGCCGCACGCCGTGCTGTTCCTGCTGCAGCTGTTGCAGCGCTTCGGCGAGCAGCTGGTTGAAGTCGTTCAGTTCCTCCGCCGTGCTGATCATCGGCAGCAGGATATGCAGGTCGCCGTCCGTACCCGCGGCGCGCAGCATTGCGCGCACCTGCGTCATCAGCAACTGGATGTTGTCGAGCGAAAAACGGATGCCGCGCCAGCCAAGGGCCGGGTTGTCTTCATTGTCGATCGGGTAGTACGGCAGCTGCTTGTCGCCGCCGACGTCGAGCGTGCGCATATACACCGGCCGGCCCGCATAAAAGTCGAAGACCTGCGAATACACCACGACCTGCTCGTCTTCCGACGGAAAGCTGTCGCGCACCATGAACGGGATCTCGGTGCGATACAGGCCGATGCCCTCCGCGCCGTGCTTGAGGCCGGGCGAGAGGTCGGCGAGCAAACCCGAGTTCGTGAACAGCCGCACGGCGAAACCGTCGGGCGTGACGGCCGGCAGGTCGCGCAGTGCAGCCAGCTTGCTGATCAGCTGCTTCTCTTCGAGGATCAGCCGCTGGAATTCGTTGACGAGCATCTCGTTCGGATAGCGCACGATCTGGCCGCTGTTGCCGTCGACGATGAAGCGTTCGCGGTTGCGCAGGTTCTTCAGCATGCCAACGCCCATCACGGCGGGCACGCCGAGGGCGTTCGCGAGCACCGCGGTGTGCGACAGGCTCGAACCGGAGAAGCAGATCACGCCAACGAGCTTTTCACTCGGCACGGCGGCGATGTCGGACACACTGACCTGGTCGCCGATGAGCACGATATGCTCGATCTGCGCGATGTTCTGCAGCTGCGGGTTATGCGTGCCCTGCAGCGTGCGAAACAGCTTGTTGCCGAGGTGGTGGATGTCTTCCTGGCGCGCACGCAGGTAAGGATCCTCCATTGCGGCGAAGAGATCCGCGAAATACTGGATGCTCCGGCGCAGCGCACCGGGCAACCAGTTTCCGTTGCGGATCTCGGTTTCGACTTTCTGGATCAGCGCCTGGTCGGCGAGCAGCGACGAATAGGTCTTGAAGATGCTCGACACGCTGTCGGTCAGCAGCGTGCTCAGGGCGCCTTCCTCGCGATTGATTTCGAGCTGCACGGTGTCGAGCAGCGCGTGCCATTCCTTCAGCGCAGCGGGGATGTCCGGGCAGGGCTCGTCGGGGACGCTGTACAGGTCGCCGTGGTCGCACAGCACGCTGAGGCCGATGCCGATGCCAGAGCTGCCGCGAACACCGCGCACGTAGGTATTCGCGAGCCCGCCCTGCAATGTCACCGGCATGTCGGCGACGATCAGCGCGAGCTGCGACGAGATCGTGACGAGGAAGGCCTCGCTCTCCGGCGACAGCGCTTCCGGTTCGACGCGCTGCACGACGAGCACGCCGATCACCTTGCCGTAGCGCACGAGCGGCACGCCGCAGAAGCTCTGGAAGCGTTCTTCCTGCGTGCCTTCGACGTAGTAGAAGTCGGGATGGTCGATCGCTTTCGCGATGTTGATCGAGTGCCGGCTCGTGGCGACGAGGCCGACGAGGCCGCGGCCCTGCGGAATGCTCACGGCGCCGGTCTGCGCGAGGCCGTGGCTGGCCATCAGTACCATGTCGCCATTCTTGTCGACGAGGTACAGCGTGCAGACGTCCGTTCCGACGACTTCGGAAATTGAATCCACGATCTTGCGTACCTGTTCGGCAGGGGAGGCGAGGTCGAGGACTTCCTTCTGCAGGCGGGTGAGTTCGAGGATTACGTTCTTCGGCATGGACGGCGACCGGCGGGCTTGCGGCTATTGTATGGCTTTTGCCGTCTTGCCGGTATGGCGGCAAATACGCGACGAAGGCCGTCGATACCACGTCCGTTTGCGAGGCCGGTCACACCGTCCAAAACAGTGCACGGCCACACTGCGCGCGCCTGTCCACACGAGGTTGCAGCATGGCGCGGAAGCCGTCGAAGAGAGTGTCGTCCTGTTTGCTCGCGGCGTTCGCCATCGCGAACACTGCCTTGGCGCACGCGCAGGACCGGCAGGAGGTCGGCACGGTCGTAACACTGCAGGGCAGCGTGGAACTGCGCGATGCTTCCGGCACGCTGCGCGGCGCCGAGCGGAGCGGCAAGCTGTACGAAGGCGACGCCGTGCTCGTGGCACCGGGCGGCTTCGCGAGCCTGCGCATGGTCGACAACGCGCACGTGTCGCTGGGGTCCGGCACCGATTTCACGATCGAACGTTACCGCTACGACGGCAAGCCCGGCACGCGTGACAGCGTGCTGCTGCACCTCGCGAGCGGATGCTTCAGGACGACGTCCGGAGTGGCCGGTTCAGCAACACGCGATGACTATCGTGTAACGACGCCGCTGGCCAACATCGACGTCGACGCGACCTTCCATGGCGCCGCGCTGCTCGGCGAACGCCTGTACACGGCAACCTGGGATGGCGTCACGGTGGTCGGCAACGCCAGTGGCACGCTGCAGCTCGGCAATTACGGCGGCTTCGATTTCAGCCGCACGCTGCCCGGCGAGGCGCCGTCCGGCATGCGCGCACTGGTGCCGGAAGCCGACTGCAAAGCGCCGGAAAGCTTCGACCGCGTTGCCGAGCCGAAGCGTGTGCCGGTACGGGACGGCGGTAGCAGGCGCTGAAGACGCGACTTACGCGCCTTTCAGTTGTGCCATCAATGCCAGCGGGCGGCCCTCGGGATCCTTGAAGAAGCCCATCCATTCCTCCGTTCCATCGGCATGCGTGTGGATGCGGTGCGGCGCGGCGATGAACTCGACGCCCTTGGCGACGAGCCTGCGATGCGTTTCGACAATGTCCTCCACGCGGAAATACAGCGTCGATTCCTTCGGATTCAGTTCGCCCTCCTGCGCGAGCATCAGTCGCGTGCCATTGCAGTCGAAGAAACTGAGCTTGCCGAAGGTGTACAGGTGCGGAAGTTCCAGCACGAGTTCGTACCAGTTGCGCGCGGCCTCGATGTCGCTGACGGTGCGTGCGATCTGGCCGATAGTGCCGAAGGCCTTGTGCGTTTCCATCGGGTTTTCCTCCTGGGCGTTGGCGGTATTCGTCAGCCCGTGCTGCACAGCGTGCAGAACGCGGCGTCAGGACGTCGGCATGCGGCGGGCAGCCCCGCGGTGCTTCAGGCGCGTCCGGATGCTAGCAGGGGTACGCGGGCGTTTCCCTACCCACGTTCGCGGCCGCGGTGGACTATGCCCGGGCCGCTGTTTAGGCTGTGCGCTCCGACGAGGTTTCCATGCGCCATCCATCCTTATCGATCCCGTGGCTGTCCACGCTGTGCCTGCTGGCCAGTTTAACGGCTGTGGCACAGGACGCCGCAAGCACGGTGACGCTGCCGCCCGGCGTGCGCGTCGTCACGAGCGGTTACGGCCTGCCCGAAAGTTCCTACAGCCTGCTCGTGCAGGAAGTCGGCGCCGACGCGCCGCTGTTCGCCATCAATGCCGACACGCCGATGAACCCGGCTTCGACGATCAAGACCGTGACGACGCTAGCCGCGCTCGAACTGCTGGGCCCTGCGTACACATGGAAGACCGAATTGCATGCGGGCGGCGCAATCATGGACGACGGCACGCTCGACGGCGACCTGCTGGTCAGGGGCGGCGGCGACCCCTTCCTCGTCGAGGAATACTTCCGCAACATGCTGAAGGCCCTGATGCGCCGCGGCGTGACACGCATCGGCGGCGACCTCGTGATCGACGATACGCTGTTCGATGCTTCGGTCAGCGCGGAGCCGATGATCGATACCGACACGAACCGCAGCTACAACGTGCTGCCGTATCCGCTGATGGTGAATTTCCAGACCGTGTCGTTCTATTTCTATCCTCATGCGAACGGCCGCGACGTCGTCGTGAAGGCAGATCCCGAATTGCCGAACCTCAACATCACGAATCGCCTGAAGCTCGAGGACCGCGCCTGCGGCGGCTTCCAGCGCGGCGTCAGTTTTGCGGAAGATCCCGCCGATGCGATGGGCGTGATGTTCGATGGCCGCTTTCCGGCGCGCTGCAACGAATTCGTCCTGCAGCGCGCCGTCCTCGACGCGCCGAGCTATGCCTTCGGCCTGTTTCGCAAGATATGGGAGGAACTCGGCGGCGAATTTGCCGGCGATCTGCGCCTCGGCACCGTGCCGGAAGGCAGCACGCCGCTCGTCGTGTGGCAGTCGGAACCGCTCGCAGACGTCATCAAGTCGATCAACAAGTTCAGCAATAACATGATGACGCGGCAGCTGTTGCTGACGCTCGCGATCGAGAAATTCGGGCCACCGGCCACCGTGGAGAACGGAGCACGCGCCGTGCAGGAACATTTGACCTCGCTCGGCATCGACCACAGCGCGATGGTGCTGTCGAACGGCGCCGGGCTGTCGCGCGACGCGCGCATGACTGCGCGGCTGTTCAACGCCGTGCTGCAGCACGCGTGGGATCTCAACACGATGCCGGAGTTCGTCGCGTCGCTGCCGCTTGCCGGCGAAGACGGTACGATGCGCACGCGCATGCGCAACGGCGGTACGCGCGGCGCGATGCACGTGAAAACCGGATCGCTGGACGACGTCGCCGGCGTCGCAGGCTACGTGCATGCGCGTTCGGGGCGCCACTATGTCGTAGTCAGCCTGCTGAACCACGCGGATGCCGACGCCGGCCCGGGGCAGGAACTGGCCGATGCCTTGCTGGCGTGGGCTTACGAGCAATAGCTGCCCGCGCTCCCGGCCACCGCAAGGAATGTTGGTTCCCTGCCGTTTTCCCGCCTTTCGCAGACCAGGCCCGCTTTAAGACTTCCTTAAGACTCCGCTTCTAAGCTGCCCGGCAGGTCAGTTGGAGTGGAGTACCCATGAACACGACATCACACGCGAGTGTGCCGGCCGAGGCGGCGGCGCATCGTGAATCGCTGTTGCGCCGCGTGCTCACGCCGGCGCCGGTCTTCGAACTCGCCGGCCCCGACGCACCGGACCGCGCGCAGGCTGAAGCCCTCGTCACCGAAAGGTTCGCCGCCGCGTGGCAGGCACGAGTCACGCACTTCCTGCCGTGGTTGCTGTCGATGCACTGCCTCGGCCACTGCTCCGGCGTCGCCGGCCTGCGGCCAGCTGCGCGCGACGCGCTGTTCCTCGAACAGTATCTCGCGCAGCCGATCGAGCGTGAGCTCGAAGCCCGCATCGGCTTTCCGGTCGCACGCGCGGACATCGCCGAAATCGGCAACCTGGCCGTCGTGCAGCGTGGGGCAAGCCACCTGCTGTTCCTCGTGATGACGGCCGCGCTGCACAAGGCGGGCTACCGCTGGATTGCGTTCACGGCGACCCGCGCGCTTCGCAACAACCTGGACAAGCTCGGATACCCGCTGCTGCAACTCGCGAATGCTTCGCCGCGAAATCTCGACGCATGCACGCTGGCCGCGTGGGGCCGCTACTACGACAGCGATCCGCAGGTAGTCGTCGGCAGCCTCGACGATGCCGCACGCCTGATGCACGAGCGACCGCTGCTGCGGCGTGTATTGCGCCTGTATCGCCCCCAGATCCGGCAGCTCGCGCATGCCCTTGGGAGCGCCTGACATGAAGCACCTGTTCGATGTCCTGCCTGCGCCGCGCGATGCTGATGCCCACGCGCTGCAGGACTCCACCCGGACACTCACGCGCGACGCGCTGCTGCAGCGCGTGCAAATGCTTGCCACGACGCTGCGTGCGCTGCACGTCCGCCGCGTGGCGCTCCATGCGGACAACGGCATCGGCTGGGTGCTGACGGATCTCGCCTGCCAGCACGCCAGTCTCGTGTGCGTCCCGTTGCCGCTGTTCTTCACGAAGCAACAGTGGCTGCATACCGTGAATGCCTGCGGCATCGACGCGCTGGTTACGTCTTCACCCGAACAGTTCGCCGCGCATTTCCCGACCGCGGCACCCGAACACCAGCGCCTGCGCGAATATGGACTCACGCTGCTGGTGCAGCCGGCCGCTCGCGACCCGCTGTTGCCGGCAGGCACCGGGAAGGTCACCTTCACATCAGGCTCGACCGGCGCGCCCAAAGGCGTGTGCCTCACGACGGGCCAGCAACTGGCGCAGGCCATGGCGCTTGCGCATGCGGTGGCCATCGATGCACCGCGCCACCTGTGCCTGCTGCCGCTCGCGACATTGCTCGAAAATGTCGCCGGCGTGTACGCACCGTTGCTGGCGGATGGCAGCGTCGTGCTGCGTTCGCTCGTGGAACTGGGTTATGCCGGCAGCCGGCTTGCTGATCCACGCAAGTTCCTGGCGGCGATCGATGCGGCGGCGCCCGATACGCTGATCCTCATTCCGCAGATGCTGCAGTTTCTCGTGCAGGCCGTGCAGAAGGGCTGGAAGCCGCCGCCGCTGCAATTCATCGCCGTCGGCGGTGCGCGCGTTTCGGCCCAGCTGATCGTCGAGGCGCGCCGCGCCGGCCTTCCGGTATATGAAGGCTATGGCTTGTCCGAGTGTGCATCCGTCGTGAGCCTCAACACGCCGCGCGCCGACAGGCCCGGCAGCGCCGGCAAACCGCTGCCGCATCTCAGCGTCACGCTCGACGATGGCGAGATCCTCGTCAGCGGCAACGCGATGCTCGGCTATGTCGGCGAAGCACGGAGCTGGTATCGCAAACGCATCGCCACCGGTGATCTCGGTTATCTCGACAGCGACGGCTTCCTGCACATCTCCGGACGCAGCAAGAACCTGCTGATCTCCAGCTACGGCCGCAACATCGCGCCGGAGTGGGTGGAGAGCGAATTACTGGCGGCACCCGCGGTGGCCGAGGCTGTCGTGCTGGGTGACGCGCGTCCTTACTGCATCGCTCTGCTGACTCCCGCTTCGCCGCAACTCGACGATGCCGTGCTCGCGGCCGCCGTTGCGGCGGCCAACGCGCGCCTTCCGGATTATGCACACGTGAAGCGCTGGATACGCCTGTCGCGGCCACTCGCGGGCCAGGCCGAGTTCATGACGCCCGCCGGCAAACCGCGCCGCGATCGCATCGAACAGGCCTGGCATGCCGATGTCGCTGCCCTGTATGCCCAAACCGAAACGGAGGAAAACCTGTGAGCTTCCATCAACGCCTCGTCAGCGAGACGGCTTCGGGCCGCGCGTACCTGCTGGGCGCACCGATCATCGCGCAGTGCTTCAACGGCTCGGCACAGCTGCACATGTTGTCGCTCGGCACCGCGATCGGTCCACGGCTGTTTGCCGAGGTATACGTCATCGGCGACAAGGCGCGCGCCGGTGGCTTTGCAACCTCGGCGTGGGAAGCGGAGTTGAAGTGGCAGCTCACCGAGCAGGGCGAATACGCGGCGGACTGGGGCCTGGTGTTCGAGTACGAGAACGAACGCCGGCGCGATGCCGAGGAATTCAGCGTCGCGCTCCTCGTTGAAAAAGAGTGGAACCGCTGGAGCGGTGCCGCAAACCTGCATGTGATCAATGAATGGGGCAGCGATGTCGCCAACGAAATCGAAACCGCGCTGGCACTTCAATTGCGCCATCGGTACGCGCAGGCCTTCGAGCCCGGCATCGAATTTTATGCGGGACAGGACACGCGCGGCATCGGGCCGGTCGTGCAGGGAACGGTCAACACCGGCGTACGCAAATCGTTGCACTGGGAAGCCGGTGCCATCGCCGGGCTGGGCGACGGCAGCCCCGACATGACGTGGCGCTTCCTTATCGAATTCGAATTCTGAGCCGCTACGGAGTGGCGGCTGCGCGCGCCAGGTCGATCGTGACCGTGGTGCCCTGGCCTTCCTCGCTCGCGACGGCGATGTGCCAGCCGAAGCGGTCGCAGATGCGTTTCACGAGGTTCAGGCCGAGCCCTA
Source organism: Pseudomonadales bacterium (assembly GCA_036405915.1). Classification (GTDB taxonomy): domain Bacteria; phylum Pseudomonadota; class Gammaproteobacteria; order Pseudomonadales; family Pseudohongiellaceae; genus CAILUG01. The sequence goes on from DASWWP010000062.1 coordinate 15,882, forward strand.
CGCCATCCTTCTTCGTCGTGTAGCTGCGCTCGAAGATGCGTGGCAGGTCGGCGGCGGGAATGCCGCAGCCGGTGTCGCGGATCGTCAGCACGCCATCATGCGCGCGCAGGTCGATGCTGCCGTCGCGTGTATGTTCGATCGCATTGCGCAGGATGTTGCCGAGCGTGATCTGCACGAGGCTCGGCGGCTGCGGCAGCGTGAAGCCCGGCGGAATGTCGGTGACGAGGCTTACGTTGCGCGCCTGCAACAGCGGCAGGATGTCTTCGACCAGTGCCGCGACGAGCGCCGGCACGTCAGTGCTGGCTTCCTGCTGTATCGTGGCGCTGTCTTCGCGCGACAGCAGCAACGTGGCTTCGATGAATGCATGCATCTCCCCGCAGGCGCGGCGCATGCGCGCGATCGCCCGCCGTCCTGCCGATGACTGTTCCTGGACCTC
>DASWWP010000063.1:0-46805 GCA_036405915.1 Pseudomonadales bacterium
TCAGGCGCTCGCCGACGATCCCGCCATCGCGCAGTTGCTCGGGCGCGAAGTCCTGGAAGCCGGCCACAGCGACATCAAGGGTTTCACGGAAAGCGTCAGCTGGCGCCGCATTCCCGCTTCTGTCGCGTGTAAACGATCTGCCGGGAACGACGTTACAATCCTTCGGTAGGGCTCCAATAGTTCTACCTTCGTCACGCACCGCGTTTTAACATTGGCCTGTCATCGGCCGCCGATGCGATAATGCCGCCATGGCTCTCCGCAAGCGCAAGTCCTCAAATTCCCGCGGCAAAAAGTCCAAAGCCCGCTCGAATCGCCGCCGCTGGCTTCCCTTCCTCGCCGCGCTGTGCCTTGGCGGCATAGCAGCCGGCGCGGCCTGGTTCGTGTGGATCGACTACCAGATCCGCCGCGACTTCGACGAATTGCAGTGGGCCCTGCCCGCGCGCCTGTATGCGCGTCCGGTCGAGCTGTATGCCGGCGCACACCTCAGCGCTGAGGATCTGGTCACCTACCTGCAAGGCCTCGGATACCGGGAAACGCAGCAGGTCGCCGGCCCCGGCGAATACCAGACCCGCGGCGCCGTCGTGCGCCTGCAAACCCGCGGCTTCGAGTTCTGGGACGGCGCGGAACCGAGCGTCTTCGCCGAAGTCGGCTTCTCGGGCAGCGAAGTGGCTTACATGAATGGCCGCGCGGGTGCGGAGCAGCTGACGCTCGTGCGCCTCGAGCCGGTCGAAATTGCGCAGATCAACCCCGATACCGGCGAAGACCGCCTGCCGGTCGCGCTCAGCGACGTACCGCAGGACCTGATCGACGCGATCATCGCCGTCGAAGACTCGCGCTTCTACAGCCACTACGGCATCGACCCGATCGGCATCGCGCGCGCAATGGTGTCGAACGTGAAAGCAGGCGCCATCGTGCAGGGCGGCAGCACGCTGACGCAGCAGCTGATCAAGAACCTGTACCTCAATCGCGAACGCACGCTGCACCGCAAGATCGAGGAAGCGGGGATGGCACTCGCGCTCGACTATCGCTTCGACAAGGACACGATCCTCAACGCCTACATCAACGAGGTGTTCCTGGGCCAGCAGGGCAACCGCGCAATCCATGGCTTTGCGCTCGCCGCGCAGCATTATTTCGGCCGTCCGCTGAACGAACTGAAACTGCCCGAACTTGCGACGCTCGCCGGCATCGCGCGCGGCGCGTCGTACTACAACCCCGTCCGCAATCCCGAGCGCGCGACCGAGCGCCGCAACGTAGTCCTCGGCCGCATGCGCACGCTGGGCTACCTCACGCCGGAAGAATTCGAAGGCGCGCGCGAAGCCCCGATGGTCACCAGCAGCAAGCCGCTGAACCGCTCCGGTTATCCCGCCTTCATGGAACTCGTGTACGAAGACCTGCGCCGCGACTACGACGCCGACGCGCTGCGCACCGAAGGCCTGCGCATCTTCACGACGCTCGACGTCATCATGCAGACGAAGATGGAAGCCTTGCTCGAAAAATCCGTCAGCGGCGTCGAACGCGCGCGCGAAGGCAAGAAGCTCGAAGCGGCCGTCGTGATCACCGACGTCAATTCCGGCGAAGTGCGCGCGCTCGCCGGCAGCCGCCAGCGCGGCTACACCGGCTTCAACCGCGCGTTGAAAGCGCGCCGCCCGATCGGCTCGCTCGTGAAGCCGGCCGTGTACCTGACGGCACTCGAATCGCAGGACTTCCACCTCGCCACGGTGCTGGCCGACAAACCCGTGTCGATCCGCATGCAGGACGGCCAGATCTGGCGCCCGGAAAACTACGAGAAGACGACCGAAGGCGACGTGTACCTGTACGACGCGCTGCAGCGCTCGCTGAACCTCGCGACGGTCGACCTCGGCATGGCGCTCGGCGTCGACAAATCGCTGAATACCTTGCGCCGCCTCGGCTGGCGCGGCGAAGTCGCACCGTATCCGTCCGTGCTGCTCGGCGCGATCGAAATGACGCCGCTCGAAGTCACGCAGATCTACCAGACGCTGGCCGCCAATGGCTTCCGCTCCCCGCTTCGCGCCGTCGAAGCCGTCAGCACCGCGCAGGGCACGCCGCTGACCTGGTACGGCCTGCGCACCGAACAGGCCGCCGAAGCCACGCCGGTATTCCTGCTCGAGCATGCGATGCAGGGCGTGTTCGAACGCGGCACGGCGAAGTCGATGAATCCGCGCCTGTCTAACCACCTGCCGCTCGCCGGCAAGACCGGCACGACGAACGACCTGCGCGATTCGTGGTTTGCCGGTTACGGTTCCGACCTCGTCGGCGTCGTATGGCTCGGCTACGACGACAACACGCCGACCGGCCTCACCGGGGCCACCGGCGCTCTGCGCGTGTGGACGGACGTCATGGAATCGCTCGACATCCAGCCGCGCCAGCCGGAAGAACCGCCGGGCATCGAGTGGAACCAGATTCCCGAACGCGCGGTGGCCGATCCGGCCGACCGCAATTGCCGCGACACGCTCGCCCTGCCGTTCCGTGCCGACAGCATGACGGACCTCGACTGGAGCTGCACCGGCGTCGAAGGTTTCTTCCAGAGCATCTTCAACCGCGTTCGCAACAAGGACTGAGTATGTCCCGCCGCATTCAACCGCGTGCGCAACGAGAATTGGCCATGTCCCGCCTGCTGTTACTCGCGCTGCTCGGCAGCCTTACCGCCTGTACGAGTCTAGGCCCACCGCCGGAAAGTCCCGTGCCGGTCGAAGAGCGTGACGTGCCGGAATCGGCGCCACCGGGCGTACAAAGCCCCGGCGACCGCCCGGTCGTCGGTCCGCCGCTGCCGCCGGACTTCGATCCGGACCGTCCAACGCAGCAAACGCCTTCGACACCGTCGCCCGCCGCGTCATTGCTGACGCAGGTCGACAGCGCCGTTGCCGCTGGCCAGCTCGATCGCGCGGCAGCCCTCGCCGAACGCGCGCTGCGTATCGCTCCGCGCGATGCACAGGTCTGGTACGCGCTCGCGAACGTCCAGTTCCGCCAGCGCCGTTATCCGGACGCCGAAGGCAGTGCGCAACGTGCGCTCAGTTTCGCGCGCGGCAATGCGCAACTCGAGCGCTCGATCAATACCTTGCTGACGAACATTCGCGGCGCGCAATGAGCCTGGGAGTTTTGGGTCTGCGGCTGATCGCGCTGCTCTGTATCGTTGTAAGCACCTCTTGCGCGACTCGGCCCGACTTCGCAGCGGTGCCACTGACCGACACCCCGCACACGATTCACTTCATCTACCGCGACTGGCACACGAGCGTCATGCTCGATGGCGACACCTATCGTCGCCTCAGCAAGCTGCCGCCGATCAACACGGCACTGAATACCGAAGTAGCACCAGCCGGCTACGTGCGCATCGGCTGGGGCGATGGCGAGTACTACACCGGCAAGAGCACGAGCGTGATGACGGCGACTCGCGCACTGATCGCGTCACGCTACTCGGCGATACAGGTGATCGGTTACACGGCCGATCCGTTCGACCGCATTCCGGCGGACACGCGCGTGGCACTGCGGATAACCGACGAAGCGATGCGCGAGCTCGTGAGATACCTCGATGCCTCATTCGTGCAGGATGAACAGCGGCAGCTGCATTCACTGCGCGCCTATGTCGACAACTCGGGAGTCTTCTTCGAAGCGAGCCAGCACTACGGCCTGTTCAACAACTGCAACTCATGGAGCGGCGACGCGCTGCGCGCCGCCGGCATGCCGATCCGCGGCGCGTTCAACCTGACGGCAAAGAGCGTGTTCGAACAGGCGCGCGCGATTGCGGAACATCAGGCACGCATGGGGCGCGGAGCGTCCTCAGCACAGCTCCCTGTGCCGAAAGCAGGTCGTCAGGTGGTCGTTGACCATTCCCGTCGCCTGCATGTGCGCATAAACGATCGTCGGGCCGACGAACGTGAAGCCGCGTTTCTTCAGGTCCTTTGAAATCGTCGTCGCGAGATCTGTCACCGGCGGCACGTCTTTCATTGTCTTCCGCCTGTTCTGCAGCGGCTCGCCGCCGAGAAAGCCCCAGATGTATTTGCTGAACGTGCCGAATTCCTCGCGCACCCTGATGAAAGCCTGTGCGTTCGTCACCGATGCCTTTATCTTCAGGCGGTTGCGGACGAGGCCCGGGTTGTTCATCAGTTCGTCGAGTTTCTTCTCGTCGTAGGCAGCGATCCTGTTCCAGTCGAAGTTGTCGTAGGCCGCGCGATAGGCTTCGCGCTTGCGCAGCACGGTGATCCAGCTGAGGCCCGCCTGCACGCCTTCGAGAATCAGGAATTCGAACAGCTTTTTGTCGCTGCGCACCGGCACGCCCCATTCGGTGTCGTGGTAGTGCTGGTACAGCGGATCGTTTCCGGACCACGGGCAGCGTATGACTGGTGGTTCACTAGCCGCCGCTGCCGACTTGTTGCGCCTCGCATCGGCGCGTTTCGTTGCCGTCGGCGTGGTTGCAGGCTTGCTCTTGCCGGAAGCGGTTCCGGATTTCGTACTGACTTTCTTGCCGGCCATGTGCGGTCCTTTTGCATGGGGTGCCGGTACGCAATGTAAAGCGCGATGCACGAACTGGGAAGCGGCGCCGGCACGACCGGTGCGAAACCTTCGCATGCCACAGGCGGCCCGTGCCCCCGTGCTATGCTCGATCGCACTTCGGCTGCCACCGCGCGTCGAATGTCCTCATAACAACACAACACAGGAGACAGGCCATGAACAAAGCTCTCTCACTCACGCTATCGGCACTGACACTCGCGCTGTGCATGGGCACCGCGCAAGCCGACGAAGCCAGCGACCGCGAGGAAATCCACGCGCTGCTGTGGAAGTACACGCGCGCGCTCGACACGCTGAATGCGGACGCCTACGTATCGGTGTTCACCGAAGACGGCGCCTTCCAGTCCGGCGCAACGGCGTTGACGACGGGCCACGACGCGCTGCGCGCGATGGTCGACGGCGTGAAGAAGGGGCAGGACGAACGTGCGGCGGCAGGCAATCCATCCGGCCCGATGTACCACATGACGATGGATTCATGGATAGAGTTCGTCGACGCCGACCATGCGCGGCACCACTCGTACTGGCAGACGGTGTTCGGTCCTGCGAAACAGGGCGATCCGGTGCGCGTCGCCGCGGCCGGCTATGGCATCGACGATGTCGTGCGTGTCGATGGCAAGTGGCTCATCAAGCTGCGCAATGTTGCCGCTCAGTAGGGGTGACTTCATCATTTCCGCGCATGCGTGAATCCAGCGGCTGCGTTACCGGATTACCGCATGCACGGAAATGACATTACTCGGACTCAGTGCCCAGCGTGCGCAGCGTCCGCATTTGCGCCGGCCGGCATCACATGCAGGTGCCCCATCATGCCGACCTCGGCGTGATCGAGGATGTGGCAGTGGTACATCCACATGCCGGGTCGATCGTCGAAGCGCACGGCCAGCTTCAGTTCGCTGTGGTGCGGCACGTCGACGGTGTCCTTCCACTCCGGCACGCGGTTTTCGTCGAGCACCTGGAAGAAGAAGCCGTGCATGTGGAAGGGGTGCGAAAAATCGGTGCCGTTCTTCACGGTCCACACCTGCGTTTCGCCGACGTGAGCGACGATAGGCACGGCGTGTTCATGCGGTACGTCGTTGAAGCCCATGACGACGACGTCATTGCCCGACAGGTCGATCGTCATGTTGATCTCCTGCTCCGCGGCGCCGCTGATGTCGATCGGCTCGATCGTGCGTAATTCGGCCGGAATCGTTTCGGGCGTCACGGCTGGCAGGTCGACGGTGACCATGTTCATGATCGGCTCGGATACGCGCAGGTACGTCGTGCCGTAGCCGCGATCGACCGGATACCACTTGAATACGTCTTCGGTGCCTGGCGCGTCCGGCGGCGTGAATACATAGTCGGCGCGTTCACCGGGCGTCAGCACGAGCTGGCCGATCGATTCGCTGCGTGCCATCAGGCCGGAGTCGCCGCCGAGACGGATCATCGGCGCGCGGTTGTAGCGCAGCGAGAAATAGCGCGCACGCGTCGCATTGATCACGCGCCAGCGCTGCTGCTTGCCCTGGCGCATCTGCAGCGTCGGCATCACCTTGCCGTTCACGAGCAGCACGTTGCCTTCGCGGCCGAAGAGGTCACCGAAGCTCCCGCCGCTCGTGGGCGCCTGGAAACTGCCATCGTCGTTGATGCTCATGTCGGACAGCATCAGCACGAGTTCGTCGCCGAAGATGGCGGGATCGGCGGGGTCATTGACGACCAGCGCGCCGTACAGGCCATAGCCGACCTGCGCCGCCGAATCGCTGTGCGGGTGGTACCAGTACGTGCCGGCATCGGGTACGACGAAGTCATACGTGAACGTGCCGCCTGGGGGAATCGGTTCCTGCGTGAAGCCAGGCGCGCCGTCCATCGCATTCGGCACGCGCAGTCCATGCCAGTGGATCGTCGTTTCGACGTCCAGCCTGTTCGTGAAATGCACGACCAGGCGATCGCCGACATTGAGCTTCAACTGCGGTCCGGGCAGCAGGCCGTTGTAGGTCCACACTGGCGTCGTCTTGCCGGGCACGATCTCCATCGGCGTGACGACGGCTTCGAGGTCGATTTCGAGGATCGCCGGATCGGGGTTCAGGTCGCGCGGCTGCTGCATCGCCAGGTCGCTGTCCCAGCCGTCGGGCTGCGCGACCTGCGCAGCGGTCAACGTTTCCTGCGCGCCGGCCAGCGACGGCATCAAAACGGCAAGAAGGACTGGCAGGTAACGGGACATAAGCACACCTCAAATGATGTGCCGACAATACCCCATTTAAAAAAACAAAAGCGAGCCATGAGGCTCGCTTTCATTGATTTGTCGCAATTTTTGCCCGAAGTCGCGGCGCAGCGCGCTTCGGCTGCGCTTACAGCAGTTCGATGATCGCGACGATGACGGCGGTCAACACCATGCTGCTCGTGATCACGCCGCGCACGGTCGTCAGCGGACCCTGCTTGCCGAACAGCGCATTGCCTTCGAGCGCGAGGATGACGACGATCGCGAGCCACCAGCCGAGATCCGGCGTTGCGTAGCCGTAACCTTCGCCGCCGATGAAGTGCGGACCGGCCAGCATCCCGAAGGCCATTGGACCCGAGAACAGCACGTTGGTGCGCGAGGCCAGCGCCGCTTTGGCACCCGCTGCCGCGGCGTCGCCGCCCTGCACGAGCCCGAGCACGATCTTCTGGTTCGGCCAGATGATGAGCCACACGTTCAGGAACATCAGCGTCGCCAGCAGGCCGCCGCACACGATGTAGGCGTTCAGGCGATTCGCCATGACCACTTCCGCCAGCAGTAACAGGCCGGTCAGGAACGTGAACATGGCACCCCAGCGGAACCACCACAGTGCACTCGGCGCGAGCTTCGCTTTCGCATCCTTCAGCGCTTCCGGCGTGGCCGCCTTGAAGTATCCGCCCTGCACGAAGTTGAAGTAGTACAGCATGCCGATCCAGCCGATGCCGAACAGCAGGTGGCCCCAGCGCGCCAGCATCATGAAGAAGTTATGCATATTTTCCACGTGTCGATCCTCGTTGTTTTTGTGTAGTTGTGGTTTTGCCTGCGAAATCGCCGGCAGAATAACAAAGAACGCCAATGCCTTTCAGCCACAAAGAAACAAGGGGCAAGTCTCTGTTATCCCTGTTTTATTCGTGGTTCGAACAGGCCGGCAAAGGATCAACGCGGGCTTTCACCGCATGCAGGAGGCAGGGCACGCAACGCTGCCAGGTGCGGTTTGTCCGCCGAGAGCAAGCAGGTAACCCGAGGTACACGGCGAGCACTGCCGGCCCCTGGATGCCAGCAGGTAACAGATCCATTGACGGGCAGGAAACTGTGCTGCGGAGGAAGCGGCGTTTTTGTCCGTTGAGAACGGCTATCTGGAATGCTGGTTCATATTTGCATCGATCGGCAGTCCTAGCGTGGCTCTATCGCCCGCAGGTGCCGCATCACCGACACCCACGCACCAAGCCAGCCGAGAAGGCCGGCGCCCGCGAGTACGAGGAAGCTGTTGCTGAGCCCAAGGCCGCGCAGCCGGAACTCGCCGTTCCAGGTCTGCATCAACGCGGAAACCGGGCCTTGCAGCGCAAACAACGCGAGCGCTATCAGCAGCACGGCAAGCAGGCCGCCGCCGACGCCATACCACAGGCCCGTATACAGGAAAGGCCGCGACACGTAGGCATCGGTACCGCCAACCAGTTTGACGACGACGATCTCCGCGCGGCGATTCTCGATCGCAAGCCGCACGGTGTTGCCGATCACGAGTACGACGCCAACGCACAACATCGACGCAAGCAGCAGTGCGAATCGCGCGGCGAGGGCGACGAGCGCGCGCAGGCGCTGCACCCATTCGAGATCGACCTGCGCGAGTTCCACGCCCGGCAACGCCGCGAGCTCACGCTGGAGATCGCTCGCATCCGCCGCTTCTGCCGGCATGACAAGGAATACCGACGGCAAAGGATTTTCGTCGAGGCCTTCGAGCAGGTCGCCGAAACCGGACGCCGCCTGGAACTCAGCGAGCGCTTCGTCTGCCGTCAGCAGATCGACGGACGCGATGCGTGGATGCGCCGTCAGCGTGGCTTGCACGTCTGCAAGTTGCTCCGCCGGGACATCCTGTTCCATGAACAGCGACAGCCCGCCGCTCTGTTCGAGACTCGTGCCGACCTGCTGCAGGTTCTGCAACAGCAGCAGCAGGCACAGCGGCAGGGCAAGCGCGATGCCGATGACAGCCCACGTCAGCAGGCTCGCGACCGGGTCGAGCACGAGGCGCAGCAGGCTATCGACTGCCGTTGCCTGGTGCTGGGCGAACAGCGTCTGGAAGCCGCCGGCTTCAGGCGCGCTTACCGCGCGGGCAGCACGTGCGTCGTTGCGCCCTTTGCCGGTTCTGCGCTTGTCGTCAGGGCGCGCCATGTCACACCTGCCTGGGCGCCGCGCGCAGGCGGCCCTGGTCGAGCACGAGCATGCGGTGGCGCATGCGCGCGATCAGGCTCAGGTCGTGGCTTGCGATCAGCACACTGACGCCCACGGCACTGAACTGTTGGAATAACTGCATGATTTCGGCAGCGAGCGCGGGATCGAGATTGCCGGTCGGTTCATCGGCCAGCAGCAACGGCGGCTTGTTGACGACGGCACGCGCGATGCCGACGCGCTGCTGCTCTCCGCTCGACAGCGCCACCGGATTCTGGTTTTCCTTGCTGAGCAGGCCGACCTTGTCGAGCGCGGCGCGCACGCGCCGCGCGATGTCGCGCGAATCCATGCCCGCGATCTGCAGCGGCAACGCGACGTTGTCGTACACCGTGCGATCGAACAGCAACTGGTGATCCTGGAACACGAGCCCGATGTTGCGGCGGTAAAACGGCAGTGCCTTGCGCGAGACCTTGCTGAGGTTCTGGCCGTTGACGATGATCTGGCCGCTGCTCGGCAGTTCCATCAGCATGATGAGTTTCAGCAGCGTGCTTTTGCCGGCACCGGAGTGACCGGTCAGGAAGGCGAGCTCGCCGCGCGCGAGCTGGAAGTCGATGTGGCTGAGGGCTTCGTGCCCGCTGGGATAGCGCTTGCTGACGTCGTCGAACTGCAGCATGCGCTCAGGCTTGGCGCGCGCCGAACAGTGCGTCGACGAAGGGCTCCGCCGCGAAAGGCCGTAAATCCTCGGCTTTTTCGCCGATGCCGATGAAGCGCAGCGGCAGGCCGAGCTCCTCCGCGATCGCGAATACCATGCCGCCCTTCGCCGTGCCGTCGAGCTTGCTGAGCACGAGGCCGGACACTTTCACGGCTTCCTGGAAGCTGCGTGCCTGGCTTAACGCGTTCTGGCCGGTCGTCGCGTCTAGCACGAGCATGACTTCGTGCGGCACGTCGGGATCGAGCTTCTTCAATACGCGCACGACTTTTTCGAGTTCCTGCATCAGGTTCGCCTTGTTCTGCAGGCGGCCGGCCGTGTCGGCGATCAATACATCGATGCCTTTCGCACAGGCAGACTGGTACGCATCGAAGATCACCGATGCACTGTCGGCACCGGTGTGCTGCGCGACGACCGGCACCTTGTGGCGGTCGCCCCAGGCCTGCAGCTGCTCGACGGCTGCGGCGCGGAAGGTATCGCCTGCAGCGAGCACGACGGAGCGGCCTTCCTGCTGGAAACGCTTCGCGAGCTTGCCGATCGTCGTCGTCTTGCCGACGCCGTTCACGCCGACCATCAGGATGACGTAGGGTTTGCGGCCAGCGTTCGTCACCTGCAGCGGCACTTCGATCGGTTTGAGCATCGTGCGCAGGATCTGTTTCAGCGCTGCGTACAACGCATCGGAATCCGCGAGCTCCTTGCGCTTGATGCGCGCGGTGAGTTCCTCGAGGATCGCATTCGTCGCCTTGATGCCGACATCGGCCGTGAGCAGGCGCGTTTCGAGTTCGTCGAGCAAGTCCTGGTCGATCGCCTTCTTGCCGAGCAGCAGCGAGCCGAGTCCTTCGGTGAGCGTTTCGCGCGTGCGGCTGAGGCCGGCCATCAGGCGGCCGAAGAAACCACTGCTTTCCGCCTGCGGAGCCGCTTGCTGTGGCTGCGGTTGCGGCGCCGCAGGCGCTTGCGTGTCAGGTGCAGGCGCCTGCGGAGCGGGCTGTGCAGCCTGCTCGGGAGGATTGGCGGGACGTTTGCCAAAACCGAACATGGGAGGGATTTACGGCGAATGGACGGGTGCCAATGCTAGCAGCCGGAGGGCTTGGTGTTCCAGCACGCGGCAGGCACAATGCGCGCGCATGAATAATCGCAACCGTCTGCGCATCATCGGTGGTGACTGGCGCAGCAGAGTCGTCACCTTCGCCGACGCACAGGACCTGCGCCCGACGCCCGATCGCGTGCGCGAAACCCTGTTCAACTGGCTGCAGCCGCGTATTGTCGGCGCGCACTGCCTCGATCTGTTCGCGGGCAGCGGCGTGCTCGGATTCGAGGCCCTGTCGCGCGGGGCGGCCTCGGTGACGGCGCTCGAGCTTGACGGCCATGCGAGTGCCGCGATTCGAGCGAACATGAAGGCGCTGCAGACGGATAAATTGCGCGTCGAACAACGCAATGCGCTCGACTGGCTGCGCGACAACACGCAACAGCGGCGCTTTGACGTGGTCTTTCTCGACCCGCCATTCGCCGACGATCTCTACGCCGAATGCTGCCGCCTGCTTGACGAGCAGCAGTGGCTCGCGCCACGCGCGCTCGTCTATCTCGAATCTGGCGCGAGCCTCGACGCTGTTGCATTGCCGCCCTCGTGGCAGCTCATCCGCCACAAGCGCGCCGGCGCGGTGTTTTACGGATTGTGCGAGAGCACGTAGCGCTTTCGTTACTGATGCCGCGCTTGGCTGCTATAAACCTTACGCAGCGTCGTCGCGGTAGAAAGTAAACTCGATCTCGACGAGCCCATTCAACGGCAAGGCCGCGACGCCGATCGACGTACGCGCCGGCGGCTCGGCCGTGGTGGTCGCGAATACCTTCTCCCATGCGGCATTGATTTCGCCGAACAGGTCCATCCGCGTCGTGAAGATGCGTGCGATCGCGAGATGCTCGAAGCCAAGCCGGAATTCCTGCATCAGCACCTGCACGTTCTCGAGGATCTTGCCGGCCTGTTCACCCGGGGTGGCGCCAACCAGAGCGCCGGTCTGGCGATCCTGCGCCAGCAGGCCGCTGAAGTAAAAGTGCGGGCCTGCCTTCACGAGATGGCTGTACTTGAAGGCGGGTTTGGCAAGCTGGGTCGATATGAGGGCCTGACGCGTCATGTGGACACTCCGGAAGGGAAACGTGGCACTTGTACCCGAGGGCTGCGGCTTGCACAACGTACGGATGACTTCGAGTTTGCATAGCGTCGCGGGGGTGGCCGGTTTCCGTTACGCAAATGGGCCCGGAACCCGTCGCCTGCCTGTCGTGGGCTATAATGCGCGCCCACGCCGCATGAGCCCCATTGCATGAAAACCGTCGTCTACCCCGGCACGTTCAACCCGATCACGAACGGGCATACCGACCTCGTCGAGCGCGCGGCCGGCATCTTCGACCACGTGATCGTTGCCGTCGGCACGAGTACGCAAAAGGCTGGCGGCATGCCGCTCGAGCAGCGCGTGAGCCTGTGCAAGGACGTGCTTCGCGACATTCCGAACGTCGAAGTCGTCGGTTTCACGGGCCTGCTGGCTGATTTCGTGCGCTCGCGCGATGCAAAGCTGATCCTGCGTGGCCTGCGCACGGTGGCCGACTTCGAATATGAATTCCAGCTCGTCGCGATGAACCGCGTGCTCGCACCGGAAATCGAAACGATGTTCCTCGCACCGGCCGAACACCTCGCGTTCATCTCGTCGACGCTCGTGCGTGAGATCGCGGCCTATGGCGGCGACATATCGAGCTTCGTCGCCCCGGCCGTGGCAGCCGCGATGAAGCAGCACAACGGCAAGGCCTAGCAAGGTGCAGCCATGGCGCTGATGATCACCGACGCCTGCATCAACTGCGATGTGTGCGAACCGGAATGCCCGAACGATGCGATCTCGATGGGACCGCTGATCTACGTGATCGACCCGGCGCTATGCACCGAGTGCGTCGGCCATTTCGAAACCTCGCAGTGCGTGGAAGTGTGTCCTGTCGCCTGCATTCCGCTCGACCCGGCGCACGAGGAAACGCGCGCCGAACTGCACGCGAAATACCTGAAGATCACGGATGCAAAAAGGGGACAGACCACTTCCTGATCGTTTGTGACCGGAAGTTGTCTGTCCCCTTTCGCTTTTTTTCGGCGCGTTACTCGGCGGCAAAATTCGGATCGCAGTCGTACGGATATACGTGGCCTTCGCCCTTGCGCCAGGACATGTAACGCGCGGCCTTGCCGGTAAACACCTCGGGATCTTCGGTCACCTGCGTCAGGAACAGCGTCTGTCCGTCGGCGCTCAGCTTGAAGCGTTCGGTCAGGCGGATGTTATCGCTGTGGTTGAAGCCGTTGTTCATGAATGAACCCGACGCGATGTGCGTCGTGTCGACGACGAGTTCGTCGCCTTCCCAGTGGCCAACCGAATGTCCGCTCTTCGAATGCGGCACGTCTGCCGGCGGATGTTCGCGTCCGTCGAGGTGGATGAGGCGCACCTGGTCGTAGTATTCCATCTTCATGACGATCAGCTTGTCGGCCTGATGCACTTCCATCGGAAACGGTGCCTGCATGTAGAACGCGACGGACGGCGCAGCACACGCGAATTCACTCGTCAGTTCCGTTGCGAAGTCGTAGTTCTCGACCTGCCGCTGCGCGTCTTCGCTCAGCTGCAGGCCGCTGTACTCGCCTTCACCGAGTTCGCCGGCGCCGGCATCGTTGATGAACACGGCGTCCGGCGGCAGCTTGTCGAGCAGCGCCTGGCCTTCCGGTGCAGGCACGAGCTGCGCATTCCAGAAGCCGTTAAGGTCAGGCACCTGCGCAAGCGCCAGCGGTGCAATCAATGACAACAGTACGAAAGAAGAAAGGCGGCGCATCAGTCAGCCTCTCCCTGCGCCGGCGGCGCCGAGCCCTGGCCGACGAGTTCGCGCCCGTCGGCAAAGGTGATCGTGCTGATGCGCATGTAGTTCGTGCCGTCGCGCGCCGGGAAGCCGAGCACGGTGATTTCGTCGCCCGCCTTCAACGAGTCCTTGCTCCAGCCGCGGCGGCGCAGCAGGTTCGGCGAGTTAGTTTCGGCGCGCCACTGTGCTTTCACGCCGTTCGCATCGGTCACGGTGAAGAACAGCATGCCGTGCGGATTCGCGAACTGGAAACGATCGACGACGCCGCTGACCTCCTTGTTCGCGTCGGCTTCGAAATGCACGGCAAACGAATGGTGGGCGTAGGCGAGCGATGCGCCGGCCGCGAGCAGTGCCGCGGCCATGGAACGGATGACGTAATGCATTATCGATACTCCGTTTTTACAGGACTTGGGATGTTAGCGCTGGCATTTTGGGCAGTAAACGCTGGCCCGTTGTCCGAGCCGGAATTCGCGTAGTTTCGAACGGCAACGTGTGCAGGCCTCTCCACCGCGGCCATACACCTGCAATTCCTGCACGAAGTAACCGGGCGTGCCGTCGCTGCCGACGAAGTCGCGCAAGGTCGTACCGCCGGATGCGATCGCACGATGCAGAACGGCCTTGATCTCGCTTGCGAGCGCGTCGTACTGCGCGCGCGTGACGCTGCCGCTCTTGCGCCGCGGCGAAATGCCGGCTGCGAACAGGGCTTCGTTCGCATAGATGTTGCCGACGCCGACGACGATGCGCTGATCCATGATGAAACTCTTGATCGGCGCGCTGCGCTTGCGCGAACGCGCGAAGAGATAGTCACCAGTGAATTCATTCGACAGCGGCTCGGGGCCGAGATCCGCCAGCAGCGGATGCCCGTCGATCGCGTCCGTCACCCACAGCATGCAGCCGAAACGGCGCGGATCGTGGAAGCGCAGCACGGTGTCGTCGGCGAGGACGATGTCGACGTGGTCATGTTTGCGCACGGGAGCAGATGCATCGACGATGCGCAGGCTTCCGGACATGCCGAGATGCGTCAGCAGCGTACCGGCGCGGGTGCGCATCAGCAGGTATTTCGCGCGGCGTTCGATCGTGTCGATCGTCTTGCCGGGCAGGTCCGCGGCAAGCGCGGCCGGCACCGGCCACCGCAGGCTTGCGTTACGGACGAGCACGGATTTCACGCGCTTGCCTTCCACGTGCGGCAGGATGCCGCGGCGGGTGGTTTCGACCTCAGGTAATTCTGGCAAGCGATTCTGGCTCCTTTCAGTTTCCATTCAGGTTGTACCCCTGAATTGAAACTAATAATACGGCACATGACGTAGCAACCCCGGGCGGGTGTTGACCTGTTCCTGCCGAAATCAGAGGATAACCGCCCGATCCGCGCAATGCGGGCGTGCGTATCAATCTCGACGCCGCCCATCCCACGAACAGAGGCCATCATGAATACGCAACATTCTTCAGGCCGGCACACTCGCGTGATCCACTGGCTTGGCGCCTCGGCGCTGGCATTGATCCTGGCAGGCTGCGAATCGACGCAGCAGCAGAGCTCCAGCAGCGGCGGCATGCCGTCGATGCCGAGTTCGTCGCCTTCGTCTTCCTCCTCCTCCGGCGGGCCGTCGATGCCCTCGCCTTCGTCGTCCCCATCGCCCGGCGGACCCTCGATGCCAGGCTCATCCGGACCAAGTGGCTCGTCGATGCCCTCGTTACCGGGGGACTCCGGATCCACTGCGTCGATGCCGTCGATCCCGCCACCGTCGGGCGGTTCCGCATCGAATCGCCTGCCCCCCGGCAGCTCATCGTCGTTGCCCGGCGATTCCGGTCCCGCGGGCGCACCGTCGATGCCATCTTCGTCGGGAACTGGTAGCGAAACGGCTGGCAACAGCAGCGAAGGTGCAGACGGCGACTCCGATGACGGCATTGACGTGAACGTCTCCGTGGCAGGCCAGAGCGTGCCTATCGGCAGCCCTATACCGGGCCTGCCGGGCGAAGGTGGCATGCCCGGAATGCCTGGAATGCCGGGCGGCATGCCGGGAATGCCAGGTGGCGCTCCGGGAATGCCCGGCATGCCCGGAGGTTCCCCTGGAATGCCTGGAATGCCTGGGGGAAGCCCCGGAATGCCCGGCAGCAGCCCCGGCTTACCCGGTGCCGACGGCACGGGTTCGATGCCCTCCACTGGCATGCCCGGCGGTAATGGCGGACTCGGCCGCGCCGGCGGCGGCAGCGGCACGATGACGACAGCCGAGCGCCGCGCCGTGCTCGACGGCAGACTCGAGGAAGGTTACGCCGTGTTCGACGGCATGATCCTCGGCGAGCGCGAACGCGCGCAGCGCGATGCCGACGCGGCCGGTGCAGGCGTCATGGGCACGGGTGCCGGCGGGCAGGACGGTACCGGCGGCGAAGCGGGTGCCGGCGGGGCGGGTGGCGACGGCGACAGCCCGATCGTCATCGCCTCGAACGGCGCGAGCCGCGGTTCGGGTGCCGGCGTAATGCCCTCAGGGCCGGGCCGCGAAGGCGAGTTCGACGCCGAAAACGCCGTGGCGACGTACCCGGTACCGGAGGACATTCCGAGCGGCGATGACGACGACGTCGTGGCCCGGCAGTTACGTGAAGCGGCGATGCGCGAGCCGGACCCGGAACTGCGCGAAAAACTGTGGGATGAATACCGCAAGTACACCGGTCTCAGCCAGTAAGCGGAGGCATGCAGCCCGGCCGG
The DNA here is from genome assembly GCA_036405915.1 of Pseudomonadales bacterium. Taxonomy (GTDB): domain Bacteria; phylum Pseudomonadota; class Gammaproteobacteria; order Pseudomonadales; family Pseudohongiellaceae; genus CAILUG01. The sequence continues at coordinate 16,150 of DASWWP010000063.1, forward strand.
GCTGCATGCAGCTATATATAGGTGTATATAGGTGCAGTCCCCGCCGAATTTGGATGCGCAATCCTTGATGTACAGGACACCACGATGAACACGCTGATCAAGCCCCTGATGTTGTTGCTCGTGTTGGGCGCCCTGGCAGCCTGCAGCACGCAAACCGTAAAAAGCACCACCGTTACGCCACTGATGGACGACACGCAGACGATCGCCGAGAACGAACTGCTCGACATCGGCATCGGCATATTCGATCCCGGCCTCGACGACATCGCGCCGAATCGCGAGGAACTCACGTTTGCCGACGTCCGCCTGGCCGAAACCCAGTACGTCGCATACATGCTCGCGCAAACGCTGCAAACCAGCGGTGACTGGGGCGCCGTGCGCGTCGTGCCCGGCGACCTGTCGTACTACGACCTTGCGATCACCGGCATGATCCTGCAGAGCGATGGCGAGCGCATGATCCTGCAGGTGAAAGTCACCGATGCGACCGGCCAGGTCTGGATCGACAAGGAATACGACGAAGTCGTCAGCCAGTTCAGCTACGATCCGCGCGTGAGCCGCAGCCGCGATTCGTTCCAGGGCCTCTACAACAAGATCGCAAACGACATCCTCGCGTACCGCCAGGAAAACATGAAGCCGGAAGACCTCGCGAACATCCGCACGATCGGCCGCATCAAGTTCGCGCAGAGTTTCGCGCCGCAAGTCTTCGACCAGTACCTGGCGACGGACCGCCGCGGCATCACGTCCGTCACGCGCCTGCCGGCGGCGAACGATCCGCTGCTGGCGCGCATCGACAACATCCGCGAGCGCGACTACCTCTTCGTCGACACCTTGCAGGATCACTACGGCAACTATTACCGGCAGATGTCGGGCCCGTACACCGAGTTCCGCAGGATGAGTTACGAAGAAGTCATGAAGTACGACAAACTGCGCGCCGCGTCGCGCCGCAACATGGTGCTCGGCGTGGCGGCGATCCTCGGCGGGCTCGTCGCGACGCAGAGCAATAACAGCGCCGTGCGTTACTCCGCGTATGGCGGGCTGTTCGGCGGCGGATACCTGATCAAGGATGCCTTCAACAAGCGCGACGAAGCGCAGATGCAGGTCGAGGCGCTCGCCGAGCTGGGCAACTCGCTCGAGGCCGAGATTGCGCCGCAGACCATCTCGCTCGAAGAACGCGTCGTCACGCTGTCGGGCACCGTCGAATCCCAGTACGCGCAGTGGCGCGAAATCCTGGCCGATATCTATGCCAACGAGACCGGCGCCGCGCAGTGAGCGAAAACACGACCCAGAATGCGACGCCGCCGTCCGCGGCGCGTAATCCCGCGACACAGGCACCCGAGCCCCACATGCTCGGAACGGCTGACAACGTCCACTACCAGCGCTACCAGCAGCGAAGCAACAAATTGCTGTGGGGCATTTTCGTGCTGCTGCTCGCGCTCGTCGGCGCGGTGTTCTTCGTGCTGCCAAATTACGTGGCGCCGCCGGATCCGAACAGCGTCGTCGTCGTGCCCACAGCCGCGCCAACGGCAGCGCCTGCACTGTCGCCCTTCGAAGAAGCCCAGAAGATGCGCCAGCGCGAAGCGGCGCAGACCACGCTGGCGACACTGCTCGAACTGCAGGAAGAACTCGAGAAGAAGGAAGTCCTCGAGTGGGCAGCGGACGCATTCAACGGCGCGATCGGGCAGGCACGCAGCGGCGACGAGGCGTATCGCCAGCAGCGCTTCGACGAAGCGAACGATTTTTACCAGGCCGGCGTAGACGCACTTCAGGCCATCAAGGCCGGCGAGAGCGCGATGTATGCCGCGCTGATTTCCGATGGCAACGCGGCGCTGATGGCCGGCGATGCCGAAACCGCAAGCGCCGCATTCAGCCGTGCGCTGCTGATCAATCCCGCGAGCAGCGAAGCCGCCGCCGGCCTCGCACGTGCCGGCGTGATCACCGACGTACTCGAACTGCTCGCGAACGGCCGCAACCTGCAGGCAGGCCAGCAGCTCGAACAGGCGCGTGAGCTGTATCGACAGGCGCAGGCGCTCGACGCCGCGCATCCCGAGGTTGGCAGCGCGCTGCGCGACATCGACACGGCAATCGCCGAACGTGATTTCGCGGCCGCGATGTCACGCGGCTACAGCGCGCTGCAGAACGAAGATACGTCCGCCGCGTTGCGCGCCTTCGAACAGGCCCTCGCGATGCGTCCGGGGTCCGCGGAAGTCGAAGCGGCCCTGCAGCAGGCCCGCGATCGCCAGACCTTCGATGCGATCTCCGTGCACATCGATGCGGCACTGGCCCACGAAGACAATGAGGAATGGGCGCAGGCCGTTGCCGCCTGGGACCAGGCCCTTGCCGTCGATCCGAACCTCGTCGATGCGATCGAAGGGCGCCAGCGCAGCGAAAGCCGCCGACTGCTCGACGACTACCTGCAGAACACGATCGCCAATCCGCTGCGTGTCGCCGAGCCGGCGATCCATGCGGAAACCCAAAAAGTAATCGCCGATGCCGAGCGCGTGCTGCCGAATCCCGGGCCGCGACTCAGCAGCCAGTTCCAGCAGGTCAAAGGCTTCCTCGAGCGCGCACTCGTGCCGGTCGACGTACGGCTGCAGTCCGACGGCATGACGAACGTCACCGTGTACCGCGTCGCCGAACTCGGCATGTTCACGAGCCACACGCTGAACCTCACGCCCGGCCAGTACGTGGCCGTCGGCGTGCGTCCGGGCTACCGCGACGTGCGCGAGGAATTCATCGTTGGTCTCGATGGGCAGGTTCCCGTCATTACGGTGGCATGCAGCGAAGCCATCTGAGCAGCAAACATGGTCGACAGTTCCCGCAACCTCCAGCATCCGGACGATGAGCCGATCGTTCCCATCGATTTCACGCCGGTCGATCCGAACCGGCGCGATCGCGGCTGGCGTCCGAACAAGGCACAAGTTGCAGTAGGCGCTGCGCTCGTGCTGTTCACCGGCGCGGCATGGTTCGTACTCACCGCGCGTTCGGTGTTCTTCGACGTGCGCCCGCTCGGCAGCGCGGTGGACGTGGAAGGCGCGATGGCGCTGCAGGTCGGGCCGCGTTACCTGATCCGGTCCGGTGCGGTAGACGTCACCGTGCAGGCCGAAGGCTATTACGATTACACCGGCACGCTGACCGTCGGCGACGCGCAGGCGCAAACTTTTGCGATCGAACTGATTCCGCTTCCCGGTTTCCTCGATCTCGATACCGGCAGCGTCACCGGGGCGGAAGTCTTCATCGACGGTGAAGCCGTCGGCGTGACGCCACTGACTCGGTTGGAACTGGCCGCCGGCGAACACACGCTCGCCGTGCGCAAGGAACGTTACGAAGGCATCGAAACGTCGGTGACGATGGAAGGCCGCTCGACTTCACAGGCGCTGAGCCTCGAGCTGCTGCCCGCCTGGGCGGAACTGAGCCTGACGACGACACCGCCTGGTGCCACCGTCAGCATCGATGGCGTCGACATCGGGCAAACACCGCTCGTTGCCGAAGTGCTCGCCGGCGAACGCGAAGTCGTCGTCAAGCTGCCCGCGCACAAGGCCTGGACCGATACGATTGCCGTCACCGCACGTGAAAATCAGACGCTCGCGCCGATTGCGCTCGAACCCGCCGACGGCCTCGTGATGCTGCGCTCGACGCCAACCAACGCGAGCGTGACGGTGAACGGTACGTACCAGGGCCAGACACCGCTCGAGGTCAGCCTGCCGCCGGGCGCCGAACACAACGTCGTGTTCTTCGTGAACGGTTACCAGGAAGCACGTCGCAGCGTACGCACGAGCGCGGAAGCGGAGACGGCCGTCAACGTCACGCTCGATCCGATCACGAGCACGGTGCGCATTGCCGCCATGCCGGAGGATGCGCAGCTGTACGTGAATGGCGAACTGCGCGGCAACGCGAACCAGGAAGTGGAACTGCTCGCCGCCAGCCAGACGATCGAGATCCGCCGGGAAGGCTACGTGCCATTCACGCGTGACTTCATCGCGCGCCCGGGTTTGCCGCAGCAGTTATCGGTGAACCTGAAGAGCCTCGAGCAGCAGCGAATTGAGTCGATCAAGACCGAGATCGCGACAGTCAACGGCCAGAACCTGAAGCTGCTGTATCCCGGCAACTTCGTGATGGGCGCGTCGCGCCGCGAAGCCGGCCGGCAGGCGAACGAAGTGATTCGCAACGTGACGCTGACGAAACCGTTCTACCTGTCGCTCACGGAAGTCACGAACGAGCAGTTCGCAGCCTTCGATCCGGCGCATTCGTCCGGCATCGTCGAAGGCCGCACGCTGAGCAATGCAACGCAGCCCGTCGTGCAGATTACGTGGGAGCAGGCCGCACGCTACTGCAACTGGCTCAGCGCGCAGGAAAACCTGCCGCCGTTCTACGTCATCGATGGTGAAAACGTCACCGGCTTCAATGCCGACAGCACCGGTTACCGCCTGCCGACCGAAGCCGAATGGGAGTGGGCCGCGCGCGTCGCTGGTGATCCGAACAGCCTGCTGCGCTTCCCGTGGGGCGCTGAATTGCCGCCGCCGGCGAACCAGGGCAACTATGCCGACATCTCCGCCGGCAGTTTCCTCGCACGCATCCTGACGGACTACAACGACGGCTTCCTCGGCTCCGCGCCGGTTGCGAGCTTCCCGGCGAACCCGAACGGTTTTTACGACATGGGCGGTAACGTCGCCGAATGGGTGCACGATTTCTATGGCACTGCGGGACTCGTCGGCACGGCCGTCGAAACCGATCCGCTTGGCCCGGCGAGCGGCACGTACCACGTGATCCGCGGCTCGAGCTGGGCGCACGGCACGGTCACCGAACTGCGCCTGTCGTTCCGTGATTACAACAACGGTCCGCGCGACGACGTCGGTTTCCGCGTCGCGCGTTACCTCGGTGAATAAGATGCGCTCGCTCGTTTCCTGTTGCGTGCTCGTGCTGCTGGCAGCCACCGTGCATGCCGCGGAGCCCGGTGAGACTGACACCGAAGCCGAAGCCGCCGAAAGCGCAGAGGATGAACGCGAAGCATCGGGCGACATCGACAGCGCCGTCGACGAGGAAATTCGCGCCGCCGAAGAAGCCGCCGCCGATGCGCCGCCCGCCGCTACGGACGAAGCCTTCGTGCCGTCCGTGCAGATTTCCGAAGATCTATCCGTTTCCTTTCCCGTAGACATCTAGCCTATGAAGCAGCAAGCCGTCTTCTCCGATTTCATCTACCAGGTTTTCTCGCTGATCATCGCGCTGATCGTCGTGCATGCCTTCTACGTAGCGGTCGTGCGACCGAATGCCGATGCGGTACTGGCGCAGCAGGCGATCATGCAGGAGCAGAACCCCGAGTTCGTGCAGGACACATCGATGTACGTGATCCTGAAGGATTACGAACAGGAAGCTGAAATCATCCTGATGTTCTGGGCACTCGCGATCATCGCGCTGAAGCTTAAACGCAATCGCGACGAAGCGAAGCTGCTCGACCGTCGCCTGCTGAACATCGCCGACGGCATGAGCATACTGCCGCAGGATGCACGCGAACATGCGCGCGCATTGCAGGCCTTGCCGCCGCAGGAACGCGGTTACCTGTTACCGCGCGCGTTGCTGCAAGGGCTCAATCGTTTTTCCGCAACACGAAGCATCCAGGACGTGTCGAGCACCGTGAAAGACATTTGCTCGTCGGAAGCGGATCGCCTCGACAGCGAACTCGCCGTCGTGCGTTACGTGGCCTGGGCCATCCCGGCGATCGGCTTCATCGGCACCGTGCGCGGTATCGGCCAGGCGCTCGCGCAGGCGCATCGCGCAGTGGAAGGCGACATCCTCGGCGTTACCGTAAACCTCGGCGTCGCCTTCAACTCGACCTTCGTGGCGCTCGTCGCGTCGATCTTCGTGATGTTCCTGCTTTACCAGCTGCAGCTGATGAACGATCGCCTCGTGCTCGACACGCAGGCTTACGCCGACAACTACCTGATCAACCACCTGCAAGTGCAGGAGCGCAACGCGCCGTGAGCCTGCACCTGATCGAACTGCACGATCATGCGATCAGCATACGCGCGCCCGACCACACGCTGCTCGCGCGCAGCCCCGGCTTTGCCAACATCGCGGGCGGCGCGCCAGTTTATGGCGATGCCGCGCGCCAGCGCGCACGCCTGCATCCGCGCGAGCACTTCACGCAGTTCTGGACACAGCTGAACCTCGACCCCCTGCCCGTCAAGCATCGGCAGATTCGCCACGCCGCCGATCTCGCGCACGGGCATCTCGCCGCGCTGACGCAGCCGTTGCAGTTCCCTGACGGCGCGATCATCGGCGTACCGGGGACGTACAATCGCAACCAGCTCGCCGTGTTGCTCGGCATCGTCAGGCAGCTGTCGTTCGATGCGGTCGGGCTCGTCGACCTCGCGTTGCTGCAGGCCGCGGCAAGTCCGGCGAATGAATGCGTCATCCTCGATCTGCAGTTGCACCAGGCCGTGCTGAGCCGCTTCCGCCGCGTCGACGGGCACCTGGCGCGCGAACAGGTCGTCGCGGTTCCCTTCGCCGGCCTGCTCGCACTGCAGGAAGCATGGACCGGACTGATCACCGACGAATTCATCCTGCAAAGCCGCTTCGATCCACTGCACACCGCCGAGACGGACCAGTACGTGTACGATCGCCTCGACCAGTGGATCGCCACGCTGCTCGACCAGGACAAGGCGCTGCTCGAGATCAACATGAAGGGCACCGTGCACCAGGCCTGGCTCACGCGTGCACAACTCGAGCAACGGGCGCAGGCCGTGTATGCACGCATCGCCGCGGAACTCGCTGCACTACGCGGCCCCGACACCGTGCTGCACGTGCGCGCGAACCAGTTGTACCTGCCCGGGCTCGCCCAGAGTTTTCCCGGCCTCGTCGCGCTCGATGACGACGCCGCGATGGCCGCGTGCCTGCAACACATCGATTTCATCCGCCGGCCGCCCGACAAGCTGCAGTTCATCACGCGCCTGCCACTGGCGAATGCGGCGCCGTCGGTGCCGCCGCCGCAACTGCGCCGGCCGACGCATGTGCTGTTCAATCACAGCGCCCTGCCGCTGCCGGCCGGTCGCATCATGTTCGGCGCTGCACCTGCCGACGTGCAGAGCACGCGCGTCGTTCCGCTGCCACCGGAGAGCGGCATCGACGGTGGCATCGCGCTGGTGCGGAATACCCGCGGCCTGCAACTCGAAGTGCATACGAATGCGCCAGTGAGCGTCAACGGGGTGCCCGCGCAACAAAACCAGATGCTCGCGCTCGGCGATCTCATGCGCATCGGGGAGGCGGCTGAACTGCGCCTGATCCTCGTGGAGCAGGGCACATGAGCAAGAAGAAGAAACAGCGCACATTCGATCCCGTCAGCCTGTCGTTCCTTGACGTGATTTCCTGCGGCTTCGGCGCCGTCGTGCTGATCTTCCTCGTACTCGATCATTCAACGGCGCGCGAGAGCAGCTCCTCGGACCCCGCACTCGCCGCCGAAGTCAGCCTGCTCGACCAGGAGATACGTGACGGTGAAGAAGGCCTCGTCGCCGTGCGCAACACGATTTCCGACGTCGACCTGCAGATGGTGCGCGCGCAGGGCCTCGCGACGCAGATCCAGCAGGAGATCGACACCTTCCTCGAAGAGCTCGCCGAAATGGAAAACGAGTCGCTGACCGACGAAGAGCGCGTCGAAAACCTGCGCGCCGAAGTCGATGCGCTCGAGGACGAACTGAAGCGTCTTCGTGAAGCCGAGGAGAACATGACCGGCAACAACATCCGCGAGTTCGTCGGCGACGGCAACCGGCAGTACCTGACCGGCCTGATCCTCGGCGGCAACCGCATTCTGATCCTCGTCGACATCTCCGGCAGCATGGTCGACAACACGATCGTCAACATCATTCGCCGCCGCAACCTGCCGGAGAGCGAACGCCTCAACGCGCCGAAGTGGCAGCAGCTGCTGAAGACCGTCGACTGGCTGACGACGCAGCTACCCGTGCCGAGCCAGTACCAGATCTACGTGTTCAACAACGAGGTCCGCCCGCTACTGCCGGGCACCGACGGCCAGTGGCTCGAGGTCGCCGACGCCGAGCAACTGACTGCCGCGGTCGATGCGCTGAAGAACACCGTTCCCGCCGAAGGCACGAACCTCGAAAACGTGTTCACGGCGATCGCGGCGATGCCGTCGCCGCCGGACAATGTCTACCTGCTGACCGATGGCCTGCCGACGCTCGGCAGTCGTGGCCCCGCCAGCGGCACCATTTCGGGGCGCGATCGTGAAGAACTGTTCGAACGCGCGATGCGGGAACTGCCCAAAGGCATACCGGTCAATGTAATCATGCTCCCGCTCGAAGGGGACCCCGCTGCGCCGGGCTGGTACTGGCAGCTCGCGATGGAAAGCGGCGGATCGTTCCTGATGCCGTCGCCGGACTGGCCCTGACACTCTGCGCGGACGCCGACACAATGCCACGTAAACGCGATACCGAATCCTTCAGCCTGTCCTACCTGGACGTGATGTGCTGCGGCTTCGGCGCGATCATCCTGCTGCTGATGATCACGCGCGTCTCGGAATCCAGGACCGAAGCGCTCGAACTGTCGCAAACGCCGGTCTCCGGCAGCGTGCTGGAACTGCAACGGCAGCTGTTCGCGATCCGCGGCGAGACGAACCTGCTGAATCGCGAACTGAATGCGAAGCACGAACAGCTGTCGCAGTACGAAGACCGCGTCGCGCGCCTGCGCCGCGAGCTGACGACGCTCGAGGCGCGGTTCAACAACACGAACGACCAGTCCACCGATTTCGACGAGATGGAGGGCCAGCTCGCCCTCGCGCGGCAGGCGCTGAGCGACGAGATGAAGCGGCTTCAGGAGCGCATGTCGGCGCAGGTCGCCAGCGAATCGGTCGGCGGCGTGCCGGTCGACAGCGAGTACGTGATCTTCATCATCGATACCTCCGGCAGTATGTTCAACTACGCCTGGGAGCGAATGCTCGAAGTGATGAGCGAGACGCTCGACATCTACCCGGAGCTCAAGGGCATCCAGGTCATGAACGACGAAGGTGGCTACATGTTCTCGTCGTTCAGCAACGACTGGATTCCCGACACGCCGACGCGGCGCCAGCAGATCATGCAAAGACTGCGTACCTGGAACCCCTTCAGCAACAGCAGCCCGGTGGAAGGCATCATTACGGCGATCCGTACGTTCTACGAGCCCGGCCGCAAGATCAGCCTGTACGTGCTCGGCGACGACTTTACCGGAAACTCGATCTCGGACGTCGTCGAAACGGTCGACCGCATCAATGTGGCCGACGAAACCGGCGAACGCCTCGTGCGCATCCACGGCATCGGCTTTCCGGTCGTGCTGTCGCAGCCCGAACGCTACCGGATGGGCGGCTTCCGTTTTTCGGCACTGATGCGCGAGCTCGCGCGGAAGAATGGCGGCACCTTCGTGGGCGTCAATGATTTCTATTGATGCGCAATAAAAGCTGGGTAATATTGGTCCCCCCAGTTGGAAAAAGGTCGTTTTTAAAGGGCATTTTCAGGGTAATTGGGTAGGGAACTCGCGGGGATGCCGGGGGTAGGGTTGGTGAGCCAGCTACCGGGTTCACGGGCCTTTCGTCACACCAACCGTTACATAAGCAGTCAATACGCGTTGCGCAGGCTTCCTATGCTCAGACCATTACAACAGCGAGCCGCCCACTGGATCACACGCCGCCTTCCATCCGCCGCGATAGGCCGCAAGCTTTCGCTGGCAGGTACCGCACTCCTCGGGGTGCTGCTCGCTTCATGCGCCGCCAATACGATCAACATCTCGGGCAGCTATCCCTCGCCGCTCGTGCGCAAGATTCCGATCACGGTCGGTGTGTACTATCCCGAGGAACTGCGTAACTTCTCGTTCACCGAGATCGACGACTACACCGGCGACGACCAGTACATCGTCAATAGCGGCGAAACGCAGATCGAACTGTTCAACACCGTGTTGCCGGCACTGTTCGAAAACGTCGTGATGCTCGACTCGCTCGAGAACCGCTCGCCTGAGCTGGACGCCGTGTTCGTGCCGGCGATCGAAGAGTTCCAGCTGGGCCTGCCGCAGAAGACCAAGCTGAAGGTGTACGAGGTCTGGGTGAAGTACAACATGCGCCTCGAGGAGCCCGAGGGTGAATACATCGCGGACTGGGTGATGACCGCCTACGGCAAGTCACCCACCGAAAGTTTCCAGAGCGTCGATGCCGGCGTACAGGATGCGACAGTCGTCGCACTGCGCGACCTCGCCGCCAGCTTTACGCTCGGTTTCAGCGGCATACCGGAAGTGAATGAATGGCTCGCTGAAAATTCCAAACTTTGACAGGGACTGAACAACCGCCAGGAACGACATAGCTTATGTGATCCTTGGACTGCCGCCATGAACCGCTCAATCCGCTCCACCTCCAGCCTGCTATTCCTCACACTTTTCGTGTTGTTGGCCGGTGGCTGTACGACCACCGAGATCGACGAGTTTCGCCAGGGCGCGACGAGCATGAGCTCGGACGGCAGCATCGTGATCCTCGGCCGGCGGCAGAACAACAACTACGAAACGGAAGGCGATTTCGTGAATTGCGTAGCCGGAGTGGTCGGCTCTGGCAAGGACGGCATCAGTGTCGTGCCCGAACGCGAATTCCTCGACGCGATGTTCCCGTTCTTCGAACCTCGCACGGCACCTATGCGTACCGGACACCTGAAGGAACTGATGGACATGGACGTGGCCGCCACGCGCATGAACGAGTTCGGCATCCAGTACATCGTGTGGCTCGACGGCATCACGCAGCGCAGCCAGCAGGCCGGCTCGATTTCATGCACGATCGGGCCCGGCGGCGGCGGCTGCTTCGGCTTCGGCACATGGCAGGACGATTCGAATTTCGAAGCCGAGATCTGGGACCTGAACACACTCGATACGGTCGGATCGATCAGCACCGACGCCGTGGGCCAGTCGTACATGCCGGCACTCGTCGTGCCCATTCCGCTGATCGCGCGAGTGGAGCAGAACGCCTGCAGCGGTCTCGGCAACCAGCTGAAGCAGTTCATCAATGGCGGCAGTTGAGCGGCGCCGCGGCGGCGCATGAGGCTGCTGCTTAAGTGCCGATTCAGCGCGCCTGGAGCATAATCGCTGTATGAGTAAGCACGTTGTACCTTCCCTTTCGTCCGTAATCGCGCGCACGCTGCTCGCGACGGGCATCGGCGTGCTCGTCTCCTGCGCCGCGAACCCGACCGGTGGCACCGACTTCGTGCTGATGCGCGAAAGCACCGAACTCGAGAAAGGCAAGGAACTGCACGAGGAGATGCTGAAGGAGAACGCGGTATACCAGGACGCGAATCTCGTGGACTACGTGAACCGCGTCGGCCAGAGACTGGCTGCCGTGTCGCATCGTCCTGAACTCGAATACACCTTCACGATCATCGACAGTCCCGACATCAACGCCTTCGCGCTGCCGGGCGGCTATGTATACATCAACCGTGGATTGATGACCTTCCTGAATACCGAAGCGCAGCTCGCTGCCGTGCTCGGCCATGAGATTGGCCACATCACGGCGCGCCATGCCGTGCGCCAGCAAACGGCGGGGCGCGCATCGAACGTGCTGACGGCGACGGCGTCGGTAGCCTCGGTACTGGCGACCGGTACGAACGTGCTCGGCGAAACGGCCGGCCTGTTCGGCGGCGCGCTGATCAGTGGCTACGGCCGCGAAATGGAACTCGAAGCCGACGGCCTCGGTGCCGAATACCTGCAGAAGGCCGGTTACGATCCGAACGCGATGGTGGAAGTCATTGGCGTGTTGAAGAACCACGAAGACTTCATGAAGCGTACGTCGACGCGCGGCCAGGCCTATCACGGCGTATTCGCCACGCATCCTCGCAACGACACGCGCCTGAAGGAAGCCGTCGGCGCGGCGAGTGCGCAGGCCGGCGCGGTCACTAACATCGAGCAGACCGAATTCCGTGCGCGCACCACGGGCCTCGTGATCGGACCCACGTTGCAGAACATGACCGGCGCCGACGCGCGCAACCGCTACTACCAGCGCCTGCTGAACTACACGCTGGTCCTGCCCGAAGCGTGGACGCGCGAAGAAACGCCGACGACGATGACGGCCGCCGCGCCCGATGCGAAAGCAACGCTGAAAGTCGAAGCGCTGCGCCTGCAGGACAACAAGGAGCCGCGCCTGTTCATTCGCGAGAACCTGAAAATTCCGGACCTGAAGCAGTCGGAGCAGCTTTCGCAGTTCGGCCTGCCCGGCTTCACCGGCATCCGCCCCGACACGGGCGAGCGCATCGCCGTGCTGTATTACGGCCCGCGTGCCTTCGTGCTGACGGGCAAGGCGGATGACGAGGCAACTGACAATGCGCTGCTCGCGAGCATCAAGTCGTTCCGGCCGATCGCGCGCAACGAAGGCGTGTTCGCGAACCCGGTCACGGTCGACTGGATCCAGGCCGACGGCAATACGACGTACGCCGCCCTCGCGAGCCAGAGCCGCCTGCCACAACACCCCGAAGAAACCTTGCGCCTGATGAACGGAGACTATCCCTCCGGCGAGCCCCAGGCGGGAGAATGGATCAAGATCGCGAACTGATGAATTCGTATCCAGTGCCGCGTCGTTCGATGACTTCCCGTGACTATCCCTTTGCCGCATCGCAAGCGGTGTTTTCCAGTGGCGGCCGCGTCGCGCTACAAGCGATGACGAGCTGATGACCCTGCATGCATGCCCGCACTGTCACCAGCCCGGCGTCAGTTCCAGTCAGAAATTGAACTCGCTGTTCTTCGCACCAGCGGTGTGTGAGCTGTGCCGCAAGCGTTCGTCGCTTTACTACGCAAACGGCCTGCGCGCGATGATCGCGTGGGTGCTGCTGTCGTGGCTCTTCATCGGCATCGCGCTCTACCAGGGCATCTGGCTGTACATGCTCGGCAGCGTGCCGGCGCTGCTGTTCGCCGTCGACAAGTACCTGCTGAACGCGCCGTTGTTGCGCGTCGATTGAGCGAGTGCCGGCCGCTCAAATGTGTGTCCCGCTGGAGCGGGCATGAAGCGATTTAGACACGCGCATGCTCGGCATGGCGTTCACGGGCTTTCTCGTTTACCTATTGCGAGACGGTAACGATCCCGACTCGGTCTACTGCTGCTGCTCCAGCTCCTGCCAGCGCGAGTAGTGCGTATCGAGTTGCTTCTGCAGTACGCCGAGTTTCTGGAAGACCGTATCGGTGTCGGCCTGCGACTTCTTGTAGAAGTCCGGCTGCGCAACCTGCGCTTCGAGTGCCGCGATTTCGTTCTCGAGCTTTTCGATCTGCGCCGGCAGCTGTTCGAGTTCGCGTTGCAGCTTGTATGACAATTTGGTTTTCGCAGCCGGCGCAGCAGCTGCGTTCGTGGCTGCATTCGCATCGCGCGCGCTGCTCTTCGCTGCGTCTTTCTTCGCGGCTTCTTTCGCTGCTTCCCGTGCTTCACGATGTCCAGCAAGCGGCCGTTGGCGCAGCCAGTCCTGGTAGCCACCGACGTATTGCTTCACGACTCCCTGCCCTTCGAACACGATGCTGCTCGTGACGACGTTGTCGAGGAAGGCGCGGTCGTGGCTGACTAGCAACAGCGTGCCGCTGAATTCGAGCAGCAGTTCCTCGAGCAGTTCGAGCGTTTCGAGATCGAGGTCGTTCGTCGGTTCGTCGAGCACGAGCAGGTTCGCGGGCCTGCTGAACAGGCGAGCGAGGATCAGTCGGTTCTGTTCTCCACCCGACAAGGCTTTCACCGGCTGCCGCAAACGTTCGGGCGAAAACAGGAAGTCCTGCAGATACGAAATCACGTGGCGCGACTTGCCGTTGATCGTGACGTGGTCGGCGCCTTCCGCAAGGTTGTCGATTACGCTCTTTTCCGGTGACAGCTCCGCGCGGAACTGGTCGAAGTATGCGAGCTCTAGCTTCGTGCCGATCTTCACCGTGCCGCTGTCGGGCTGTAACTGCCCGAGCAGGATTTTCAGCAACGTGGTCTTGCCGCAGCCGTTCGGGCCGATCAGGCCAATCTTGTCGCCGCGCAGCACTTTCGCCGAAAAGTTCCTGATGATCGGGCGCTCGCCGAAGCTGTGCGAGATCTTGTCCGCTTCAAGGACGATCTTGCCCGACGCTGCAGCCGTGTTCAGTTCCATGCTGGCCTTGCCTTCGACGTTGCGGCGCTCGCTGAATTCGCGCCGCATCTGTTCGAGTGCACGCACGCGGCCTTCGTTGCGCGTGCGCCGTGCCTTGATGCCCTGGCGAATCCACACTTCTTCCTGCGCGAGCTTCTTGTCGAACTCCATGTTCGTCTTCGCTTCGGCTTCGAGCTGCTGCTCGCGGAATTCGAGGAAGCGGCGATAGTCGTGCTGCCAGATGCGTAGCATGCCGCGATCGAGTTCGAGGATGCGGTTAGCGGTGTTCTGCAGGAAGCTGCGATCGTGCGTGATGATGACGACCGCGCCGCGGTAGTCCTGCAACTGCTTCTCGAGCCATTCGATCGCCGGAATGTCGAGATGGTTCGTCGGTTCGTCGAGTAGCAGGAGGTCCGGATCGCAGACGAGCGCGCGGCCGAGAGCGACACGCCGGGACCAGCCACCGGAAAGCTCCTGCATCTTTTTATCGGCGGGCAATTCGAGCAGCGAGACGACGTTGTCGACCTTCTGCTGCAGGCTCCAGGCATTCTTCGCATCGATCTCGTGCTGCACGCGTTCGAGTTCCTGCAGTACCTGCGGCGTCGGTTCCTGTTCGAGCAGATGGTGGAAACGCTTGATCAGCGCGCCGTCGGCAAGGCCATCGGCAATGTAGTCGAAGACGCTTTGCTCCGTGGCCTTCGGCAGTTCCTGGTCGAGATACGCGATACGCGTTTCCGGCTGTATCCACACTTCGCCGCCGTCGGGCTTGATGTCACCCTTCAGCAGTTTCATGAACGTGGACTTGCCGGCGCCGTTGCGGCCGAGCAGGCCCCAGCGCTCGCCAGGTTGGATCGTCAGCTCGACACCGTCGAGCAATACGTGCGTGCCATACGCGAGATGGATGTCGGAAAGGCGGAGGAGTGGCATACGGAGGAGCTGCGGAAGCTGGGCTACAATGGCGGCACTGATAATCGGCCTGGTATCCAGTACAACTATCGGGCCCTGACGTCCGGCACTGTATGCCCGGCACTGAATGAGCGAGCGGCGAGTCTACATGAATTCCCGGAACGAATCCCAACGACTGATCGTCGGCATCAGCGGTGCGTCCGGCATCGTTTACGGCATCGAGGCACTGAAGTTATTGCGCACGCTCGGCATCGAGACGCATCTCGTCGTCAGCAAGTCGGCCATCCTGACGCTCTCGCACGAGAGTACGGTGAAGTACAACGAACTGTGCGCGCTAGCCGACGTGCATTACCAGAACAGCGACATCGGCGCGGCGATTTCGAGCGGCAGCTTTCACACGCGGGGCATGCTCATTGCGCCGTGCTCGATACGCACGCTGTCGGAGATCGCGACGGGCGTGACGGCTTCGTTGTTGTCGCGCGCGGCGGACGTCGTGCTGAAGGAACGGCGCCGGCTCGTGCTGATGGTCCGTGAAACGCCCCTGCATGCGGGGCATCTGCAGAGCATGCTGAACGTGACGAACATGGGCGCGGTCGTCATGCCGCCGGTGCCGGCGTTTTACATGAAGCCGCAGACTCTCGACGAGGTCGTGCGACAGACAGTCGGGCGGGCGCTGGATTTGTTCGGGCTGGACTCGGGGATCCAGCGGTGGGGGGACAAGGGAACGGACCCCTGACGCTTCCCCGACACGCGCCCTTGCGCCACGGTCATGCGTCGGGGGGCCGTCCACTTTTTTACGGCTAAAAAGAAACCGGGAGTCCACAGAACTCCCGGTTTCGTCTCTTTCTGTAGCGAGGCCTATCCGCCTTTCGCCCTTATCGGGCTACGGCGTGATGAGCGCAGGCCGCCAGCGGCGGCCGGGAGCTCACTTGATCTTGGCTTCGTCGTAGATCACGTGCTTGCGGACGACGGGATCGTATTTCTTGATCTTCATTTTGTCCGGCATCGTGCGCTTGTTCTTGTCGGTCGTGTAGAAGTGGCCGGTGCCGGCGCTGGATACCAAACGGATCTTGTCTCTCATGGCCTTATACCTTTCTGAAACTGTATCGTATTGAAATTATTCGGTTTTCGCCGCAGACGCTTAGACTTTCTCGCCGCGCGCGCGGATGTCGCTGAGGACCTGGTCGATGCCGACCTTGTCGATGATGCGCATGCCCTTGCTCGACAGGCGCAGCTTCACGAAGCGCTTCTCGGCCTCTACCCAGAAACGATGCGTGTGCAGGTTCGGGTTGAAACGGCGCTTCGTGCGGTTCTTGGCGTGGGAGACGTTGTTGCCGACCTGGGGGCTCTTGCCGGTAACCATACAGACGCGGGACATGGGCGGACCTCAAAATGCTTGCGTTTGGGGGCCGGAACCCGGCCGAAAAAAAGAGGCGCGATTTATACCAGAAGGTCACCCGGACAGGCAAGGCGAAGCGGCATTTTGAGCTCCATGGCCCCGAATTATGCGGCGCTTTTGGCCTACTGATCGGTTTTGTGCCGGTTTTACCGCGTTCCGGGCAGCGCGCCGTGCCCGTCGCCCCCCCTTATACCTCGCCGCGTCGAGCGCCCCTTCGGTTCAGGACGACTGATGTACGCGCCCCAGCACCGCCGCGGCCTTTTGCAGCAGTTGCGCGGGCTTGAAGGGCTTCAATAGCAGGTTGTCGGGGTTCACGGAGAAAGGCAGCACCGATTCTTCTGCGTAGCCTGTCATGTACAGCACGGGCGTCTGCGGGTGCACCTTCAGCCAGCGTTCGGCGAATTCGGGCCCGTTCATGCCAGGCATGACGACGTCGGTCAGCACGAGGTCCACCTGCTCGCCCTGCCGCGCGAGGGCCTGCGTACCGGAGGCGGCCGGCAACACCGTGTAGCCGGCGCCCTGCAGGACCATCTTCACGAGGTTCAGGATCTCCGGGCTGTCTTCGACGACGAGCACCGAGCCCTTGCCCGGCGGCCCGGCTGCATCGTGGCGCGTCTTGTCGGCTTCGGGCCGGTCCTGGCTGCGCGGCAGGTAGATCTGGAAGCGCGTGCCGGCGCCTTCCCTGGACGTGACGACGATCCCGCCGCCGATGTTCTTGATGATGCCGTATACGACCGGCAGGCCGAGCCCCGATCCTTCGCCGCGCGACTTCGTCGTGAAGAACGGTTCGAAGATGCGCGTCAGTACGTCCGGCGCGATGCCGATACCGGTATCGGCGATCTCGAGCAGCACGTAGGCGCCGGGCTGCACCGGGATCGGGCTGAAGCTCGCCGCGGCGCCTGGCAGGTGAAAGCCGCACGAGTCGACATTGCTGCTCGCGATGCGCAACACACCGCCCTTTGGCATCGCATGGCGCGCATTCACGGCGAGGTTCAGGATGATCTGCTCGAAGTCCGCGGGGTCTTCCTGGATGTTCCAGCTCGAATCGAGCGCCGTTTCGAGGCGGATGTCCTCGCCGATCGCGCGCTGAAGAATTGGCGCGAGATCGCTCAACAGTGCACGCGGATCAAGAATCTTCACGTCGCGGCGCTGCTTCTGCGAGAAGGCCAGCAGCTGGCGCGTCAGGGAGCTTGCGCGCTGCGCGGCGCTTTCGATCGCGTGCACCTGCCGGGTCAGCAGCGAGTCCGGCGGATGTGCTTCGGTGATCAATGAGCAGTAGCCCTGGATCACGGTGAGAATGTTGTTGAAGTCGTGCGCGACACCGCCGGCAAGCAATCCAGCCGCATCGAGCCGCTGCGCATGCCGCAGCTGGGCTTCGAGGCGCTTCAGCTCGCGTACGTCGCGATGCACGCTGGCGCCGCCGATCACGTTGCCTTCGGCGTCGCGGATCGGGAACACGGCGACTGACACTTCGATCGGCGAGCCGTCCTTGTGCAGGCGCACGGTATCGGGCCGCAGCACGATCTCGTTGCGGTCCAGCACGCCGAGAATTTCGTTCTTGCTGCGTTCAGCGTCGAACTCCGGGATCATCCGGTGCACCATCTGCCCGACCATCTCGTCGGCGCGCCAGCCATACAGCTTTTCGGCGCCCTTGCTCCAGTACAGGATGCGACCGTCCATCGTGCAGCGGAAGATCGCGTCGCCAGAGGCTTCGACGATGTCGGCGATCTGCACGCTGGACTCGAACGCGGCGTAGATGCCGCTTACATCGCGCACGGTCGCCATCGTGACGTCCTTGCCGTCGAACTTCGTCGGGTTCAGGCCGATGTCGATCGGCACCTGCCTGCCGCTCTTGTGCAGCGCGTACAGGTCGCGCGGCCTGCGCGTAGTCCAGGCATGCGGATTTTCGCGGTATTGCTGGCGATATGCGGCGTACAGCCTGCGTTTGTCCGGCGGGAACAGCAGCTCGATGCTCTGGCCGAGCAGCTCGTCGGCGCGATAGCCGAACATTTCGTACACCCGCGCGTTGCAGTACAGGATGTGGCCTTCGGCTTCCTTGTCGATCACGAGCAGCGTGTCGGGCGCAGCTTCCATGAGCGCCTTGAGATTTACCTCGCTCGCGCGCAGCCCGGCGATCGCGTCCTGCAGGCGGGCTTCAGTTTTTTTCAGTTCCGTGATGTTCGTGACGAGGATGAACAGTCCACGCACGTCGTCGCTGGGCGTTATGTCGGGAACAAGGCTGACGAGCGAATGCTGCAGCGCCGGGTCGTCGCTCGCGAACAGGCCCTCGTAGCTGACAGTCTCGCCTGCAAGCGCCCGCGCGAAGAATGGTGCCGCGACCGCCCACACTTCGGGGGCAACCACATCCTGGATGCGCTTGCCGATGATCTCTTCCTTGCTGCGCTTGTAGAGGCTTTCGTACGCCTCGTTCACGAACTGGTAACGCAGCTCGCTGTTCACGTACGACAGCATCGCCGGAATGCGGTCGGCGATCACCTGCAGCTTCTGCATCGCCTTGGTCAGCGACATTTCGCGTTGCTTGCGCGCGGAAATGTCCTCGAGCAGCAACGGAACCAGCTGGCCTGCGCCTGGCGCGCGGCTAAGCAGGCGGCCCCAGAACGCGGTGCCGTTTTTCGCGCGCAGCTGCAGTTCGACGCTGACGACACGGCTGCCGACGTCGGGACTTGCAATCTGGCCCGGCAGGAAGTCGGCAAAATCGGGATGACACAGCAGCGCGGCGGGCATGCCGCGCATTTCGTCGGGAGCGTAACCGAATAAATGACACCATGCGGCGTCGGCCTGGTGGATGCATCCATCCGGCGCGAGCAGCGCGAGGCCCATGCGACCTTCGACGAACAGCTCGGTGAAGAGCTGTGCGAAGGCGCTGTCCGGCAGCAGGTCCGGACTCGCGGGCTTGTCAGTGAATGACGAGGACATGTTCGCCTGTTGTGTTTTTGAACGCGGGCAACGCAGGACCGGGGTTTCTTCCCGCCGTCAACATCACGGCGGCGGACTATAGCGTCTTTCGCTACGTGCGCAAGTGCACGACGCTGTCACGCACGTCATCGCACACAGCGCGTGGTACGCCGACCGGGACGCAACGACAGGCGGCGCGCGGATCTACATCAGGCCGCGCTCGGCGAGCGAGGTCACGTCGCTGTCGCCCACGACGAGATGGTCCAGTGTACGTATATCGACCAGTGCGAGCGCATTCTTGAGCCGGCGCGTGATGCTGATGTCCGCCTGGCTCGGCTCGGCCACGCCCGACGGATGGTTGTGCGCGAAGATCAGTGCTGCCGCATTGTGGTGCAGCGAGCGCCGCACGACTTCACGCGGATGCACCATCGAGCCGTCGATCGTGCCGTGGAACAGCTCTTCCTGCGCGATGACGCGATGCTGGTTGTCGAGGAACAGGCACAGGAACACCTCGCGTTCGTACGCACGCATGCGACTGCGAATGTAGTTGCGCGTGAGCGCGGAACTCGTCAGGCAGTCGCTGCGTTGCAGGCTCTCGAGCATGTGGCGGCGCGCCAGTTCGAGTGCCGCCTGCAGCTGCGCATACTTGCTTTCCCCCATGCCCGGCTCTGCACAGAACGGCGCACGGCCCGCCTCGAGCACACCACGCACGCCACCGAACTTCGTCAGCAGTCCGCGCGCGAGATCGAGCGCCGACTGCCCATTCGTGCCCGTGCGCAGGAAGATCGCGAGCAGCTCCGCGTCGGATAGTTTTTCCGCGCCGTGCTGCAGCAGTTTTTCACGCGGCCGCTCCTGTGACGGCCACTGGCTGATACCCATGCTTCCTCCGTGAAGGCATTGGAAACGGTGCGCCCCAGTCTAGTAGAACCTGGCGAAATTGCGCCGCAATGTATGCATGCGCTGATGCGTCACGGCTCATATCCCTGGGCGGCAAGCGCTTGCGGCATCCAGGCGAGGACGAAGTCGACGAACGCACGCAGGCGCGCCGACATGACGTCACGGTCGCGGTAAATCAGGTACACCGGCCGCTGACGCGCCTTCCATTCCGGCAATACCGCCTGCAGGCGCTGCGGCCCGGCGCCGTTGCTGCGCGCATAGTAATAATCCGGCACGAAGGCGATGCCGAGGTTGGCGGATACGGCGTCGACTGCGAGTATGAAATCGTTCGTGCGTAACGACGGCTGCGGATCGATCGTCACAGTCTCGCCGCTGTCGACGTGTTTCAGGTCCCAGCTGCTCAGCGGTTCGGCGACGATGAGACGCTGCGTCGCGAGGTCGCGCGGATGCCGCACCGGCGGCGCCGCCGCGAGGTAGGCCGCTGACGCGCACAGGCCCATGTGCGTGGAATACAGGTAGCGCGCTATCCAGTTGCTGTCCTGCGGCTGCCCCACGCGAAAGGCCGCATCGAACCCGCTTTCGAGCAGGTTTTCGTACTGGTTCGACAGCACCAGCTCGAGCTGGATTTGCGGATAGTGCTGCATGAACTCGAAGAAGCAGCGGCCCAGCCAGCGCTGGCTCATGCTGACCGGCGCCGTGATTTTCAGGTGCCCACCGAGGCGATGCTGGTCCTCGTCCAACGTCGTCGCTATGGCCCGCAGGTCGGCAAGCAAGGGCGTGCAGCGTGCGAAGTAGTGCCGCCCCATTTCCGTCAGCGCGAAGTGATGCGCGCTGCGTTCGAGCAGGCGTGTGCCGAGCGCCAGTTCGAGGGCCTTCAGCCGGCGGCTGAGCGTGGCAGGCGGGACCCGGGTCGCTGCGGCGGCGGCATTGATGCCGCCGTGCTGCACGACAAGCTGGAACAACTGCAAGTCGTCGAGTGAGAAGGTCGATTTCATATATGGAATTGAAGGTTGCAGATTTGCGGCTTTATCAACATATTTGAGATGCACTAGCCTGCGCAAGCCTGAACTCCACGCGGTTCAGCCCCTGGGAGTCTCGTCATGAACAAAAACAGCGTCGCCTGGCTGGTACTGATCATCAGCACCTTTTTCTGGGGCAGTAACTTCAATGTCGCCGAGGTGCTGGCGGGGCGCGTGGTGCCGCTCACGGCTGCGGCGGAACGCTTTGCCATAGCCCTCGTGATTTTCCTGCTGTATCGCCTCTGGCAGGGCAAACCGGAATCGCAGCTGCAATGGCGCGATGGACTGATCCTCGTGCCGCTCGGGCTGGTCGGCGTGTTCGGTTTCAACTTCGCTTTCTTCACGGCACTGCACACGACGGTCGCACTGAATGCGGCGCTGATCATGGCGCTGTCGCCGATGCTCTCGCTTCTTCTTTCCAGCTGGTTGCTGAAAACGCCGATCAGTGCGACCCAGGTGGCCGGCATCCTGATTGCATTCGCGGGCGTGACCCTCGTCATCACGAGCGGCCATCTCGCGGACCTGCGCATCGCCACGGGCGACCTGTGGATGCTCGGAGCCTGCTTCGTATGGAGTGTCTACACGGTGGGATCGCGCCGCTACGCCTCGCACATCCCGCCACAGCAATTTTCACGCTGGACGGTGTGCGTGGGCGCCGTCGCCCTGGTGATCGCAGCGGTGATTCTCGAAAGTCCCTTTTCGACCGTACGCGAGCTCAGCCCCGGTACGCACGGCATCCTGCTGTACATGGGTTCGTGCGGCACGGTGCTGGCGTACATCTTCTGGATTCATGGCGTGCGCCAGCTCGGTCCGGACAGGACGGCCGTGAGCTTCAACCTCGTACCGCTGTTCACGCTGCTCGTGAGCATCGTCGCCGGAACGCTGCCGAACACGGCGCAAGTTGCCGGCATCGCGCTCGTGCTCACGGGCATGGTGATCAACAGCGGCTGGCTCAAACCGCGGCGCCAGGCCGCAGGCTCGGTGCAGCTGCGCTGAGCCCGCCGCGCGAAAGCAGCATTCCCTGCGCCGGGGCCTGTCGACGCGCGAAATTGAAGCGGGTGCGGCTTTGTTGCTAGGCTTGCCAGCCTCGACCTTCCCGCCAGCCCCCCATGTCCAGCCTGCAGAACAAGCGCATCATCCTCGGCATCAGCGGTGGCATCGCCGCTTATAAAAGCGCCGAGCTGTGCCGCCTGCTGCAAAAGGCCGGCGCCGAGGTGCGGGTCGTCATGACCGCCGGCGCACAGGAATTCATCACGCCGCTGACCTTGCAGGCCCTGTCGGGCAACAAGGTGCACACGCAGCTGCTCGACGCGGAAGCGGAGGCGGCGATGGGCCACATCGAGCTCGCGCGCTGGGCCGACCTCATTCTCGTCGCGCCGGCCAGCGCGAACTTCATCGCGCGCCTCGCGCATGGCGAAGCCAGTGATCTGCTGACGACCTTGTGCCTCGCCAGGCGCGGCCCGCTCGCGCTCGCGCCGGCGATGAACCAGGCGATGTGGGGCAACGCGCAGACGCAGGCGAATCTCGCAGCGCTGTCCAAACGAGGCGTGCATGTGTTCGGGCCCGACTCCGGCGAGCAGGCCTGCGGCGACGTCGGCCTCGGCCGCATGTCCGAACCGCAGCAACTCGTGCGCGAGGCGTCTGCGCTCTTCGCAACCGGCGCGCTGGCCGGCTTGAGCGTGACGATCACGGCAGGGCCGACGCGCGAGCCGATCGATCCCGTGCGTTACATCAGCAATCACAGTTCCGGAAAAATGGCTTATGCGATGGCGCGCGCGGCGGCGGAGGCCGGTGCCGTGGTTACGCTGGTCAGCGGCCCCGTGAATCTTGCGGCGCCGGAACACGTCGCCGTCGTGAACGTCGATACCGCGCAACAGATGCTCGAGGCCTGCGAAGCACAGGCCTGCGACGTATTCATCGGCGTGGCGGCCGTGGCGGATTACCGCGTCGCCTCGCCGTCCACGCAGAAAATAAAGAAAGACGCAGCCGAGCTGACGCTGCAGCTCGTGCGCAATTCCGACATCCTCGCGACGATGGCCGCGCGCACGCCGCGTCCGTTCTGCGCAGGTTTCGCCGCCGAAACTGAAAGGCTCGCAGAGAATGCGCGCGCGAAGCTCGCGGCGAAGAAACTCGATCTCATCTTCGCGAACGATGCGAGCGCGACCTTCGGCAACGATGCGGCGACCGTCACGGCATACTGGAGCGGCGGCGAGCATGCCTTCGCACACGGCAGCAAGGAGCAGCTGGCGCGGCAGATGATCGCGTTGCTCGCGGCACGCCTGAAGGGCGCCGCTTGATGGCAGGCGCGGCGCCGGTCGCCCGCGGCATTTTCCGCGCGTACGACATTCGCGGCATCGTCGGCCAGGGGCTCGATGCGCACAGCGTACGCCTGATCGGACAGGCCATCGGCAGCGAAGCGCGCGAGCGCGGCGAGCGCACGTTGATCGCGGGCGCGGATGCGCGCCTGTCGAGTCCCGAACTGTCGCAGGCGCTGCAGGCGGGCATTCTCGCAAGCGGCTGCGATGTGATCGACCTCGGCGTCGTCCCGACGCCGCTCATGTATTTCGCCACGCACACGCTTGCGCCGCACTCCGGCGTGATGCTCACCGGCAGCCACAACCCGCGCGACTACAACGGCATCAAGGTCGTACTGCAACGACGGCCACTCGCCGACCAGCAGATCACCCGACTTTACGAACGCATCGTCGACGGGGAGCTCGCGACGGGGAAGGGCACGCGCACGACCCACGACATCGCGCCGTCCTATCTCGCACGCGTCACGAGCGACATACGGCTGGCGAAACGCCTGCGCGTTGCGCTCGACTGCGGCAATGGGGTCACCGGCATTATCGCGCCACAGCTCTTCGAGCGGCTCGGTTGCGACGTGCTGCGGCTGTACTGCGAACCCGACGGCAACTTCCCGAACCACCACCCGGACCCGACGCGGCCCGAGAACCTGCGAGCCCTGAAGCAACTCGTGTACGAAAAAGGCGCCGACATCGGCATTGCCTTCGATGGCGATGGCGACCGGCTCGGCCTCGTGACGGGCGACGGCAACGTCGTCGATGCCGACCACATGCTGCTCGCGTTCGCGATGGACGTCCTGCCGGACAATCCCGGCGCACGCGTCGTCTACGACATCAAGAGCAGCCACCACCTGGCACGCGTCGTGTCGGCGCTCGGCGGCAGCGGCGTGCTGTGCAAGAGCGGGCATTCGTTCGTCAAAAACAAGCTGCTGGAAACCGACGCGCTGCTCGGCGGCGAATTCTCCGCCCACCTGTTTTTCAGGCATCGCTGGTACGGCTTCGACGATGGCATGTACGCCGCCGCGCGCTTCCTCGAACTGATGGACAAATACGACGCCTCGGCGCAGGACATCCTCGAACGCATGCCGCCAGGCTGCAGCACGCCCGAACTTTTCATCCCGGTGGCCGAGCAGGACAAGTTCGCGCTGATGGAGAGGCTCGTGCAGGAACTGCGCTTCGACGGCGGCAACGTGAACTACCTCGATGGCATCCGCGTCGACCTCGCGCAGGGCTGGGGCCTGATCCGTCCGTCGAACACGACGCCGAACCTCGTGCTGCGCTTCGAGGCGGATAGCGCAGAAGATCTGGCGCGGATCCAGCAGGAATTCCGCACGAAACTGGCGCCGCTGATGCCCGGCCTCGCACTGCCGTTCTGACGGCCGCTGGATTCCAGCCATCCGCCAGCCTTGCGCCATTGCACCCAGCGGCGGGTCGACGATGCCCCCGTTAGCATTCCCGCGCAGGCGTGAATCCAGCATAATGCCGCGCCGGCCCGCAAGTAAGTGATTGCTCCGCTAACCCGGCGCACCGATACGATTCACGAGAACGACATGACCCTCGATCCCAGCACCACGCAAACCATCGCCAGCGTCCTCACCGAAGCGCTGCCATATATAAGGCGCTTCCACGGCAAGACCATCGTCGTGAAGTACGGCGGGAATGCGATGATCGACGAGGAACTGAAGAACAGCTTTGCCCGCGACATCGTGCTGATGAAACTCGTCGGCATGAACCCGATCGTCGTGCATGGCGGCGGGCCGCAGATCGGTTCGGTGCTCGAGAAGCTCGGCATCGAATCGCACTTCGTCGACGGCATGCGCGTGACCGACAGCGCGACGATGGACGTCGTCGAGATGGTGCTCGGCGGCCTCGTCAACAAGCAGATCGTGAGCCTGTTGAACAAGAACGGCGGCAAGGCCATCGGCATCACCGGCAAAGATGGCGACTTCATCCGCGCGCGCAAGATGACGATCACGCGCAAGACGCCCGAGATGCAGGCGCCCGAGATCATCGACATAGGCCAGGTTGGCGAAGTCATCGGCATCAATCCGTCGATCATCGAGACGATGATTGCCGGCGACTTCATCCCGGTCATCGCGCCGATCGGCGCCGACGCCGACGGCCGCTCGTACAACATCAATGCCGACATCGTCGCCGGCAAGGTATCGGCCCTGCTGAATGCCGAGAAACTGATCCTGCTGACGAACATTGCCGGCGTGCAGGACAAGAGCGGCAAAGTGGCCGATACGCTGACGATGGACGACATCAATGCGATGATCGCCGACGGCACGATCCACGGCGGCATGCTGCCGAAAATCGGCTGCGCGCTCGACGCGATGAGCGCCGGTGTAAACAGCGTGCAGATCATCGACGGCCGCGTGCCGCATGCAGTACTGCTCGAAGTGTTTACGGACAAAGGCATCGGCACGCAGATCACACGGAGGTAACCATGGCACGCGAACGCGGACAACGCCGTGAACAGATACTGCAGGTTCTCGCCGGCATGTTGCAGGACAACCCGGGCGGCCGCATCACGACCGCGGCGCTCGCCGCTCAGGTCGGCGTGTCGGAAGCCGCGCTTTATCGGCATTTCCCGAGCAAGGCGCGCATGTTCGAAGGCCTGATCGCCTTCATCGAGGACACGATCTTCACGCGCATCACGAGCATCATTTCGGAGCCGGACCCGGCACTGACGCAGTGCGGCAAGATCGTCATGCTGGTTCTCGGCTTCGCCGAGAAAAACCCGGGGATTTCGCGCGTGCTGAATGGGGACGCGTTGTCCGGCGAACACGAGCGGCTGCGCGTGCGCGTCAGCCAGATCTTCGACCGTCTCGAAACGCAGCTGCGTCAGGTACTGCGCGAAGCCGAGGTGAAGGAAGGGCTGCGTACGAGCGTGACGGTGACCAGCACGGCGGGCGTCCTGCTCGCGTTCATGGAAGGGCGAATCAGCCAGTACGTGCGGACAGACTTCAAGCAATTGCCGACAAGCAACCTGCAGGAACAGTGGCAGTTAATTGGCAGCGGGCTCTTCAGGCAAGCCCAGTAATTCCACCAGCCGTTTCATGTCGGCTTCCGCTTCCGTGATCGCCGTGGCCTTGTCGGTTTGGAGGCGGTCACGTTGCGCAATGAAGCGGTCGCGCTCTTCGTGCTGGATGCGCAGCGTTTCGAGCGTTTGCTCCGGCACCGGGTTGCCGGCCGCCTTCAGGTCGTCGACCTGTTTCTGCAAACGCGAAGCTTCTGCCTCGACCTTCGCCAACGCCGCCGCCAGCGCAGTCAGCTGGCCGTCGATCAACGTGACGCGCTCGTCACGCTTGCGCGCGATTTCCTCCGGCGAGCGATACAGGCGCAGCAACAGGTTGTCTTTCTCCTGCTGCACGCGTGCCGCGGCTTCTTCCGCTTCGCGCTGCGCGCGCGTGGCTTCTTCGGCGGCGAGTTCTTCCGCCGTCTTCGCGCGCGGCACCACCTGGATCACCTGGCCGCGATCATTCAGTACTTCGTAGCCGTTCTCCACATACTGCGGCGGCACCGTCGAACCATGGACCTTGCGGCCGCGGTCATCGACGTAGCGGTACGTGTTCGCGGCGGCGTCATGGACGAAGCCGAGCGCCAGTGTCAGCACGAGGGCCTGGGCTTTAGTTGCTTTGCGTAACGCCATATTGTTCGCGGTAAGCCTTCAACTGCGGCAGGAAGCTCGCGAGTTCCGGGTTACCCGTACTTTCGAGGTAACCGATGATCTGCCCCAGGCCGATGATGCTGGTGACAGGAATACCGTATTGTTGCCGGATTTCACCGATCGCGGAAAGCTCTCCATTGCCGCGCTCTTCACGATCCAGCGCGACGACGACACCCGCCGCGTTCGCGCCCGACTGCTCGATCAGGGCCATTACTTCCCGGATCGCCGTGCCTGCCGTGATCACGTCGTCGATCACGAGCACGCGCCCGGCCAGCGGTGCGCCGACGATCGTGCCGCCTTCGCCGTGGTCCTTGGCTTCCTTGCGATTGAAACAGTACGGCGCATCGTGGTTGAAATGCTCGGCCAGCGCAACGGAAGCGGCCGACACTAACGGAATTCCTTTATAGGCCGGCCCGAATAGTACGTCGTACGGGATGTCCGCATGCCGGATCGCGGCGGCGTAACTACGGCCGATAAAAGCCAGTGCCTGGCCCGTGTTGAATAGTCCCGCATTGAAGAAGTACGGACTCTTGCGGCCGGACTTCAGCGTGAACTCGCCGAAGCGCAGGATTTTCTTGTGGATGACGAAGTCGAGGAATTGTTTCTGGTAGTTGAGCATGGGTTGTTACGGTGACGTATCAATAGGTGATGTGGACGATCAAGATACGGATTCCGCGACGGCAAAAATCTGTGTCTTATTTTATTTCCAGCGCAGCCTTCTGCGCCTCGAACAGCTGCGCTATGCCATTCTCCGCGAGCCGCAGCAGGTCATCCAGCTGCTTCCGCGAAAAATCGCCGGCCTCGCCGGTGCCCTGCACTTCGATGAAGCCGCCGGTGCTCGTCATGACGACGTTCATGTCCGTCTCGGCCGTCGAATCCTCTGCATAATCCAGGTCGAGTACCGGCAGATCCTGATAAATGCCAACGGACACCGAAGCCACCATCTTGCGCAAGGGACTCTGCGCCAGCTTGCCGCTCTTCACGAGCCAGCCGAGCGCATCGACGAGCGCCACGCAGCCACCGGTGATGCTTGCCGTGCGCGTCCCGCCATCGGCCTGGATCACGTCGCAGTCGATCTTGATCGTATGCTCGCCGAGCGCCTTCATATCGACCGCCGCGCGCAGCGAGCGGCCGATCAAACGCTGGATCTCCTGCGTACGCCCGCTTTGCCGGCCCTGCGCGGATTCACGATCCATGCGCGAACCGGTCGAGCGCGGCAGCATGCCGTATTCGGCCGTTATCCAGCCCTGCCCGGTGCCTTTCAGGAAGCGCGGCACGCTCGAGTCGACGCTCGCCGTGCAAATCACTTTCGTGTCGCCGAACTCCACAAGTACGGAGCCTTCCGCGTGTTTCGTGTACTGACGCGTCAATACCACCTTGCGCATCTGATCGGCCGCACGGCCGCTGGGTCTTGCTACTGCCACTACTCATATCCTCGAAAATTCGGGTCACATCCGCCCGGTGTTGCGCCGCAATTGCGCAGCCTCAAGACGGACGCATAAATCCGCTGACTGTATCTGCTATATTCCTGCGGCCCAGCCAGACCATCAGGAAGAATCCCATGACCAGCAGCATGACCGCCTTCGCCCGCCAGCAGTCCGAGCATCCATGGGGCACACTGGTATGGGAAATCCGCTCGGTGAACCATCGCTACCTCGAGCCGAGCTTTCGCCTGCCCGACAGCCTGCGCCATCTCGAAGGCCCCTTGCGCGAACAACTGCGCGGCACCGTGCAACGCGGCAAGGTCGAAGCACAGCTCAAGTTCATCGGCGCCTCGAACCCCGACGCAACGATCAGCATCAACGACGCACTGCTCGGCCAACTCGTCGCGACGACCTCGCACATCAAGGCCAAAATCCCCGACTGCGCCCCACTGGACCCACTTAACATCCTCAAGTGGCCCGGCGTCGTCCTCGAGCGCGAGCAGGATACCAAATTAATAGAGGGAAAGACGCTCGAACTCTTCGCGCAAACGCTCAATGCATTCCAGGAACAGCGCGAACGTGAAGGCGCGCAGCTGAGGCTGCTGATCGAAGACCGCCTCAAGTCGATCAGCAACATCGTCGGCGTGATCCGCCATGAACTCCCGAAGATCCTCGAGGCCCAGGCCGAGCGCATCAAGACGCAATTCGCCGACCTTAAACTCGACGTGGATCCGACGCGACTCGAACAGGAAATCGTACTGATCACGCAAAAGGCCGACATCCACGAAGAAGTGGATCGGCTGGATACGCATGTGAAGGAAGTGCTGCGTACGCTGAATCAAAACGGGCAGGTCGGACGCCGGCTGGACTTCCTGATGCAGGAACTGAATCGCGAGGCGAATACGATTTGTTCGAAGGCTATTGTTACTTCAACGACGTTCGGTGCTGTTGAATTGAAGGTGTTGATCGAGCAGATGAGGGAGCAGATTCAGAATATTGAGTGATGCGGCCGAAGAATCGAAACTCTGGTAGTTAAATTATGGAAGAGCACGCATCTTACAACGGAGTGGGCTGGCAGTCTGACTTAACGACTTTTCACTCCACAGCTCCCAACGTTATTCGCTCAAAACTGCAGGCATTCGTGCGCGATGCCAGTCGTGAGCAGATCACGGCTTGGGACCATGCCTTACCTTGGCTGCAGGACGAGTGCCGTGCCCTTGAGGAGCTAGACAAGACGTCAACTCGCTATATTACCGTTCTCGAATATGAACTCCCACGAGATTTCCGTCGCCCCGACGTTATTGTCCTAGAAAGAGGGACAGTTGTAGTACTGGAACTAAAGGGCAGCCCGTTTCCTACTCGGGCTGCACTTGATCAAGTGCGTGCATATGCCCGCGACCTAGCCGCCTACCATGCAGGTTGTGCAAATGTAGATGTAATTCCAATACTCGTCGTTGGACGCGCAGCGCGTGAACTAGAGACCCGCGATGGAGTGATGATTACTTCTCCTGTTGGACTCGCCAGCCTACTTAATAGCTTGTCTAAGAGTAATAAACCGCTAATCGCGGTAAGCGACTTTCTGCGCGCTGATGCATATCAGCCTCTGCCGGGAATTGTCACTGCCGCGCGCGACCTCTTCCATAAACGTCCGTTGCCGCTTATTAAGAGGGCACGAGCTGCGACGGACCCGGCTTTGCATCACATCACATTAATAGCGCATGAGGCCGCGAAGACTAAGACGCGTCACCTTGTGCTTCTTAGCGGCGTTCCTGGATCCGGAAAAACTCTTGTTGGACTTCAACTCGTGCATGCGCACTGGCTAGACGAGCTCGCGGCTTCCCGCGATGGAGTGACACCAACTGCCCCAGCGGTGTATCTATCCGGAAATGCGCCCCTCGTGAAGGTATTGCAGCATGCATTAGCTGAAGCTGGTGGCGGGGGAAGAACTTTCGTCCGAGACATTAAGTCATACGTGAGTCATCACAGTCGCCGCAGTAACGCGATGCCTCTCGAGCATCTTTTGGTGTTTG
Organism: Pseudomonadales bacterium; assembly: GCA_036405915.1. Classification (GTDB taxonomy): domain Bacteria; phylum Pseudomonadota; class Gammaproteobacteria; order Pseudomonadales; family Pseudohongiellaceae; genus CAILUG01. Next base: position 46,795 of record DASWWP010000063.1, read on the forward strand.
ACGAAGCACAA
>DASWWP010000064.1:0-17257 GCA_036405915.1 Pseudomonadales bacterium
AGATTTCGCTTCGCAAGGCGCCGCTCGATCTTGCCGCGCTCGTCACGGAGGTCACGCGCACGAAGCGCATCGCAGGCGATTTCAACGGGCGGGCAGCGGTGATCGTGGACGCGGCGCCGGTATGGGTAGAGGGCGATGCGGCGCGTCTCGAGCAGGTCTACGCGAACCTCCTCGACAACGCGCTGAAGTTCACCCCGGAGTCGGGTGCCATTCATGTCAGCCTGCGTGGCGACGCGGGATCTGCAGTGCTGTCGGTGCGAGACAACGGCCGCGGCATCGCGCCGGAAACGCTGCCGAAGGTCTTCGACATGTTCGTGCAGGGCGATGCCACGCCGGGCCGTACGCAGGGCGGTCTTGGCCTGGGGCTCGCGCTCGTGCGGCGCCTCGTCGAACTGCATGACGGCACGGTCGGCGCCGACAGCGCCGGCACGGGGCAGGGCGCGACCTTTACGGTTTCGCTGCCGCTGCTTGCTGCGGCAGGCGACGAAAACGACCATGTGCCACATCCGCGCGCGCTGCCGAAAGCCGCGTTGCGCGTACTGCTCGTCGAAGACAACGACGACGTTCGCGACATGACGCGATCGCTGCTCGAAATCGAGGGACATGAAGTGCATGACACCGCATCGGGCAACGAGGGCCTCAGGATCGCCGCGGCGATCGCGCCGGACGTCGTGCTGCTCGACATCGGCCTGCCCGACATCGACGGCTACGAAGTCGCAGCCCGGCTGCGTGCCGGGGCAGGCGGAGACAGGCTCGTGCTCATCGCGCTGAGCGGACACGGCGACGACGAAGCGCGCGCTCGTGCCGCTGGTTTCGATGCACACGTGATCAAGCCGGCCCGCCTCGACCAGGTCGTCGACATGATCGCCGCGTTGAAGCACGGCGCACCGGAAACCGTCCAGTGATCATCCTTTGCGAAGACAATGCCGACCAGCGCTTCGCCCTGCGTCTTGCGCTCGAACATGCCGGCTACGCGGTACGTGAAGCTTCGGATGCGAGGAAAGCGCTTGCGCTGCATCGCGAGAAGCCGGCGCCGGTGCTGATCACGGACCTCTTCATGCCGGAGATGGACGGCTTCGAACTGATCTCCGCATTCAAAAACGAGTTTCCGGAAACGAAGATCATCGTGATCTCCGCGAACAGGCCGGAAAGCACGATGAACTACCTCGCGTCCGCCGACCTGATGGGCGTCGACGCCACCTTGCAGAAGCCTTTCAAGGTCACGGCGCTGCTCGCAATCCTCGACGGGATGACCAGCGCCGCGCGCTGAAGGCCGGGAGCATCCCTCCGCGCCCGACTTCCTGTGTAGTCCCGCCTGTGCTTGGCAGGTTCGAGGCGGCGGTGCACAATCCGGCCACAATTTCGGCGAGGGAGTGCAAAAGATGCTGGCGGATTACCTGCGGGGCTTCTGGCGTGGCGTGCTGCATCACAAGATGGCCACGTTCATCAACGTCGGCGGACTCGCGCTCGGGCTCACGGTCTTTTTTGCGCTGACGTTTTACGTCGATCGCGAGTTTTCGTGGGATGCGCACTGGGACGACGCCGAACGGATTTTCGTGCCGATCGGCATACAGGAAACACCCACGGGCATGACGCCGCTGCCACCCACGTTCATTCCCTACGTACTTGGCACCGCCCTGCAGTCGTTGCGTCCAGGCGACATCGAGGCCTACGCGCGCGTCCACTCCTCCTATGGCACGATCCTCGTCGACGAGGAGGAGTATCCGAACCGTGCGATCTCGTACGTCGAGCCGGGGCTATTCGACCTCGTGCAGTTCGATGTCGTCGAAGGCGCTCTGCGCGACGTGCTCGCCGATCCGCGATCGCTCGCGGTGAACGCGGCATTCGCCGAGACCTATTTCGGCAACGCGTCGCCACTGGGCGCCACGATCAGTTTCAGGACACAACAGGGCGCGCTGCTCGACTTCGTCGTCAAGGCTGTCTATCGGGTGCCGGGTCCGAGCAATTTCGCCGCGACGACGTTCCTCGCATTGTTCGATCCCGGATTATTTCTGCGGCAGAACGCGCAGGCCGACCTGTGGCAGTTCCAGCCGCCGCCCGCGTCATCGCAGCCGGGAACGCCCGGCAAATCGCCGTTGTATGTCGCGCAGTACCTGAAGCTGCGCGACGGTGTTGATATCCGCGAGGTCGAAAGCGACCTGCGCGCCTTCATGGATGCCGCCGGGCACATGGACAGCGGCAACAGCAAGACGCGGTTCGCATTCAGCAACATTCGCGAGCTGCACCTGCAGCCTTCGCCATTCGAGGCCGGCGACAACTTGCAGCGCCTTCTCGTATTCGCAGCGATAGGGGTACTCGTGCTGCTTATCAGCGGCTGCAACTTCGTGATGCTCGCGACGCTGCGGCTCGCCGATCGCATGCGGGAAGTCGGTATTCGCAAGAGCGTGGGAGGCGGTGGTACGCAATTGATGGGGCAGTACCTGTTCGATGCCTTCTTCCACACGCTTGTCGCCGCCCTGCTGGCGGTGCTGTTCCTGGCGTTCGCCTTTCCCCGCATCGCCGTCATGCTCGAACTGCCGCGGGACATCCAGCTGGTCACGCCTGGCAATCTTGGTCTCTGCCTGCTGATGGTCATCGCCTTTACGCTCGTCAGCAGCCTTTACCCGGCATGGCTGACGTCGCGAGCGAAGCCCGCGCCGCTATTGCGCAATGGCGCCGGAGCCGTCGTCGGCACCGGCACGGGCTTGCGCAAGCTGCTCGTCGGGATACAGTTTTCGATCGTCGTCGTGTTGTTGCTTGCCAGCGCCGTCGTGCGCGAGCAGATCGATTACACGCGCAACCGCGATGCCGGTTACAGCCTCGAGGACGTCATCGCATTCCGTCTCAACGGTTTCAGCGGTCCTGACGCATACCGGACTATCGTGACGGAATTCGGCAGGGTGCCTGGGATCGAAGTCGTGGCGACCGGCGCGGTATCGCCTGGCACCGTGATGTTGTCGAGCGGCACCCTGGTCAAGCACATCGCGCCGGACGGCAGCATTCGCGAAGCAGCATTGCAATCCGCCGGCGTCGGGCCGGGCTACATGCGCGCAATGTCCGTGCGTATCCTTGCCGGCAGGGAGTTCATTCCCGACGACGAGCCGCCGCCATCCACTGATGACGCACCGGACGGCATCGGCAAGTCCCTGTTGAATGAAGCCGCGGTCCGCGCATTGGGCTTTCCCACGCCGGATGCCGCGCTCGACCAGCTGCTCGAAAGTGAAATCAACAGCGGCGGAGGGCAGATGCGCAAGCGCACGACCCGCGTTATCGGCGTTGTTGCGGACACGCAGTTTTCGTCGGTGATGCTGCCGCCGGTCCCACAGCTGTACAACTTCTCCAGCGGCAATCCGTTCCTCGCCGCGAAACTCGCGCCCGGCGCGGACCGCACGGCGGTCAACAGTGCGCTCGAAGCAGTGTGGAACGAGGTGGGCAACGGCACGCCTTACCGTCCGGCCGAGGAAGCCCTGCTCACGGGTTTCCAGCTGCGGCGTGAAGAATTCGAAGCCCGGATCGTTACCGGCAGCACGGCGCTCGCAATCGCCATCGCGCTTCTAGGCCTTTACGGACTCGTCGCCGCAACGGTCGTCAAGCGCGTGAAGGAGATCGGCGTTCGCAAGGTGATGGGCGCGGAGCGCAGCAGCATCGTCACGCTGTTCCTGTGGCAGTTCTCGAAGCCGATCGTCGTGGCGAACCTCGTCGCGTGGCCATTCGGCTTCTGGGCAATCAAACAGTGGCTCACGCGCTTTCCGTATCAGCTCGATACGTTCGTTATCGTGCTGTCGGGGCTCGCAGCAAGCGTGCTTGCCTTGTTGATCGCGTGGCTGACGGTCGGCGCAATGGCCGCGCGCGCGGCGAGCGTGAATCCGGTGAAGGCGCTGCGTTACGAGTAGAGGCGGGCGTGGCGCGGATGGAACCGCTCGCAGCCGGGAGAGCCGGCCCGCCTATCGGGCCGCTCAGTGGCTTCATGGCCACGACAGGGAATGGCGGAGAGGTAGGGATTTGAACCCTAGAGACCCGTGAAGGTCTGCCTGATTTCGAATCAGGTCCGTTCGGCCGCTCCGGCACCTCTCCATAAATGGGTTGCCCGTGGGGTACTGCGGCAGGGCGGCCATTGTACCCGCGGTTGCGGTCTCGGCAAAGCTCCTTGACCTTTGTTTTTCATCCGTGAGCGGCGACCATGGAGCCCTGTGTCCTCGCCGCCGACTGGCTCCAGCCCCATGCATAAATCACTCGATCCACATATCACGCTGCGCCCGGCAGTCGCCGCCGACATCGCCTGGCTCGAGCTTTGGGATGATGATCCCGCCGTCGTCAGCGCCGCGAGCGACGATCCCGATGCCACGGTCGCGTTCGGCTGCGACTGGGCGGACGAACTCACACAGCAGGACGCGTACTCACGCTACTACATCGGGGAATGCGATGGCCGCCCGATCGGCGCCATGCAGGTGATCGATCCGCACATGGAAGCGACGCATTACTGGGGACGCATCGAGCGGCATCTGCGCGCGCTCGACATCTGGATCGGCGCGGCCGCCGATAGGAGCAAAGGTTACGGCGAGATGATGATGCGGCGCGCCTTCGTGCTGTGTTTCGCCGACCCTGGAGTCACTGCGATCGTCATCGACCCATTGAACTCGAACACGCGCGCGCATGCCTTTTACCGTCGTCTCGGCTTCGTGCCGACGCATCGGCAAACGTTCGGTGGCACGGACGACTGCCTCGTGCACCGCCTCACTCGCGCGGCATGGGCTGCGCTGTTTCCCCGTGATGTGGAGGAGGCTGTTTGACGACAACAGCGATCTGAGGAGCGGCACACGCCTCCGTACGCGCGCGTTTCCGTCGAGTCGGCGCCAGGTGTGTCCGCTCCAGGATCGGTGTTATCCTCGTCCGGCCTCAATACAAGACGACGGGATCATGCATGACAAACCGCCGCGAATTCATGCTGGGCAGTTTTGCTGCTTCGCTTCTGACACTCAGCCCGGGCCTCGTATCCGCGCTCGACGCGCTGAGCACCTCGCATCCTTTGCCGCTCCATAAAGTGCTGTTCGACGCGCGCGACGCGGCAAGCACGCAATTCGCGCTTGCCTTTGCGGAGCGGGGGATTGCGGTGCATGAGTTATCCAGCGGAAATCTCACGCAGCTGTGGCGCAACGAACTTGTTAACGCATGGGCACACACGCCCGCGCCGCTTGCGGGGTTCACCGATGCGAACGTGCTGTTCTGCCTGGAGCAACTCGGCCGGCAGTACGGACTGCGCGTGCGTCAGCGTGACGTACAGGCATCGGGGATGGTCGCGTGGCTGCTGGGGTGAAGGTCCGGCTGCCTGCCACAAGGTTGTGTGACGACTTCCCGCCGTCGCGGGAGTGACGAATGAGAAGGGGAAGACGATGAGAACGCCTCCAGGATTGACCGAACAGGACTTCACTCGGGCCGTCGCCGAATTCCAGCAGGCCGTCGGCGACGAATGGGTGTACATCGAGGACGCCGACCTCGACCTCTATCGCGATGCCTACTCGCCATTGTGGGGTGAAGAGGACGAGAAGATCGCATCGGCCGCGATCGCGCCGCAGTCGGCCGAGGAAGTGCAGGCAATCATGCGCATCGCGAATGCGTACAAGATTCCCGTGTATCCGGTGTCGACCGGCCGCAACCTCGGCTACGGCGGCAGCGCGCCGGTGCTGTCCGGCAGCGTCGTGCTCGATCTGAAGCGCATGAACCGCATCCTCGAAGTCAACGAGGCGAATGCGTACGCGCTCGTCGAGCCGGGGGTCAGTTACTTCGAACTGTACAAGTACATCCAGGAACGTGGACTCAAGCTGTGGATCGACTGCCCCGATCCTGGCTGGGGCAGCGTGATCGGCAACGCGCTCGATCATGGCTGCGGCTACACGACGAATCCCTATCGCGATCATTTCGAAGCGCACTGCGGCATGGAAGTCGTGCTCGCCAATGGCGACATCGTGCGCACCGGCATGGGCGCACTGCCGAATTCGCAAACGTGGCAGCAGTATCGCTGGGGTTTTGGGCCATGGGTCGACGGTTTGTTTGGCCAGTCGAATTTCGGCGTCGTCACGAAGATGGGCATATGGCTGATGCCGGAGCCTGAAGCCTTCCGCTCCGGTTCAGTGCAGGTGATGAAATACGACGACATTCACCAGCTCGTCGAAATCACCGCCCGCATGATGAACTCCGGCATCCTGAATTGCGGCACTGGTTTGCAGTCGCCGATGAGTTTCGCGCTCGGCCAGAATCCGGAGATGAACGAGCGCTACCTGCGCGCGAACGCCGACGACATCGTGGCGCTCGATGAGTTCGCAGCGGCGAACGACACGCCGTTCTGGACCTCGCAATTCAAGTTCTACGGACCGCCCGCGATCATCGATGCGTCGTGGGAATACGTGAAGACGCAGTTCGCGCACGTCACGGACGTGCGCTTCGTCGACCAGGAGTATTACCGTTTCCCGATGACGCAGGAGATCATCGACAACTCGCAGGATGAAAACCATCTCGGCATTCCGTCGCTCAGCGTCTTTTCGCTCGGCGCGCGTTCGAACTTCAACCCGACCGGCAGCAATGGGCACCTCGGATTCTCGCCGGTGATACCGATGACGGGCGCCGCTGTACTCGAATCGCAAAAAGTGATGGGGCAGGTGCTGCGCGACATGGGCGCGAGCACGGTGTTCAACGTGTTCCCGCAGTCGTACCATCAGCGCACGTTCACGATCCTGCTCGGCTTCAGCGTGTCGCGCGACGTGGCCGAGAACCGCAAGAACCGCGAGATCTTCCGCGAACTCGTGCGAGTCGCGGCCGAACACGGTTGGGGCGAGTATCGTACGCACACGGCATTCATGGACGACTGTGCGGCAGCGTATTCATTCAACGACAACGCGCTACGGCGCCTGCACGAAACGTTGAAGGACGCGATCGATCCGAACGGCATCATTTCGGCTGGTCGCTATGGCATCTGGCCGCGGCATCTGCGTGAGGGGAGGGATCGCAATGCGTAAAGCGAACGATGCATGGAATCGCGCCTTGACGATTCGTGGTTGTCTGGTGCTGGCGTCTTTTCTAACCGCAACCCACCCGGTCCACGCGCAGGATCCCGGCGCCGGCAAGGTTGTGTTCGACGACTGGTGCCGCCCGTGCCACGACGTCGGTCCGCGCAAGCATCCGGGCACGGCCGCCTTAGAGGTGTTGTACAAGGGAGAAAAGCCCGCCGCGCTCGAACACCGGCTCGACCTGACGCCGGAGCTCGTCAGCTTCTATGTACGCAACGGGGTGTCGATCATGCCGTTCTTTCGCAAGACCGAGATCGATGACAGGGAGCTGGCCGATCTCGGCGCGTATCTGAGTCCTGAAAATTTGCGCAAGGTGGCGCAGTAGATCCACCCTTCACAACATCGACGGTGCCGGCGGGGGCCGGCACCGCGCATGTCTCAACGAAGCTGCATGTCGATGATTTCGAAGCCGCTCGTCATGTTGGATATCGCCGAACTGTATTCCGTCATCATCGTGAAGGAACCGAAGTCCGAGATGTAACCGGTGATGCTCGCACCGTTCGCCGCGACACTGACCTGCACGGTCGGTACCGACGTGTTGCCGACGATGCGTTGCGTGATTTTCGTCGACAGCGCCGGGTTCTGGATTTCGGCATTCAACGCTGCCTTGATCTGTGCGTTGTCGCCGGCGACGAGTGCAATCAGGAAACCACTGACGAGGCCAGAGCCCACCGCCTGTGCCTGCGCAGCCGTGTACTGGAAGCTGCCCATGTTCAGGCGCTGCACGTTGCCCCCGGAGTCCACCGCCATGTCGTATGCGATCGACGAGCCACCGGCCGCGGTGATCGTCACGCGCAGGGTGTCCGCTGCAATGCCGCCTACGTTCTCCTGTCCGAGGACTTCGAGCTTGATCTGTGCCGTCGTTGCGATCGTGCCGAAACTCGAACCGTACTCCATCGTCAGCGAGCTGAAGCGGCTGACGAGGTCGGCGAGCGTGCGTGCGGCGATGAAGCCGCCGAAGTCGGCTGTCGTCGTGCCCGGGTTCGTCACCGGCGGGTTGGCAACGAAGCGCTGCAAGGCGGCCGATACGTCTGCGATGCTACCCTGCGGCTTTGGCTGGCTGCCGAAGCGACCGCCAAGCAGGTACACCACGCCGTCCTTCACGCCGACATAGATCCCGCTCGACGCGTAGTACTTGAACGTGAATCCCTGATACGAACGGAAATTGCTACCGCTGACGAACATGTCCGGATAAGCGCTCGCGGCGAGGTTGAACAGCGTCTGAACGCTGCCCGGCACTGTTGGCGTCTCGATCTCGACGCCGGGAAGGTTTTGCGCGATGACGGGCTGGAACAGGCAGAGGGAAGAGACAAGTAGGGCAGTGCGGAACTTCGGCATGATCATCGAGCGACATCCTCATTGTTTTGGGTGGGACTTCCACGCGCGGATTCTACGTGGGCATGCGCGCTGGCAGCCAGAATCGCAAAACAGGAAAAACTCCCGTCATTGTGACGGAGGGCGTCATATGCCGAATCTCATGCTGGACGCTGTCGACAGGTATATGTCGGCGGTCCCGCCACGAACGCGCCGATGGTGGAGGGGAGTCGCGTGTAATGGTCGGCGGCACGATGCGCGTCGAGTGCGGCTCGTCGCGGTACTGCCCCCGGCATGGAGCCTTCCTTATTCGTTCGTGGGCGTCGCGGGTTTCCACAGCATCGCGGTGCCGAGTACGGCAGCGAGGATCGACGCGGAGAACACGGCGATCTTCGCGGCGGCGAAATCGGTGGGGTCGGGGAACGACTGGCTGGCGAAGAACAGCGACATCGTGAAACCGATGCCGGCGAGCGCGCCCGCGCCTGCAAGCTGGCGCCATGTGTAAACATCGGGCTTGCGCGCGAATCCCGCGCGCACGGCGAGCCATGCCAGCAGCGTGTAACCGATCGGCTTGCCTACGACGAGGCCGACGGTGATCGCGAGCATCAGCGCGCCCTGGCCGGTGAGCTCATCGATCGACAGAACTACCCCGGCGTTCGCGAGCGCGAAGACCGGCAGCACGAGATAGCTCGAACGCGGCGCAACGGTGCGTAACATGCGGTCGGCGGGAGACTCGACGCGGTCGTGGATGCTGTCGAGAGCGCGCAGCATCGGCAGCGACGGCCCGCGCCGGTACTGTTCGCCGCCGTGGCGCGCCTCCTGCAGCACGATGCCTTCGGCCTGCGCGATCAGTGCGCGGAAATTCGGCGGCGGCCGCGTCGGCATCACCGCTGCGAGGATCACGCCGGCGAGCGTCGCATGCACGCCGCCCTGGTAGATGCAGACCCACAGCACGAGGCCTAGCAATACGTACGGCACGTAGTAATAGATCGACGCGTAGTTGAGCCACGCGAGCGCGAGGCAGACGCTGAGCGCGGCGAGCAGCCATCCCGCGTGGAGGTCGCCGGCGTAGAACAGCGTGACGATCAGGATCGCGCTGAGGTCGTCGACGATCGCCGCGGCGGTCAGGAATACGCGCAGTTCAACCGGCACGCGGTTGCCGAGTACCGCGAGCAGCGCGATTGCGAAGGCCGTGTCGGTAGCGATCGGAATGCCCCAGCCATGCGTGGCCTGAGCCGGCGCAATGGCGATGTACAGCAGTGCAGGTATCGCCATGCCGCCGACGGCTGCCGCGATCGGCAATGTGGCTGCCTTTCGGTCGGCTAGGCTGCCAACCGTGAACTCGCGTTTGATCTCGAGTCCGACGACGAAGAAGAAAATCGTCAGTAGCCCGTCGTTGATCCAGTGCAGCAGGGACATGCCAAACTCGCCGTTGCCAGCACGCAGGCTAAGCGGCTGTTCCCAGAATGCGAGAAAGGCGGCACCGAACGGTGAGTTCGTCAGCGCGATGGCGAGCAGCGTCGCGGCCAGCAGCAGGAATCCGGTCGACGGCGCCCACGACGCGAAGCTGAGCGCTGCCGTGCGGACGCGATGGCCAAGCGATCCGAGCATCGCATCGGTGAACGAACTCGTATCCCAGGGACCATCGTAGCGCTGGCCGTTGATGAAGAAAGTCGGCGTGAAACGCACACCGCTCGAACGGGCTTCGCTGATGTCACGCTCGACGCGTGCCTTCGCCTGCGCGCGCCGTTCCCGGGCTGCGTCGGGGCCCAGCCTGTCGAGCCCGAGTTCGGCTTCGACGAGGGCGAGATCGTCTTCCGTAAGCGTCGGCGAGTGCGTCATCAGCGCGACGTGAGCGGACCAGAACTGGTCCGGATCGTCGATGCATTCCATCAACTCGGCGGCGCGGCGCGCGATGTCGCTGCCGGTCAGCGGACGGTGACGGAATACGTAGCGGATTCGATCGCCGAACTGTTCGCGTACGTCGGTGATGCGCTCGTTCGCGAGACGGCAATGCGAACACGCGTAGCTGCCATATTCGACGAGCGTGATCTGCGCTTGGGCCGTGCCGAGGCAATGGTCGCTGGCATCGACGGGGCGGGCGAGGCGGTTCGGAAGGCTTTCGTCGGCAGACATGGGAAGGGCCGGGGATGAAAAAAAGGGGGGGCAGAGTCCATCTGCACTGCACTGCCCTTCGTAGCGGGTTAGCGCTAACGGGGCTGACCCCACTCGCGCAGTGCAGTTCAGATGTGGGCTGCCCCTGGTCGCGTTACAGCTTGATGAACGCCAGCGCGTCGTTCGGGTTCATCGGGATGACGAGCTGCTTCTGCACCGAGTCGTAGCACATCGAGGCGGCGCTCGGGATGCCCGAGGCAATGACTTCGGCGGGCTGGCCCGGGCGAATGCGCGAGACGCTGCCGAAGCGCACGCTGCTCGTGTACTTCGTGCCATCTTCGGTGACGACGACGCCGTCGTTGCCGGCTTCGACGGAATTTTCCGTCAGGATCAGTTCGCCTGCGGGGTTGAAGGTCTGCACAGCGTTGCTCGCGATGTTGACGACGACGATGTTGCCGTCGTTGTCGATCGCGACGCCGTTCGGCGTGGCCAGCGGCGCACCGTCGACGAACACGGACACGTCACCGTCGGCCGTCACCTTGTAGATGCGCTCCGGTGGACGCGTGTTGGAAATGTAGGCCGTGCCGTCTTCCGTCACGCCGATGCCATTGAGGAACGAGGCGCCGGTGACTTCGACCGCTTTCAGCGGCTCGCCGGTCTCGAGGTCGAACGAGCGCAGCACGATGCCGTCGACGGTGTACAGCACGCCGTTGCTGATGGCGCTGCCGAGCGGGTGGTGCAGTTCGAGGCCATCGCGCGTCGCGCCGATCCATTTCGCCGTATGCACGCTGCCGTCCGGGTTGATCAGCGACACGTAGCCGTCATTCGGCTGCAGTTCATTGGCGACTCCCGCATTCATCGCGAGGATCAGGTTGCGTTCGGGATCGAAGGTGCAGCTCTCGGCGAAACGGAAACTGCCATAGACCTTTACATTGTCCGACATCGGCGTTGCGGCGCCGGCTTCGTTGATCGTGCCGAGCGGCGTGCCGGCGGCGAAAGGCTTCGCTTCGGCGTTTGCGGCCGGTGCCTGCGCGGCGGCGTTTACACTCAGCAGCGTGGCGGCGATGGCGAGGGCAAGACGGGTTTTCATGTGGACTCCTTCGTTTCGTGGTTGTCGTGGTTGATTCGTGCTTGAACGCGTTGCGTGGTGGCGCAGTGTAGCAGACCGCCGCGGGCGGGATTCGAGTTCAACGCATCTGCTACGATGGGCCGATGTCCACGCTCGTCATCCAGTCCTGCAGCGAACGCCAGCGCCAGTCGTGGATGCGGGACTGCCTCGCGTCCGTGGAACAGTGGAGCGCGGCGCAGGGCTACGACTACCGCTTCGTCGGCGACGAAATATTCGACCTCGTGCCGCGCTGGTACCTTGGCAAGGTCGGCAGCAAGCTGCCGGTGGCCACCGACTATGCCCGGCTCGTGCTGATGCGTGATGCGCTGGACGCCGGCCATGACGAGGTTGTCTGGTTCGATGCGGACCTGCTGGTCTTCGATCGATCGCTGTCACTCGCGTTCGACGGCAGCTGTGCCTTCGGCCACGAAGTGTGGATACAGCCGCGCGACGGCCGCCTCGAAGCGCGGCGCAACGTGCACAACGCGGTATGCGTGTTTCGCCGCGGTTGCCCGGTCCTTCCGTTCCTGTTGCACACGGTTGCATCGCTGGTCCGCCGCGTCGATGCCGGGCGCATCGCACCGCAGTTCGTCGGCCCGCGGTTGCTGAATGCTCTGCATCCGCTGGCCGACTTCGCGTTGCTGCCGCAGGTGGGCGCACTGAGCCCGGAGGTGGTTGCGGACCTTATTGACGGAGAGGGCCCCGCGCTGGACCTGCTGCGCCGCGAAACGCGCACCCCGCTGCAGGCTGCGAACATCTGTGCGTCGGTGAATTCGGACGATGCGGCCAGGGCGGCGATTGCGGCATTGCTGGCACGAGCCGCGCTTTAGAAACACTCCAGACAGTGCGCCCTCGCTGCTGGCACGCCGCCGGGCGAGGCCATTCTTCGGAGCAGCAAGGGCGAAGGCTTTCGCCTGCGCCGTTCGGGCGGGCACGCCATGCCGTAGCCCGCAGCGCGAAGGCTGGGTATTATCCCCCCGAACAAAAAAAACGCCTCCGAGGGGACAAGCATGGCCGCCATAACACTCGAAAACATCACCGATGCAGTCATCAATCACGGCGACAAGGGCAAGCAGAACCCGCGCCTGCACCAGATCTATGCGAGCCTCGTCAAACACCTCCATGCGTTCCAGCGCGAAGTGAACCTGACGACGGAGGAACTCGAAATCGGTCGCCAGTTCCTGTTCAGGCTCGCGCAGCCGAACCAGGATTTCCCGATGGGCGAGATCACGCTGATGACGGACTGCCTCGGCATGTCGGAACTGTCGGTGCTGCTCGCAGACAAGAAGAACCACGGCCACGGCACCACCGAAATGAATGTCGAGGGCCCGCTGTATTTCGACAAGCTGCCTGAGCGCAAGCAGGGCGACCTGATCGGCGAGATCGGGCCAAAGGACGATCCGCTGTTCGTCTCGTTGCGCGTGACGGACAAGGCCGGCAAGCCGCTCGCGAATGCAACCGTCGATGTATGGCAGCCGAACGGGGAAGGCTTCTACTACGTGCAGCGCGAACACCTGCCCGAGTGGAATTTCTATGCGCGGTTCCACACCGATGCCGACGGCAAGCTGGATTTCCGCACCGTCGTGCCGGGCGATTACCCGGTGCCGACGTCCGGGCCTACCGGTTCGATGCTCGAGAAGCTCGGCCGCCATTGCTATCGCGCGTGCCACATCCACTTCATGATCCACGCCGAAGGCCACGACGATTTCACGACGATGATGTATTTCAACCATTCGCCGTACGTCGACTCCGACACGATCTTCTCCGTGAAGGATTTTCGCGTCGACATCACGAAGCACGCTGACGCGGCCGAGATCAGGGCGAAAGGCCTCGACAAGCCTTTCTTCACGCTGGACTACACGTTCGTCATCCCGTAGGAGCATCGAATTCCGCATGACTCAAGCGTTGTTTTACAAACCCAGCTACGAACGGCTGCGCGAACGCATCCACGCACTCGCGCCGGAGCTCGACGTGGCCGTGTACGACGAGGACGGACGCATTTTCCACGAGGGCAGGGAAGTGGCCTTCGCCGACATCGCGCCGGAGTGGTTCTGGATCCACAGCGAACTGTTCTTCTCGCAGAAGCTGAAAGCGTATTTCGAGCTGATGCTGAAGTCGCCGTCGATCCGTTGGCTGCACACGATCAACACCGGGCTCGACAAGCTGCCGTACCTCGAACTCGTCGATCGCGGCGTCATCGTGACGAACAACCACGCGCAGGCCATAGCGATCGCCGAGTTCACGCTCGGGCAGGTGCTCGCGTATTACCAGCACGTGATCGACAATCATGCCGCGCAGCAGGCGAAGCAATGGAAGCATCGCGGTTTCCGCGAAATCATGGGCTCGCGCTGGCTGTTCGTCGGTTTCGGCGAAATCGGCCGCGAAACGGCGAAGCGTGCAAAAGCCTTCGGCGCGCATGTCACCGCGGTGCGACGCAATCCGAACGATGAAGGACTGGCCGACGCCGTCGTCACGCAGGGGAAGCTGGGCGACGTGCTGCCGCAGGCCGACGTCGTCGTGCTCGCGTGCGCGTCGAACGCCACGACGCGCGACATCGCCGATGCGCGCTTCTTCGCCGCGATGAAGGAAGGTTCCGTGCTCGTCAACATCGCGCGCGGCGATCTCGTCGTCGAAAGCGCGTTGAAGGATGCACTCGACAAGGGCGTGCCGGCACACGCGATCCTCGATGTGTTCAACGAGGAACCGCCGCCCGCCGGCAGCTGGGTGTGGACGCATCCGCGCGTGACGCTGACGCCGCATACGTCGAACGGCGGCACGGGCATGCGCACGCGCAGCGAGGCCAATTTCTTCGACAACCTCGCACGGATGGTGAAAGGTTTGCCGCCAGCGAATCGCGTTGGCCGCGCCGATATCGTCTAGCAACAAGCGAACGAAGCCCTGGCATCAGCACGTAATCCAGACAGGACCCACAATGTACGACGTCATCCGCACCAGCGTTCTCGACAATGACATGGACGTGTTCGTCTTTCGTCCGCAAGGCCCCGGTCCGCATCCGGGCATCCTGCTCGCGCAACACATCCCGATGGGACACACCGGGCTCGAGAATGACCCTTTCACGCTGACGACCGCGCAGCGTTTAGCCGACAATGGTTACATCGTCGCCGTACCCTTCCTGTTCCACTGGTGGCCGAAGGGCGATCCACTCGAGAAAAAGCGCGAGGAAAGCCGCGATGACTGGATCGTCGCCGACATGAGCGCCGGGCTTGCCGTGCTGAAGGAACAGCAGGGCATCGACGAGGGGCGCATCGCCTGCGTCGGCCATTGCTGGGGCGGACGCGTCGCCTGGCTGGCCGCGTGTCACATGCCGTTCGCCGCGCTCGCGACGTTCTACGGCGGTAACATCCGCAAGGCTCTGGGCGCCGGCAACATCTCGCCGCTCGAACTGACGCCGCACATCACGTGCCCGGTCATCGGGTTCTATGGCAACGACGACACGAATCCGTCGCCGAAGGATGTCGACGATTACAGCGCGGCGCTGACCGCGGCCGGCGTGCCGCATACCTTCCACCGCTACGACGGGGCCGGGCATGCTTTCCAGAATTTCCCGATGCCCGAACGCTACAACAAGGCCGCGAGCGACGATGCCTGGGACAAGGTCCTGGCCTTCCTTGCGAAGACCCTGCAGGCGCGGAACTAGCTTCGCGGCGGACCCGGTGCGCCGCTCGTCCGACGACGGCTGTGCCCGCATACGCAATCCGGTGGCAGTGGCCTGATTGACCCGCCAGTCAGTCCGCGCCTAAACTCCCGGCATGGCATCAGAACAGCATCACATCCCGAAACCGGCGACGCCGGCGGCCGTTCCCGGCAAGCGCGAGCTGCAGAAGGAAGCGCGCCGCGTGGCGATCATCGACGCGGCACTCGAGGAATTCACCGCACAGGGCTTCACATCGACGAAGCTCGACGACGTGGCCGTGCGCGCCGGCATCGGCAAGGGCACGATTTATTTGTACTTCGACAGCAAGGAAAGCCTGTTCGAGGAAGTGGTGCGCCGCAACCTGCTCGGCAGCCGCGAGCTCGTCGAAAACTTCGTGGCGACTTTCGAAGGCAGCACCGCGGAACTGCTGACGCAGCATTTCCGCAACATGTACCTCTTCACGCAGAACGACAAGATCCCGCCGTTGATGGCGATGATCACCGGCGAGGCAGTGCGCTTTCCTGCGCTGTCACGTTTCTTCTACGACGAAATCATCAAGCCCTCGCAGGAACTGATGCGCCGCATCGTGCGCCGCGGCATCGAGCGCGGCGAGTTTCGCGCGGACGCAGACGATCTTTACATTCAGATCCTGTTCGCTCCGGTGCTGCTTGGCGCATTGAATCGCCTGCAGTACGGCGCCTTCGCACCGATCGACACGGCGAAGTACGCCGAGCAGCACATCGACTTCATCCTGCGTGGCCTGAAAGCTTGATGCCGATCAAGCGCGGGCCGATGGCCGGCGCGCAGAATGCGCGCGTGTCCATCGTGGAGTTTTCGTCATGCTGCGCCGCGTCCTTCCGTTGATACTGATGATGCTTGCGCCTGCCGTGCAGGCACAGGCGCACATTCCGGAAATGGACGAGCGCCTGTTGCTGGCTTCGCCGACGACGATCGATGCCGATCCGGTACTGCTTGCGTACATGACGACGCTCGCCGAGCCCGCGTATCGCGAGCATTGCGCCTCCTGCCATGGCGTGGATTTCGCCGGGCGCGAGGGTATCCCGAACCTTGGCGATTACGACTGGCTGTGGGGCATCACCGGCGCCGAGCCCACCGCGAGCGAGCCCGTGTTCGAAATCATGCAGACGATCCTGTACGGCATCCGCGATCGCGACTGTCCGGACGACGTGAAGCGCTATGGGGCGTGTCCCGATACGCGTTATTCGGAAATGCCGGCGTACCGGGAGCTCGGCTTCACCGACGCGCAGATCGACGATCTCGTGCAGTACGTGCTGATGCTGTCGGGTCAGGACTACGACGCCGATGCCGTCACGCGCGCGGCGTCGACGAGCGGGCTGTGTGCCGAATGCCACGCCGCGGACGGCTACGGCTACAGGCCGTTCGGCGGTCCCGACCTCACCGATTCGGTATGGCTATATGGCGGCACGCCACAGGCGATTCATTCATCTATTGCGGATGGCCGGCTCGGTGTCTGCCCACCGTGGGCCAGCACGCTCGACGCCGCGACGATCAAGGCACTCGCCGTGTATCTCTACAGGAAGTCGCAGGGTTATTGACCCTTGACCCTCCCGGAGCCGGCCAGTAGGCTCCGGGCAACGTTACAGTTCGCAGGAAGTACTGGAGTCAGGCATGAAGTGGTCGGTAATTTCCGTCCTGTTGTCCGTACTGTCGTCCGCCCTGTTGTCCAGCCTGTTGTTCTTCTCCGGCAGCATTCCAGCAGATGCCCAGGACGGGCGCCTCTCGATCGCACCCTTCGCCCACATCCAGTCCGAACCGATCGATGAGATGAGCGGCATCGTCAAAAGCCGGCGCCGCGACAATCTCTACTGGGTGCACAACGATAGCGGCGACAAAGCGCGCATCTTCGCGATCGACGGTGAGGGGCGCAGCGTGCTGCCGACCTATTCGAAGTTCACGTATTACGGCGACGCGCCGGAGCAGGGCAAGGAACAATGGCCTGGCTTTGAAGTGCTGTATGCGGAC
>DASWWP010000065.1:0-40089 GCA_036405915.1 Pseudomonadales bacterium
ACATTTACAGGCACTAACGCAGTTCGCTGAGGACCTCAGCTGCGATCTCGAAGCTCTTCACGCGTGCTGCGTGATCATAGGCGTGACAGGTCACAACCAGCTCGCTCACCCGGGTCCGCTCGACAAACTTCTCGATAAACCCGCTCACTGATTTGCGCGTCCCCACCGCCGCCTCCCGCAGCACCTGTTCCGCCATCGCAATCTCCTGCGGATGCGCAATGTCGCTCAAATCATCGACAGGCGGCTGCAGCGGCCCGGGCTGTCCGCGGCGCAGTGCAATGAAGCCCTGCATCATCCCGCGCTTCAGCCGCTCGCCTTCCGCTTGGGTATCCGCGGCGAACACATTGATCGCGGCGCCGGCGTATGGCTCCGGATGTTCTTCGCTCGGTTTGTACGTCGCGCGATAGACAGCGAGCGCCTGGTCGAGTGCATCGGGCGCGAAGTGCGAGGCAAATAAATACGGCATGCCCAGTTGCGCGGCGAGCTGTGCGCCGAACAGGCTGCTGCCGAGGATCCACAACGGTACATGCGTGCCGTGGCCGGGAACTGCCTTGATGCCGTTGTGGCCCTCGTGCAGATAGGCTTTCAGTTCGAGCACGTCCTGCGGGAAGGTTTCGTCGGCGCGGAGGTTTTCGCGGCGCAGCGCATATGCGGTCTTGCCGTCGGTGCCCGGGGCGCGGCCGAGGCCGAGGTGCACGCGGCCGGGATACAGTTCGGCGAGTGTGCCGAATTGCTCGGCGATCACGAGGGGGCTATGGTTCGGCAGCATGACGCCGGCGGCGCCGATGTCGATCGTGCTCGTGCCTTCGGCGACGAAGCCGAGTGCCACGGACGTTGCCGCGCTCGCGATGCCGGTGGAGTTGTGGTGCTCGGCCATCCAGAAGCGCCTGTAGCCCAAGCGCTCGGCATGGCGCGCGAGGTCGCGCGAGTTGTGCAGTGCTTCGCGGGCCGTGCCGCCGGCGCGGATCGGCGCGAGGTCGAGGAGGGAGAAGGCTTTCATGGGGCGATGTTGCCGGACTTCGGTGTAGATGTCGTCAGGCATTTACTTCAGCGGCATGAGTAGGGCTCATGGAGCATCGGGAACAGCGCAAGATAGCTCGATATTTGAGCGAGAAGCGGGCTGGCCCCCGTCGATTGACTTGACCTGCCTCAGTGGCACTGCCCCTCCCCTTTATGGGAAACTCGCGGCACCCATCGAATACCCAAAAAAAACAACAAGACCGCCAGGAATTCCCGCCATGACCCATCCGTTCCCGCAAAGCATGGATTACGCCGGCCACAACGAGCCGATGCGCGTCGAATGCGACATCTATGACCTGGTCATCGAGGGCGAAGTACCAAAAGAGATCAACGGCGTGTGGTACCGCAGCGTGCCCGATCCGCAGTATCCGCCGCTGCATGGCGACGACGTGTTCATCAGCGGCGACGGCATGGTCAATGCGATGGTGTTCGAGAACGGCCATGTCGACTACAAGCTGCGGTACATCATGAGCGACAGGCTCAAGGCCGACCGTGCCGCGCGCCGCTCGCTGTTCGGCAAGTACCGCAACCCCTTCACCGACGATCCCTCGGCCAAAGGCATCGACCGCGGCGTGTACAACACCACGCCAATCGTACACGCCGGTCGCCTGTTCGCGCTGAAGGAAGACAACCTCGCGATGGAGCTCGATCCGCACACGCTCGAGACGCTCGGCAGGCACGACTTCGGCGGCAAGCTGAAGTCGCAGACGATGACGGCCCACACGCGCATGGACTTCGACACCGGCGAACTTTACGCCTTCGGCTATGAAGCGGGCGGCCTCGCGACCGACGACGTCGCGTACTTCATCGCCGACAAGGATGGAAACCTGATCCATGAAGAGTGGTTCAAGGCGCCCTACGTCGCGATGATGCACGACTTCGTCGTGACGAAGGAGCATGCGCTGTTCCCCGTGTTCTCGACGATCACCGCGATGGACAAGCTGCAGGACGGCGTGCCGCACTGGGCATGGGACCAGACAAAGCCCTCTTACGTCGGCATCATGCCGCGCAAGGGCAAGACGAGCGAGATGCGCTGGTTCACCGGGCCGCCGTGCTTCTCGTATCACATGATGAATGCCTTCACCGAAGGCTCCAAGGTACACATGGACCTGTGTGTCGCCGACATGAACATGTTTCCGTTCATCATGGCCGCCGGTGGCCACCCGTACAACCCGATGAACGCGAACGCACGCCTCGCACGCTGGACCTTCGACCTGGCGAAACCCGACAACACGTGGACCGAGACTATCCTCGGCCCCGGCGGCGACATGCCGCGCGTTGCCGACCGGGATCACATGAAGGACTACGAGATCGGCTACATGGCCGTGTTCGATCCGCGCATCGGTCCGCCGATCCTGTCCGGACCGACGCCGGCCGGCTTCAATGCGATCCTGCGCCTGAACGTGAAAACCGGTGCGGTCACTGCATGGTCGCAACCTAATACGACCTTGCAGGAGCCGGTGCACATCAAGTCGCGGCAGAACGGCCACGAAGGCTACCTCGCCGCCGTGTGCGACCTGCATGCAACCAACACCGCGCAGGTGCTTCTCTTTGCCGCTGCCGAAATCGAGAAAGGACCAATCGCGCGCCTGCACATTCCGATGCGACAGCGCTGCGGCGTGCATGGCAGCTGGGTGCCCGCCGAAGCCCTCGCGAAATGAACCGAGCGTAGCAGCCCTCGCGATCCGACCCGAAAATAAGCGCTTGTCAGCGTCATGATGACGCTGACAGCTTTTTTCTTTTGCGTCGCGGGGCTGCGAGCTGCGTCCCGGTTACAAAATAGTCCCGCCTGCCGCGCGGCAAAATGGCCATCCTCCTGCTGAAACCGGTTAGAATCCCTGCGCATCGAAAACCTGCCACGGAGCTGCAGGTCAGATCAGGATGATCGCTCACGAGTTTCAGCCGATCACTATCTTGCGCATACTTTGAATGTTTAACCTCGACACGCCCTTACTGCGCGTAGCGGCTCCATTGTTGCTGACGTTTACGATCGCAACGCTCGTCCTGCTCTGGCACACGAAGAAACTCGAGAATCGCATGACCTGCTGGACCGGCGGTCTCGTGTGCTACGCCGCCGGGTTCATGCTGACATTGTTCTCGGCACAGTTGCCGCAGGCCTTCAACATCGCGATCGACATTGCCTTCGTCGCGTCGATGCTGCTGTTCCTGCAGGCCCTGCGCGCTACATACGAGCTCGTGCAGCAGCAGACGGCCACTGCCGTCATCGGCCTGCTGACGCTTGTCATATCCACCTGGTTCCACCTGTTCTCCAACACGCACTGGCCGGCATTCGTGTGGCGCCACCTCATGGTCGGTCTCATCGCCGCCGCGTGCGTGAACCTGCTCTGGCGCCGCGAGGACCTGCACCCGATATCGGCGGAAGCCGCGGCGATCGTGCTGTTCGTCGCGTTCGGCGCATTGCAGTTCCTGGTCGTCGGATACCTGCTGGTCACTCCCGGCATCGAGCAGGATTATCTCGACGCGGCCCAGCTCGGCTCGCGCTTCTTCATCACGCTGCTGACGCTGAGCTTCCTGCTGATCGCCTACGGTCGCCTCGATCGCGAGCACAGGAGCCTCGTCGCGAAGGTGAAGCAGGAAAGCCTGCAGCACATCCAGGGCCTCGAAAGCCGCTGGCTGATGGCACTGGAATACTCGCAGGCCGGCGCGTGGGAGTACGACCCAAAGAAGCGTGAGGCGCAGTACTCCGAGCAGTGGGCCCACCTGCTCGGCCTGAAGCCGAGGATCATCCGGCTGCGCGCCACCGACCTGCTGAAATACATGCATACGGACGACTGGCCGAGGTTCGAGGCCGACATGAAGGCCTACGTCGACGGCCGCACGCCGTACTTCGAAAACGAGCATCGGCTGCAACATGCCGACGGCCACTGGATCTGGGTGTCGAGCCGCGGCCGCTTCCTCGACGACCCGGGTAACCCGAACCGCCGCCGCATTGCCGGCACCGACATCGACATCACGGCGCGCAAGCAGGACGAAGAGCGCATGCAGCACCTGCTCGCGGAGTCCGAGAAAGCGAAGGACCAGGCCGTGCAGGCGAGCAAGGCGAAGAGCGCCTTCCTCGCGAACGTGTCGCACGAAATCCGCTCACCGATGAACGCGATCCTCGGCTTCTCGCAGTTGCTGAAGGACGACCAGAACCTGACGCCGACACAGCGCGATAACCTCGAGATCATCAACAGCTCCGGCCAGCATCTGCTCGCGCTGATCGACGACATCCTGAACCTCAGCCGCATCGAAAGCGGCAACTTCCTCATCCATCTCCAGCCGCTGAATCCCGGCCTGTTCCTGAATGAAGTCGTGCAGTTTTACCTGCGGCGGCCCATCAAGCATGGGGTAGTCTTCGAACCCGTCATCGCCGCGAACCTGCCGCCGGTGATCAGCACCGATCCGCGCGGCGTGCGCCAGGTGTGCATGAACCTGCTGACGAATGCTTTCAAGTTCACCGAACGTGGACGCGTCGTGTTCCGCGCGAACATCGAGCAGCACGACCTGCATCACGGCATGCTCGTCATCGAAGTGAGCGACACCGGCGTCGGCATCGGCGAGAAGGACCTCAACCTGATCTTCAATGCCTTCGAGCAGACGCACTACGGCGCAGTATCGGCCGAGGGCTACGGCCTGGGACTGTCGATCTGCAAGAACATCGTGCAACTGCTCGGCGGCACGCTGGACGTGGAAAGCGCGTTGAACAAGGGCAGCAAATTCACGCTGAAAGTGCCCGTGGCGATCGGTGCGGAAGCCGGGGCGAATGCCGAAGCGTCGAGCAATTATGCCGATCGCCCTGAAACCGACCTTTCGGCCTTCAAGCTGCTGATCGTCGATGACATCGAAAGCAATCGGCGGCTGCTGCGCGAGCTGCTCGAGAAATCGCGCATCGGCATCCGCGAAGCCGCGACGGCCCAGGAGGCGCTCGACGCCACCCGCGAATGGCGTCCGTCGCTCGTACTGATGGACATTCGCATGCCGGCAATGTCGGGCTGCGAGGCGATCAGCGAGCTGCGCCGGGAAGCGGAATTCACGAAGCTTCCGATCATTGCCATTTCGGCCAATGCCACGGGCAGCGAGCGCGAGCGCGTCCTCGGACTCGGCGCGACCGACTTCGTCACGAAGCCCTTCACGAAGGACGAGCTGTACCGCAAGGTGATGCTCGCGCTGAACCTGCCGCTGATCACGCGCCAGCCGATGTCGACCACGCTGACGCCGAAGCTGCAGGCAGGCATGTCGCCTGCGCACGAAGCGGCAGGCCCGGTTCAACAGGCAGTGGCGTCCAGCGGCTCTCTGCAGTCCGATGCGCCGGCGAAGCCACGCATACTCGTCGTGGACGACAGCAGCGCGAACCAGCAACTGCTCACGTCACAGTTGAGGGCCCTTGGCCTCACGGCCGAAGTCGCGGCGAACGGCCAGATCGCGCTGGCGAAATGGGAACAGCAACATTACCCGCTGATTTTTGCCGACTGCACGATGCCGGTCATGAACGGCATGGAAATGGCCCGGCGCATCCGCGCGCTGGAACGCGACGACGGTCGTGGCCAGGCGCCCGCACGCATCATCGCGATCACCGGCGCGCCTGAAGACTATCGCGTCGAATGCATCAAGGCCGGCATGAACGAAGTCCTCGGCAAGCCGTTGCTGCTGAAGGCGCTGAAGCAGGCGATCGACAACCATCTGCCGGCGGCCACGGCCTGAAGCCTGGGTTCCCTCCGCTGCCATTCGCGTGACTGCCCTCGATTGCGGTGGAGTCACTGCAGGCGCGTACCGCCCTCGTCCATCGCAGACGCCGCCAGTTCCTGGAACGGGTAATCGACGTCGAATGACGTGCCGCCCTGGTCCATCGTCCAGAAGGTCATCAGGAAGGGAATTTCGTCGCCGCAGAACTCGATGGTCCAGCGTTCGTAAACGGGTTTGCGCGCACCTTTCGGCGCGGGAGCAGGATCGGTCGGCTGGAAACCGGGAGGCAGGACGTCGGCGACGACGGATTCGGGCATCGGGCAGCCAAGATCGTCGTCGCCGATGTCCATGACGTTGCGCATGACGTCCTGGATCAGCATTTCGCTGGCCGACGTCGTGCCGGTGAACGACAACTGCTGGCGCTGTGGGCGCTGCGCCAGCGCGTCATCACCGATGACGAACGTGCATGCAAGCACGATCAGGGTTGGTATACGCACGGGTTGCGGCCTCCCTTGCTGTAGTCGCCTGGACATAGTCTCAGGCAGAGGCAACGGCTTGCGCAGCCGGGGCAAACACTGACGGGATCCCCCGTCAAATCCGCATCTGCGCGCGAAAAGGCCTGCAGTTTCCCCCGGCTACAGCTGCGTCGACAGCACGTTCAACACGCGCTCCGAAATGCGGTCGAGCGGCAATACATCCTTGCTGGCGCCGATTTCGACGGCGGCTCCGGGCATGCCCCAGACGACGCTGCTGGCTTCGTCCTGTGCGATCGTCCATGCGCCGGTGTCCATCATGTCTTTCAAACCCTGCGCGCCGTCCTTGCCCATGCCGGTGAGGATCACGCCGATGGCATTGGGGCCGGCAGAATTGGCAACCGAACGGAATAGCACATCGACGCTCGGCTTGTGCCGGTTTACCGGCACATCGTCGCTCAACCGGCAACGCCAGCGTGCGCCATCACGCACGACCATCAGGTGGCGGTTTCCCGGCGCGATGTAGGCATGGCCCGGCAGGATCGGGTCTCCGTCGTTTGCTTCCTTCACCTGGATCGCGCAGTGCTGGTTCACACGTTCTGCAAAGGCCTTCGAAAACGATACCGGAATGTGCTGCGCGACGACGATGCCCGGCGTGTCTAGCGGGAACTGCTCGAGCACTTCGCGAATCGCCTCGGTGCCGCCGGTCGACGCGCCGATCGCGATCAGCTTGTCCGTCGTGCGGAAATGCTTGCGTGGCGCGAGCGCGCCCGGGATCACTTCGTCGATGGAATACTTCACGCTCGGCCCGTTCGTGCCGTTGCGCAGCATTTGCGCCGGCTTCTCCACGTATTGCCGCACACGTGCACGTGCTGCCGTCTTCACCTTCTCACGCAGCTCCTCGGCGTATTCGAGGAAACTGTGCGAGATGTCGATCTTCGGCTTGCAGACGAAGTCGACGGCGCCGTACGCAAGCGCATCCATCGTCACGCGCGCGCCCTTTTCCGTCAGCGTCGACACCATCAGGACCGGCATCGGGTGCAGCCGCATCAGGTTGCTGAGGAACGTGATGCCGTCCATCTTCGGCATCTCGACGTCGAGCGTCAGCACGTCGGGCTTCAGCTTCTTGATCTTGTCGCGTGCCATGTAGGCGTCGTGTGCCGTGCCGACGACTTCTATCTGCGGATCTCGGCCCAGCATGTCGGTAAGCATCGTGCGCACGACGGCGGAGTCGTCGATGATGAGTACCTTGATCTTGTTTCGTGTCATGGCCGACTCCTTCAAAACAGTTCGATTTCGCCGTTGACCTGGTCTTTGTTGCTGAGCACCTGCATGTAATGCATTTCGCGCGTCTCGATCGTGTCGTTCTGCAGCGACTGCAGGCGCTTGACGCGGACTCGGCCCGACAGCGGATAGAAATTCACCTTGCGCGGGAACGCGAGGCCGAGATCGTGGCTTTCCAGCGGTATGCCTTCCGACACGAGGAAGCTGCGTGCAAACTGGATGTTCTTGCGGCCGACGTCCGTCATGTTGGGGATGATCTGCCCGCCGCCGAACAGCTTCGCCTTCAGGTTCTCCTTGCGGCTGCCCATTTTCAGGATCGCGTTGATGAGGCTCTCCATCGCGTATATGCCGTAGCGCGCCGGCGTGTCGTCGGAGCTGTTCTGGTCACCTGGCAGCATGAAGTGGTTCATGCCGCCGCACTTGTTCTTCTCGTCGTAGATGCAGGCGGACACGCACGAGCCGAGCACCGTCGTGATCATTTCGTTATCGCTCGTCGCGTAGAACTCGCCTGGCAGGATCTTGGCCGTCTGGCAGGCATTGACGTTGTCGTAGTACTTCTTGATGTGGCTGAACTCGCTGCGCAGGCGCATTACTACCTCTATACGCGTCTGTACGACGTCTTGCCGGTCATCTGGTAACCGAGCGACGGCGGATTCGGGATGATTTCGGAGTGGCCAAGGCACAGGTAGCTGCCGGGGCGCTGCAAGGCCGCGAACTTGCGCAGGATCTGCAGCTGCGTGTCCTTGTCGAAATAGATGAAAACGTTGCGGCACAGGATGAATTCGAACGGCCCTTTCACCGGCCACGTGTGCATCAGGTTCAGCTTGTTGAACGTGATCAGGCTTTTCAGCCCGTCATCGGCTTCGAAACAGCGGCCAGGCATCGTCCGGCCGGGGCTCGATACCTCGCGGAAGTAGCGATTGATCAGCGGCTCATGCATTTTCTCGAATTCCTTCTGCGGATAGATGCCGCGGCGCGCGGTGTTCAGGCAGTTCTCGTCGAGATCGGTGGCGAGGATGCGGATGTCGAGGCGGTCCAGGTCCGGGAAGTTCTCACGCAGCATGATCGCGAGGCTGTAGGCCTCCTGCCCGGCCGAGCATCCGGCCGACCAAAGGCGCACGCGTGCCGGCTTGCGGTCGCGCCGCGCTAGCATCGCGCGCAGCATCGTCGCGACGAGTTCGAAATGATGCTGCTCGCGGAAGAATGAGGTCAGGTTCGTCGTGATCGCGTTGCAGAAGTTGACGCCTTCGCTTTCGAAGTTCTCCTTCACGTATTCGACGTACTCGCCGAAGTCATGAAGATGCAGCGCTCTCAGCCGCGGCAGGAAGCGCCGCTTCACGAGCTCCATCTTCGACGCATTGAGCGAGATTCCCGTATGCTGAAGCACGATCGAGCGCAGCGTCTCGAAGTCAGCCAGGCTAAGCTCGGTGCAGATCTGGTCGCGCCGCAGGGGCGACTCAGAAGAGTTCGGTATCGTTGCTGCAAGAGACATGGTTACAACCCGGGAACAACTGCTGGAGAACGGCAAACTCTTCTTTCATGCTGAAGATGCGCGTGGCGATCTTCAGGAATTCCTCGTCGCTCTCGCTGTCGTCTGTCCGCGGCGGAACCGAACGCTTGATGATCGAGAACAGCTGCAGGACATGCGCCACGCGCTGCGACAGCTCGTCCATGAACTGCAGGTTGATGATGACGTTGTTCACTTCCCGCGAGATATCGCCAAGCGCCTCGCGCGAAGATTCGTTCTTTGCCACTTCCCCGAGAATCTGTTCAAGCTTGGTACACGAAGTCAGCGCACGCGTCGCGGCGCCGGTCGTCTCGACTCCCGACGTGCCGATTTCCTGGAGGATCGAATACAGTTGCAGTTCGCATAAAGTCGTCAGTTTGTTCGCCATCACCTGCTCCGGGGTTTACTCCCCAGTTGATTCCGGGAGTCAGTCTCCCAGTTGCTCTACTACACCCAGTTCGTTGGCCAGTTGATAAGCCTGAACCGAATAATTGTCCCAGCTCACTTTCTTGCCGGAGGCCTGCACCGCAGTCACGAAGCTGATCAGGAGCTGCAGGCCGGCCGTGTCGATCACGCTGAGGTTCGCGCCGTCGAGCACGAAGGGTCCGTCATTGCTCGCCTCGAGCGTCACCAGCTGTTCGTGCACCGGGCCAAGCGCCGCGATTTCCATGTTGGTCGGCAACACGTAGCGCGTGGACCTGCCCTTTCGGACGACACCTGTCTGCGCTTCGTCGCCGGCCATCGCCGACGACGGCTCCGACTGCCCGGCCATCTCCACGGCCTCCGCGCGGGGCGACGCTTCGACGGCGGGCATGGCATCCATTACATTGGCGTCCGCGCCGGCCGCTTCCACGACCGGCATGACCTCCGTCACTACCTCCACCGCTGCGGCCTTCCGCTTGCGCGGCGCCCTGGCTGGTTTTGCCGTGGCCGTGGCTTTCTTCGCCGCTGTCGCGCCTTTTGCCGCTGCTGCGTTCTTCTTTACAGTGGTCGCTGTTGCCATTGTGAGTCCCTGCCCGCCGCTACGTTGGCTTCGTCTTATCGCTTTCAGAATTCAGACCAGTTGTTGTCGTCGCTGTCGTCCACTTTAGCGGCACGCGCTGCGGCGGCTTTCACACGCATCGGCGAGTTCGGCGCGCGGCGCTCCACGACCGGCTTGCCGCGTGTCGGGCTCGCGCTGCGCTCGGCACGTCTCTCGACCGGCTTGCGCTGCACCGCCGGCTTCACGCTGTCATGACGCATGTGCTGCACGCCAGTGTTGAAGAAGTCGAGCAGGTTCTCCAGGGCGTCTGCCTGCTGGCCGAGGGCTTCGCTGGCCGATGCGGCTTCCTCGACGAGCGCGGCATTCTGCTGCGTCATCTCGTCCATCTCGCCGACGGCGCGGTTGATTTCGTTGAGGCCCGTGGCCTGCTCGTCGCTGGCGGTCGAAATCTCGGCGACGATGTCGTTCACCTTCTTCACCGCCGTCACGATCTCCTCGAGCGTCTCGCCGGACTTGTTCACGAGGCTCGCGCCTTCCTGCACCTTCGTACCGCTGTCCTTGATCAGCTCCTTGATCTCCTTCGCGGCAGTCGCCGAGCGGCCCGCGAGGTTGCGTACTTCGTCAGCTACGACCGCGAATCCGCGGCCCTGGTCGCCGGCGCGCGCTGCTTCCACCGCGGCATTTAGCGCCAGCAGGTTCGTCTGGAACGCGATCTCGTCGATCACGCCGATGATGTCGTTGATCTTCTTGCTCGAATCGCTGATGGCCTGCATCGCGGAGATCGCGCGGCCGACCACGTTGCCGCCGTTTTCCGCGGTTTCACGCGCACCGCGCGCCAGCGTGTTGGCCTGCACGGCGTTCGCCGCGTTCTGCTGCACGGTCGTCGTGATTTCCTCCATCGCGGCCGACGTTTCCTCGAGGCTCGCAGCCTGCTCTTCGGTGCGCTGGCTGAGGTTGGCGTTGCCGCTCGTGATCTCGGCGGCACCGCGCTTCACTTTTTCTGCCGTGTCGCGAATCTCGTTGACCATCTGCACGAGCTTTTCGACCGTATTGTTGATGTCGACTTTCAGCGCGCCGTAGCTGCCCTGGTAATCACGCGCGATCTTGCGCGTGAGGTCGCCGGTGGCCAGCGCGCCGACGACGTCCTTCACTTCGGTGATGACGCTTTCGAAGGCGCCCAGCAGCTTGTTGACGCCTGCAGACGTACCGGCGGCCATGCCCGTGTGGCCGGTCGTGTCGACGCGTACGTCGAGATTGCCGCCGATCGCCGCATCGATTGCCCGCTGGATGCCCTGCAGGGCTGCGTTGTAGCTCGCAAGTTCCTTGCCGAGTTCGACTTCAGCCGCGCTCGGGCCAGCCGGAACCACCGGTCGCGCCGGCGCCATCTCGAGCGCCATGCGTTCGATGTCCACGCGTTCCTTCTTCGGCTTTTCGACGACTTCGCGCCACTCGAGCAGCGTCCCGAGGCGCAGCTGGTCGTTGCCGAACACCGGGGTCATTACGATGTCGAACTGCTTGAGGCCGAAGACGAAGCGATCGCGTTGCGCCGACAGCATGCCGTCGAGCATGTCGCGCTGTTGCGCCGGGTTGCGCAGGAATATGTCGACCTTGCTGCCCGTCAGGCGATCGGCGCTGAATCCCGGGATCGTCTTCCGCATTTCGACTTCGGCCTGCATCAGCATCTGCCGGGCAGCGGCGTTTACCATCACCATCGTATGCGTCGCATCGAGCACGATCACGCGGGCATCCATCGCGTCGAGTGTGGCTGGCGTGGCAAGGATCGCGGCACTCGCCGGCGCGGCCTCTGCCGCCAGCATGCCGTTCAGCTCGGCCTTGTCCAGCTTCTTGCCGGACATGAAGTTGAAAATCCCCATAATGTGCCTCTGTTGAATGCGTTATCGGTGGGCTATGTTTTTAATTGTGTATCAGGCTGCGAGCGTTTCTGCCGCCGCGTCCTTGTCGTCGCCGGACACTTTCTTCCAGTCGATCAGGTTGTCGATCTCGAGCAGGATCACCATCTTCTCGCCGATCATGCCGAGTCCCTTCACGAAGTTGTCGCTGATCTTGCCGCCAAATTCGGGCGTGCTGTGGATCTGTTCCTGGTCGATGTCGTGTACGTCGGCGACGGCGTCGACGACGAGGCCAACCGTGCGCTTGCGATCGTTCGTGGCGCCGATGCGCACGACGATGACGACCGTGTGCGAGTCGTACGGAATCTTCTCGAGGCCGAAGCGCTTGCGCAGGTCGATGATCGGCACGACCTCGCCGCGCAGGTTGATGATGCCCATCACGTAGTCCGGCGAGTTCGGGATCGGCGTCGTGCGTTCCCAGCCCTGGATGCCGTTCACCTTCAGGATCGGCACGCCGTACTCTTCGCCGTCGAGGATGAAGGTCAGGTACTGTCTCAGTTCTTTCTGTCCGCGTTTGATCTCGGTCATGTCATTCCCCTCTATTGGGCGCCTTTCATACAGTGACGGCCGCGCCGTCACACAGGTTTAATGCCTTACGTGCTGTGCGTTTTCCTTCACGATCAGTTCGGCCAGCGTCGTTACATCGAGGATCAGCGATACCGTGCCGTCCCCCAGGATCGTGGCGCCGAGCATGCCGGGCACCTTCACGAAATTCGTTTCGAGGCTCTTGATGACGACCTGGTGCTGATCGAGCAACTCATCCACGACCAGTCCGATGTGTTTGCGCTCCGCCTCCACGATGATCAGCTGCTTGTGCGCAAAGCTGTCGAGTGCACCGTTGCCTTCGACACGGCATACACGCCGCATGTCGACGACCGGCACGGCCTCTCCCCTCAGGCGGTAGACGATCTCCCGGCCGGAAATCACGTTGATCTTCGCTTCGTCGACCTGCACTGTCTCGACGATCGACAGCAGCGGCAATACGTACACCTCGTTCGCCACCTTGATCAGCTGGCCGTCGAGGATGGCGAGGGTGAGCGGCAGGGTGATCTGGAAGGTGCTCCCTTTGTCTTTTACGGAGTACACCTCCACCCTTCCACCGATGTCCTCGATGTTGCGGCGCACGACGTCCATTCCGACGCCGCGGCCGGAAACGTCCGTGACGACATCTGCCGTGGAAAAACCAGGGCGGAAGATCAGGTCATGGATCTGCGCTTCCGACAGCTTCGCGTCGTCGGCAACGAGTTTCTTCTCGATGGCTTTCTGCAGGATCTTGCCGGTGTTCAGGCCGCCGCCGTCGTCCGATACGCGGATCACGACGCTGCCGCCTTCATGCGATGCGCTCAGGTGCACGACGCCGGTTTCGGGCTTGCCTTTCGCGACGCGGGCCTGCGGGCTTTCGATGCCGTGGTCGAGCGAGTTACGGATCAGGTGCAACAGCGGGTCGCCGATCTTCTCGAGCACGGTCTTGTCGACCTCGGTCTGCTCGCCGGTGATCTTCAGTTCCACCTTCTTGTTCAGTTTCGAGCTCAGGTCGTACACGAGGCGCGGGAAGCGGCTGAAGGTGACGCTCACCGGCAGCATGCGGATTTCCATCACGGCTTCCTGCAGCTCGCGCGTCGTGCGTTCGAGCAGGGCCAGTGCCTGTTCCAGTTCGACGGTACCCGTTTGCGCATTCTTGTTGCGCG
Organism: Pseudomonadales bacterium; assembly: GCA_036405915.1. Classification (GTDB taxonomy): domain Bacteria; phylum Pseudomonadota; class Gammaproteobacteria; order Pseudomonadales; family Pseudohongiellaceae; genus CAILUG01. Next base: position 13,551 of record DASWWP010000065.1, read on the forward strand.
CGAGCTGGTTCAGCATCGCCTGGTTGATCACCATCTCGCCGACGAGGTTCAGCAGTACGTCGATCTTCTCGATGTCGACACGGATGGAACCGGAATCCTTCTTGTGGCTCGCGCTACCCTTGCGATCCTGTTTGTGCTCGCCGTGCTCGGCGTGCTTGTCGCCGGCATGGACGTGTTCATGCTCATGTTCCTGCTCGCCGTGGACTTCATCGGCCGCGGCATGCGCGTCGCGCAGCTTGATGCTGACGTCGCTGTCGAGTTCGACCCAGTCGAACACTTCGCGAATGTGTTCTACGGTGGTTTCAGCATGAAGCGCGATCTTCCAGTTCAGGTGCAGCTCGTTGACGTTCAGCTCATTGAGAGCCGGGAGCTGGCTGAGATCCGGCACGACTTCCGTTCGGCCGAGTTCGGCCAGCGCGCGGAAGATGTGCTGGGGCTGGTTGCCGTTCTTCAGGAATTCGGGTTTCGGGCGGAAGTGGATGTCCCACACCTTGCCGCTGTCGGCAGCTTTTGCCGCGGGTTTTGCCGCCGCCTGCTGCGGTATGTGTTCGGAATCTATGCCGAGTTCGGCAGCGATCGCGGCAACGTCGAGCAGGTCTTCCTGCGGCTGGCCCGAGTTGCTGCCGTCGAGGAATGCCGTGAGTTTGGCCTGGATCTCCTCAGCGCGCTCCTGGTCGTACGAACCGGAATCGCCGTCCATCGTGTCGACCATGTCGCGCAGGCAGTCGACGGAATCGAGGAACACTTTGACGATCGCCGGCGTGATCGCGAGTTCATGCGCACGCAGCTTGTCGAGCAGCGTTTCCATCACGTGCGTGAATTCGGCGATGTTGCTGTAGCCGAACGTTGCCGCGCCACCCTTGATCGAATGCGCGCCGCGGAAAATGTCGTTGATGGTTTCCTGGCTGTCGGTGCCCTTTTCGAGATCGAGCAGTCCGCTCTCGATCACCGCCAACCCGTCGATGCACTCGGCAATGAAAATCTGCCGGATATCATCCAGGCCCCTGCCCATGGCCATGCTGCTGGACATCGCGTCACTCCCCGCCTTCTGTCTGTTGTTCTCGTGCCGTGTTGTTATTTACGAATCACGCGGTTGATGACGTCCACCATCTTCACCGGGTCGAAGGGCTTCACCATCCAGCCCGTCGCGCCGGCTTCCTTGCCCTTGAGTTTCATTTCCTGCGAAAACTCGGTGGTCAGGATCAGAATCGGTTTGAAGGCGTACTCCGGCAGCGCGCGGAGCGACTTCAACAATTCGAGTCCGTTCATCACCGGCATGTTGATGTCCGTGATCACGAGATCGAAGCTTTGTGTTTTCGCAGTATCGAGTCCTTGTTGACCGTCATTCGCTGCAGTCACCTTGAAACCCGCGCTTGCAAGAACACTGCCAAGTAATTCGCGTATCGAACGCGAGTCATCCACTATCAATACCTGGGACATGTCATTTCCTACCCTTGGTTGAACACATCTTTGTAGTTCCCTTCACAGCGGCAGTGCGCGCTTGAAGAAGGCCTGTGTTCATTTACGGCAGTGCGGGATTTTTCTTTAACTGCGTCACAGGACTTTCACCGTGTTGGCCTCGTTGCATTTGTCCAAGCTGCTTTGGAGCGAGTCTTCAGGTTCGTCCTGTTCAGGACAGGCGGTCCTGGCCGCAGCGATAGCGGGGGAGCGCATTCGGCGCTTCTCCATACACGTCATCGAAGCACGAACGGCGACGCCTGCGTTTTGCTTAACTCCCCCGCAACCAGCTCCGGCACGAACTGCTTCTTCTTGTGGTGAGTATTCCCGCGAGCCGAAGCTTCGGCGCTCCCTCGATCATGCGTGGGCGCACGGGCCGGGCAACGTAGCCCTCTCCGCGCTACGAGCGTCATCGGCAGCTGTCTGCTGCGCGAACCTCAAACTGATTGGGACCGCCTTCCAGACTTGAGGCGTGATGTGGGCAAACTCTCGAAAAATAAGGTAAAAATTCTGACGGCATCGCAATCCCAGGGCGTCAAATTTCTGCACGAGTCGATGTTTTGACGCCGCTCTTGCCCAGACGCTGTGATCGGGCGTCAAAACCGCGTCGGAATTTTGACTTCAGGTAAAACCCCGGCTAGATTTGCCAGCAATTTCGCGGCTTCCGCCACTTGGCCCACGTTTTGCTATTCAGCCAACAGGGAAATCACCCGATAAGGGTAAAACAACAAACCAGCTGACATGGCCAACCACGGGAGCCTGCAATGCCTGCCAACCTGAACATGAAAATCCTGGTGGTCGATGACCACGAAAGCATGCGCAGAATCGAGAAACAGATTCTGAACGACCTCGGCTATCCGAACGTCGACATGGCGGACGACGGTTCCACCGCGTTGCCGATGCTGCAGGCGGGCAATTACGACTTCGTCATCAGCGACTGGAACATGCCCAAGATGGAAGGGCTCGAGTTGCTCAGGGCGATTCGCGCCGATGCCAAGCTCACGAAAACTCCCGTGTTGCTCGTCACCGCCGAATCGAAGAAAGAAAAGATCATCGAGGCGGTGAAGGCCGGCGTGAACGACTACGTCGTCAAGCCGTTCAATGCCGAGATCATCAAGGCAAAAATCGCCCGCATCTTTCCCTGAACACTGACCAGAATAAGGAAGGCAACATGGAACTCGCGCAGAAGCACTACATCGAACCGCCAGAACTGATCGGCTTCAGGCAGATTACCGGGCAATTGATGACGAGTCTGGAGCAAGGCAACGTCCAGGAAGCGCTCCGGTACATCAACGAAATCAACCAGATCAACGAAAGCAGCACCTTCACGATAGTCGGCAAGATCACCCGCGGCCTGCACACCGCAATCTCCGACCTGCACACGCCGATGGAAAGCGCGAACGATGCGCAGAACAAGAACCGCACGCGCGCCGGCCTCAATTACGTGATCGAACTGACCGACGGTGCCGCACGCACGACGCTCGACAAGACCGAACAGACGCAGGAATGCGTCAACCGCATCAATTCCAACATGCAGCTGCAAACCACGCTGATCAAGGCGCTGCGCTCGGCGCCTGCAGGCGACCAGCCCGAGCTGATCTCCAGCGTCGTGCGCCTGATGGAAGAAACGCAGAGCACCGTCGCCGACATCAGCCGCAACACGACCGACATCGTGCTGGCGCAGAATTTCCAGGACCTCGCGAGCCAGTCGATCCGCAAGGCGATCGCGATCATCAGCGACGTCGAGAATTCGCTCGTGATGCTGACGCAGTACACGAAGGTGCTACAGCAGCTGTCCCAGATTCCAAGCGAGGAAGGAAAACTCGACGAACGCGAAAAGGCAGAACTGCGCTCGAATCTCGAACAGATGGAGATCGGCGGCGACAACGAGCACATGGACCAGAGTGACGTAGACAACCTGCTTTCAAGCCTGGGTTTCTGACCCAGCCGACCACGCACCAGACTCGACAAGAACTATTACAACATGGCTGCAACTGCTTTACTCGTTACGGACGATGACACGACGCGGGACAAGATCGCGACGATCTTCGAATTCATCGATTACGCCCTCGCAACCAGCGACAGCGCGTTCACGACCGCGGAAACACTCCGGTCGGGTGGCGACTTCATCATCGCGCTGATCGCGCTCGATGACAGCGCGCGCCTCGGTGAAACCATCGCACAGGTCAACAAGCTGCAGCCATCGCTGCCGGTGTACGTCATCCGCGAGGAAAGCGAGAACGCACCGACGCTACTGAAAGGCGTCAGCGGTTTCCTGAACTGGCCGCTGCAGTACCGCACGCTGCTCGGCATCATTCGCAATGCGGAACAGGAAGGTCGCCGCGGCGTGCTGTCGGGCAAGTCCCCTTCCGTGTCGCTGACCGGTAACAGTCCACAGCTGAAAGAGGTACAGGCGCTGATCCGCCACGTCGCGATGACCGATGCGAACGTGCTGCTGCTCGGCGAATCGGGCACCGGCAAGGAAGTCGTCGCACGCGCGATCCACCACCTGAGCTTGCGCACCGACCAGCCCTTCGTCGCCGTGAACTGCGGCGCGATTCCGCCGGAACTGCTCGAATCCGAATTGTTCGGCCACGAAAAAGGCGCATTCACCGGCGCGATCAGCACGCGTAAGGGCCGCTTCGAACTGGCCGAAGGCGGCACGCTGTTCCTAGACGAAATCGGCGACATGCCGCTGCCGATGCAGGTGAAACTGCTGCGCGTATTGCAGGAACGCTGCTACGAACGCGTCGGCGGCACGAAGACGATGCAAAGCAACGTGCGCCTGATTGCCGCAACGCACCAGGACCTCGAAAAGAAAATCGGCGAAGGCAAGTTCCGCATGGACCTGTTCTACCGCCTGAACGTATTCCCGATCGAACTGCCTCCGCTGCGCGACCGCGCCGGCGACATCCCGCTATTGATCCGCGAGTTCGCCACGCGCATGGAACTCGAACACCGCAGCCCGATCGTCTTCGACGAAACCGCGATCAGCGCACTGCGCAACCATCCACTGCCCGGAAACGTGCGTGAACTCGAGAACCTCGTCGAGCGCCTGGCTATCCTGTTCCCCGGCGAAACGATCACGAACCAGAAGCTGCCGCTACGCTACCAGTCGGAAACCCTCGTAGTATCCCCGGCGTCCATCACGACAAGCGTACTCACTGGCGGCGCATCGATATCGTTCCAGGCTTCCGCCGCTTCCGAACCCGCTGCCACGCTACCTGTCGTCGACCTGCAGGACGGCATGGACCTGAAGGAATACCTGACGAGTCTCGAGAAGTCGATCATCGAGAAAGCGCTGGAACAGTCCGACTGGATCGTGGCGAAAGCGGCGAAGTCACTGTCTCTGCAGCGCACGACGCTCGTCGAGAAGATCAAGAAGCTTGATATTCAAAATACCGTTGCGTGACTCTTTTACGGTCGCTTGACCCTGTCACTCCAGGTTTTTGGATTCACTAAACAGTGAAGGGTCCGGGAACGGGGATGCTGCGTCAGGAGAAAACGTACATCCCTGTACTGTCGCTCGCGCCGTCCATGGCGCTCAACGTCCCGCCGCAGCATCCCCGTTCCCGAACCTCGTAGCATCTGCGTAATCGTCACTCCGTCAATTTATACCTATTGGGAAAACAACACACAGGCAGCTGTTGTTACCAACGCTCAACCCTAACACGTCTTTTTGTCTCGTCGGCACCGATGTCGAAGGGCCGGGAGAGCTAGTGCTTTGCGGGGACGTTGAGCGCCATGGGTGAGGCAAGTGTTTCCCAAGCGCAGCTTGGTGCGCAGCCGAACGCCACGAGGCTATGCCGAGTGGCTGGCGGCGCTAGCGAGAGCACATGGATGTGCGTTTTCTCCCCGCAAAGCACTAGCTCTCCCGGCCTGCGCACTTCATTAATACCGGCGTGGAGAACGGCAACCCAGTCAACATCCCGACACAAGCGCCAAAGATTTTCCGTCACTCACAACAGCGGATATCCATTGCCGCGAAGAAAAACACTGTAAATTACGGCTTTTCTCGAGTTGGCACAGCGATTGCTCTGAGCTCTGTAACAAAGTTTGCCGCACACCGGCAAATGCTTGCAGGCCAACAGAGGTGCCACATGAAGAACGCCAAGACCGTACTGCTGATCGAGGAAGATGCTGCGACGCGCGCCGACCTGCGCGTGCTGCTCACGGGGATGCGTCATTCCATAATCGAATGTCGTACGGCGGCGGAAGCAGGCGTGCAGATGGGGCGCCAGGAAATCCATCTTGCGATTGGCACGGCTGCTGCGTTTTCCGCGCACGACTATCAATTGCTGCACGCATTGCGCGCGCAGCTGCCGTCGATGCCATGCATAGCGCTCACCGGATTCAAGGAAGTGCCTGAAGCCGTGCGTGCGATCAAGGCTGGCGTCGACGACTACCTCGTCAAGCCGCTGCAGAACGACACCGTCGTCGAAATGGTGAGCCGCCTGCTCGGTTCCGCAGTCAGGACAACGCAGATGGTCGCAGCCGATCCGCGTAGCCAGCACATCGTCGATCTCGCGCGCCGCGTTGCCGACAGCAATGCCACGGTGATGATCAGCGGCGAATCCGGCAGCGGCAAGGAAGTGTTCGCGCGCTACATCCATGAACAATCGCCGCGCGCCGACAAGCCCTTCGTCGCGATCAACTGCGCCGCGATTCCCGAAACCATGCTCGAATCGATCCTGTTCGGCCACGAGAAAGGCACGTTCACCGGCGCAGTCGCGTCGCGTGCCGGCAAGTTCGAGCAGGCCAATGGCGGCACGCTGCTGCTCGACGAAATCTCGGAGATGGACCTCGGCCTGCAGGCGAAGCTTCTGCGCGTGATCCAGGAGAAGGAAGTCGAACGGCTCGGCAGCAACAAGACCGTTGCGCTCGACGTGCGTTTACTGGCGACGACGAACCGCAACCTGAAAGTGGAAGTCGCTGCTGGCCGCTTCCGCGAGGACCTGTTCTACCGCCTCAACGTATTCCCCCTCGCACTGCCTCCGCTGCGCGAACGTCCCGGTGACATCGTGCCGCTCGCGCAGCGCTTCATCGAGCAGTTCGAACCCGGCCGGCAGATCGAACTTGCCGCCGATGCAGCCGTGCTGCTGCAGCGCCATACCTGGCCGGGCAACGTGCGCGAACTCGAGAACGTCATCCAGCGCGCGCTGATCCTGTGCAAGGACGGCGTGATCACGGCGAATGACCTGATCTTCGAACTGGATACGCCGTCCTCTGCGGCGCCAGCCTATGCGATGCCGCACTCGTCCCTCGCGCCTCCTTACGCATTGCAACACTCGTCCACCGTCGCCTTCCAGGCCCTCGCGGGACCAGCCGCTGCGGCGGCGCCGAATCTTCTCGAAAGCGACCTGCGTACGCGCGAGAAGGAAATCATCATCGAAGCCGTGCGTAACAACGCCAGCCGCAAGCAGGCCGCCGAAAAGCTCGGTATCAGCCCGCGCACGCTGCGCTACAAGATGGCGCGCTTCCGCAAGCAGGAAATGGCGGCGGCGCTGCCCGCCTGATGCGAATGAAGACCGGCCGCTGACTGATCATTGAACGAGCAGCCAGGGGTAGCCCCGGACTAGAGAAAGGAAACGACGATGATCTCTGCCACGAATCCCGCCATGAACGTCAACCAGGTCCTTGCGCAGATCCGCGCGTATTCGCGGATGCAGGAGGCAGGCGCCTCGGCACCTGCGCAGCCGACGAATTTTTCGCAGGTGCTTGCCGCGTCGATCGACCAGGTCGGCTCGATGCAGCAGGAAGCGACCCGCATGAAGACCTCGTACGAGATCGGCGATCCGGCCATCGACCTGCCCGACGTCATGATCTCGATGCAGAAGGCCTCGCTGGCCTTCGAGGCCACGGTCGAAGTACGCAACAAGATCCTGAGCGCGTATCAGGAAGTCATGAACATGCAGGTCTGACGACGCAACCCGTATAAAGCGAGCAAGCACTCATGGCAAGCAAAGCCCTGGCCCATCCCGTCCTCGAACAGATCAACTCGCTTACGAGCCTGAACATCGTGCGCCAGTTCGGGCTGATGCTCGTGCTCGCGGCTGCGATCGCGCTCGGCACCGCCGTCGTCATGTGGTCGCGCGACCAGGACATGTCGGTGCTGTATCCCGACCTGAGCCCCACCGATTCCTCCGCCGTGCTGGCCGTGCTCGAACAGGGCGCCGTGCCGTACGAAATCGACCAGCGCAGCGGACTGATTTCCGTGCCGACCAGCCAGGTGCAGCAGCTGCGGCTGCAGCTCGCCAGCCAGGGCCTGCCGCGCACGAATGCCAGCGGCTTCGACATGCTGTACGAGGAAAGCACGCTCGGCACGAGCAATTTCCTCGAGCAGGCGCGTTACAACCGTGCACTCGAGCAGGAGCTCGTGCAAACGATCAAGCTGATTCGCGGCGTGCGCGACGTACGCGTGCACCTGAGCATTCCGAAGCAATCGACCTTCCTTCGTTCCGGCAACAAGGCGAGTGCATCGGTCATGCTCGACGTCGTACCGGGCCAGATGGTCAACGACAACCAGATCGCGGGCATCGCGCACCTCGTGGCGTCGAGCGTGGCCGGCCTCGACACGGCGAACGTGTCGATCGTCGACCAGAAAGGCACGTTGCTGTCGCGCCGCCAGGACAGCGAAATGGCCGTGAGCTCCGAACACCTTCAGTACACGCGCAGCCTCGAAGCCGAATACACGCAGCGTATCCTCGACATCCTCACGCCCGTCGTCGGCGAAGGCCGCGTGCGCGCGCAGGTCACTGCCGACCTCGACTTCACGACGATCGAGACCACCGAAGAAAGCTATGACCCGAACGCGGTGGTGCTGCGCAGCGAGCAGATGAGCGAAGAATCGCGCGGCCAAAGCACGCCACAGCCGGGCGACCTGTCGGCGAGCCCGCCGGACCTCCTGGCCGACGGCAGCGTGCAGGTGGCCACGGCGAACGCCACGACTCCGCCGCAGCAAAACCGCACGAACGCGACGCGCAATTACGAGATCGACAAGAGCGTCAGCTACATCCGTTCTGTGCCGGGCGGCATCAAGCGCCTGTCCGTCGCCGTGCTCGTCGACCTTCCGCCCGTCGGCACGCCCGCGGCCGAGGCCGGTGAAGCTCCTGATGCCGCCGCCGCTCCTGCCATCGACGCAGACAAGCTCGCGCGCCTGACGACGCTCGTGAAGGACTCGATCGGCTTCAGCGAAGCACGCGGCGACAGCGTCAACGTCGTCAGCGAGCGCTTCACGGAAAGCCCGCTGTTCGCCGAAGAAGTCGCGACGCCGATCTGGCAGGAAGCCTGGGTGCCCGGCGTGTTGAAACAGCTCGCCGCCACCGCCGTCGTGTTGCTGCTGATCTTCGCCGTGCTGCGGCCAGCACTGAAGAGCGTGGTCATCCAGCCCGGCAAGCAGATGGTGATCCACCAGAATTTCGACGCCGCAAAAATCGCCGGCATCGAAGCGCCGGCCAAGCAGGTGCCGGCGAAATCCGAATATGACGAGAACCTGACGCTTGCGCAGACGCTCGTCGAGCAGGAACCGGCGCGCGCCGCGCGCATGATCAGTGAGTGGGTGTCCAATGATTAAAGCAGGACTCGCCGGCATGAACGACATCCGGCACTGGGAAACTCCGCGCCTCGGCGAGGCCGCGAGCAATCCGCAGGAGGAAGAGCGCGATCTCGAGACCCTGCGCAAGGAAGCCTATGCGAAAGGCTTTGCGGAGGGACACGGCAAGGGCCTCGTGCAGGCGCAGACGGAGACCAACCGCCGGTTGCAGTCACTCGACATGGTGCTGAACGCCCTCGCGAAGCCTTACGAGGACATCAACCAGCAGGCCATCGACTCGCTCGCAAAACTCGCCGGCAAGATCGCCCGTTGCCTCGTCAAGCGCGAGCTGCGTACCGAACCCGAGACGATCATCGCGCTCGTGCGCGACACGGTATCGATCCTCAACAGCTCCGCCGAAAAACTGAATGTGTTCCTGAACCCCGAAGACGCGCAGCTGATCCAGTCGATCACGCGCACGAGTTCGGAAAAAAGCCGCTGGAAGCTGATCGACGATCCGCTGATACCGCGCGGCGACTGCCGCGTGACGAGCCGCGATGCGACGGTCGACGGCAGCCTGATGGCGCGGATCAATACCATCATCACGCAATTCCAGGGTGACGAACGTGGCTGAATCGCGCATACCCTCCGGCACGCCCGAGCAGTTCAGCGCCGCGCGCGCGCACTTCTTCGACAGCACGTTTGGCAGGTACTGCGACCATGTGCGCCTCCCTGCCCTTCCCGTCGAAGGCAAGCTCGTGCAGATGACGGGGCTCACGCTCGTCGCGGCCGGCTGCCAGGCCTCGATCGGCAGCCGCTGCAACATCATCACGTCGACGAATTCGCAGATCGAAGCCGAAGTCGTCGGCTTCTCGAACGAAAAGCTGTACCTGATGCCGATCGGCCGCATCCAGGGTTTGAACCCCGGTGCGCGCGTGATTCCGCAGGTGCGCTACCCCGAAGTCACGGTCGGCCATGAACTGCTCGGCCGCGTGATCGACGGTGGCGGCAACCCGATCGACAAGCGCGGCGACATCAAGAGTCCGCATCGCGCGCGCATGATCGGCCCGCCGATCAACCCCTTCGCCCGTGTTCCGATCAGCCGCCCGCTCGACGTCGGCGTGCGCGCGATCAATGCCCTGCTCACTGTAGGCCGTGGCCAAAGGATCGGCCTTTTTGCTGGCTCCGGTGTCGGCAAGTCCGTATTGCTCGGCCAGATGACGCGCTTCACGGAAGCTGACGTCGTCGTCGTGGGACTCATCGGCGAACGTGGCCGCGAAGTGCGCGAGTTCGTCGAGGACATCCTCGGCCCCGAGGATTTCAAGAAAGCCGTCATCGTCGCGACGCCGGCCGACGATCCGCCGCTGATGCGCCTGCACGGTGCCTGGCGCGCCACGGCGATTGCCGAGTACTTCCGCGACTGCGGCCTGAACGTCCTTCTGTTGATGGATTCGCTGACCCGCTTCGCGCAGGCGCAGCGTGAACTCGCCCTTGCGATCGGCGAACCGCCCGTCACGCGCGGCTATCCGCCGTCGGTGTTCGCGCAGATTCCGCAGCTCGTCGAGCGTGCCGGCAATGGGACCGACGAGAACTCGGGCTCCATCACGGCCTTTTATACGGTGCTCGCCGAAGGCGACGACCAGCAGGACCCGATTGCCGACGCGACGCGCGCGATCCTCGATGGCCACATAGTGCTCGATCGCAACCTCGCGCAGGCTGGCATATATCCTGCAATAAGCATCGAACAGTCGATCAGCAGGGTCATGAGCAACATCGTCGAACGTGACCACCTGAAGAAGGTGCTGAACTTCAAACAGAGCTGGAGCCTGTACGAGAAGAACCGTGACCTGATCAACGTCGGGGCCTATCGCCGCGGCGCCGATCCGGCGATCGACCAGGCAATAGCGCGCTTCCCGCAGCTGCAGAAGTTCATGCAGCAGGGTGCAACGGAGCAGTCCGACATGGCCGCCAGCAAGAAGCAGTTGTTCAGCCTGATAAACGATTAAACCAATAACGGGAAGCACATACCCAGAGGGGCAGGAGAAGACAAATGAAACGTTCCGAACGCCTGGAAAAGATCAACGCCATCAACAACGGCTTCAAGAGCCTCGCTGGCGCGAACCTTGCGCGCATCGAGCAGGAGTGCAAAGCCGCGCAGCACCAGCTCGACCAGCTGCGCATCTACAAGGACGAGTACGCCGACCAGCTCAAGGGCCGCATGGACAGTGGCCACGTGACACCGGAGGAGATCCAGGATTTCCGCTACTTCTTCGCCTCGCTGCACAAGGCCATCAGCCAGCAGGAAAGCGTCGTCAGGCACATGCAGAAACAGCTCGAAGACGCACGCCAGGAATGGCTCGCGAAGGACCAGGAAGTGCGCAAGATCGACAGGATCGGCGAGAACATGCGCCGTGAAGAAGCCCAGGCCGAGGCACGCAGGGAGCAGAAACGCTCCGACGAAATGAGCATGCTCGCGCACGGACGCCTGGCGTTCAGCATGAAGCATTGATCCCCACCATTGCGGAGCGCAATTCATGACCATCCAGCAAGTCGCGAGCAGCAGCAACAACGGCATCATGGGCTTCCTGTTCCATGACGACGGAAGCATGGAAGGCACCGTGCTCGACGGCGCCGAATTCGCACGCACGCTGCACCAGTTGCTCGGCGAAGAAGGTGCGGCGAGCGACATGCCGCCGGAGAACGACCCGGCGGGCAAGCTCGCCGTGATCTCCGAAACGACACCGTTGAGCGCCGAACTCGACGCGCTCGCCGGCGACTTCGCCCTGCCCGCCCAGGACCTCGAGCTGCAGCCTGAATCAATGAGCGACGGCGACGAACCCGATGCCGGAAAAGCGCTGTGGAGCCTGGCGGCTTTCACCGACATGATCGGCATGAACCACGCGCGGACGACAACACCGACGGACACCGCCATCGACGGCGCCAAAGCGCTCGCCGACGCAGCCCGTCACACCCCGGCAGATGCCACGGCTGCTGCAAACGACACCGCAGTCGGCAGGCACATCGACCAGGCCCTCGACCTTGCGCACGGCGCCGACCAGGCCGTCGTGCAGGGACAGCAGGTCCCGCTGGTTCCGCAGCAGGCCATGGGCGCCAACGGCAGAAGCGCGCCTGCGGGCGGCAAGTTCTTGCCGCAGGGCTTCCGCACGACGGCAAATGCCCTGAGCCAGGCCATGGCAGGTGCGACGGCCCGCAACGCACAGGCCGCGAACGTCGCGCCAGATGCCGTCGCAGCCGGCAGCAGCGAAAGCGCCTTCAGTGCAGCCTTCAACAGCAACTTCCTTGCGGATCTCGTCAGCGGTGACGCGCGCGCGCCGCAGAACGGCAATTCCGCCACTCCGAATTTCATGCAGGGCCTGAACGCTGCCCGCATCGACGATCCAGCGCCGGCTACCGTGCAGTCGACTGAAGAAGCCGCGCCGATGCCGCAGTTCGACTCGCCCTACCTCGCCGGCAGCGACGCCTGGTTCGAGGATCTGGGAACGCGTCTCGAGTGGCTGACGGAAATGAACCTCGAGAAAGCGGAGCTGCAGTTGCATCCGGCCGAACTCGGCCTGCTCGAAATCCAGATTTCCACGGGCGACGAAGGCACGAGCGTGTCCTTCGTCACGCACAACCCCGAAGCGCGTGTGCTGATCGAAGACAGCATGCCGAAGCTGCGCGAACTGCTTGCCAACCAGGGCATGCAGCTCGGCGACAGCCAGGTATCTCAGCAATCCGGCCAGCAACGGGATGCACAGGACATGAGCGGCATTCCGGCTGGGACGCAGCGAGATGCAGGCGTCGACGACGACGCCCCGATGCGCCGCACCGTGTACGTCAGGGATCCGAACCGGATCGACCACTACGTGTGACGATGAAGCGCATTCGTGACGCGCAGCGTCCCTCGACCCGATTTCCAGATTTAGCAGGAGTGAAGAGATGAAAAAGATTCTGTATGCATTGATCGGCCTCGTAGTACTCGCGGTGCCCCTTGGCCTGTATGTGACGGGCAGCCTGCCCTTCCTCGCACCCGCCGCCGAAGGCGCGGAGCTCGACGAGCATGGCAACCCGGTCGTCGCGCAAACGCCGCACTACCTGACGCTCGATCCGCCGTTCATCGTCAACTTCGTGCATCGCGGCAGCCTGCGCTACCTGCAGCTGTCGCTCGACCTGATGTACCTCGACGAAGGCGTGATCGGCCAGATCGAGCAACAGATGCCGGAAGTGCGCAACGACCTCATCCTGCTGTTCAGCAGCCAGGATTTCGAAACGCTCAGCACGCTCGAAGGAAAGGAGAAGCTGCGCGCGGACGTGCTTCTCGCCGTCAACAAGGCGCTCGATATCGATCCGGCTAACCCCGGCCCCGCCGCCGGCGGCGAGGTATACATCACAAATTTCGTCATGCAGTGAACGTGAGCAACCAACAGGACATTCGCAACAATGAGCACCATCGAACACGACAACCTCGCCACCGCGCCTGACGACCACGACCCCGCCGCTGCCCTGCTGCAACGTACGGCCACGGACGTCAACCTCGACACGCTGCTGAAGGTTCCCGTATCGCTGTCGATCGAAGTCGGCCGCACGAAGATGACGATCAACGAGATCATGAACATGCGAGAAGGCTCGGTCATCGAGCTGGAACGGTTGCTCGACGAACCGCTCGACATCCTCGTGAACGGCGCGCTGATCGCGCACGGCGTGGTCGTGCTTGCCAACGACCGTTTCGGCATCCAGATTACGGACATCATCAGTCCGCAGGATCGTATCCGGACGATTTGATCGGCGCATCAGTGTTTTAAGTCGCCCTCGTCATTCTCGGTTTCATCGCGGACACCCACTTGAGCCCAGAGTTTGGCCCGAAGCCTCTTTTTTTCCGGGACCGTAGGGCCGTCCTTGGCGTACATCGCTCGGGCCATGACTGCAAAACAAACAGGCTCCGGCCCTGCCATGCATTGATGACGTGGGTGTCCAGTACGTGGCGCGCGTTGCTATAGTGAGGACATTTCCTTAAGCGCCTGAGAGATTGCACGTGATTCCAAAGGAGACAGTTCTGCGCGTTGCACGCCCCACCGACAGGCTCGCTGAGATCGCGCGGATGTATGCAGACGGCCTCGGCTTCGAGATTCTGTCGACGTTCGAGGGCCATAATGGCTTCGATGGCGCCATACTCGGCCATCCGAAACATCCGTACCATCTCGAGTTCACGCAGCATCGTGGCACGCCCGCAGGTCGCGCGCCGACGCAGGACAACCTGCTGGTGTTCTACGTGCCGGAACCGGAGAGATGGAGCACGTGCTGTGCGGCGCTGCGCGCGGCCGGATTCATAGACGTGCCTGCGTTCAACGACTACTGGGACCAGCGCGGCAAGACCTTCGAAGACCTCGATGGATACCGCGTCGTCATTGAGAACGATCACTGGAGAAAGTGATTGTCTCCCTCTGTCTTACCGGGAAGCCGGCTACCATGTTCCCTGCGTGGAGTTACCCCGCGAATGACGGAGTTCTGAACGATGCATAAAGCCAGGCATATCAGCATTTACATCGATCATAGACCGGCGGAGGTCTATGCCTTCGCTTCGAATCCTGAAAACCTGCCGCGCTGGGCGGCCGGTTTGGCCCGCTCGGAGGTGCGGCGGGATGGCAGAAGCTGGATTGCCGATGCGCCGTTTGGCCGCGTGAGAATCACCTTTGCGGAGACGAATGCCTTCGGCGTGATGGACCATGACGTCGAGCTCGATTCCGGGGTGGTCGTGCACAATCCGATGCGCGTGATGCCGCATGGTGACGGCAGCGAGTTCCTGTTCACCCTGCTGCGGCAGCCGGGAACGTCCGACGAGCAGTTCGCGGAGGATGCGCGGGCGATCGAAGCGGATCTTCGAACGTTGAAGGAGCTGCTCGAAAGACGTCCCTAACCGGCATGTCGGGCCTGCGCAATCCGCCGGCGATGGTGCCGGAAGATGAACTTGTCGAGATTGTCCGTGACGGTCTGGCTGAGACCGGTGAATGAGATGTCCGTCATGCCAGGCCCGGACGAGGCATGGCACTGGCCGAACAGCGTCAGCGGCTTCGGTATCGCGGGTTCGATGTAGAGCTGCAGGCGGCAATGCTGCGCCGGTGCAGGAGTCGGCGACACGTGCGTGCGCAGCCCTGCGGCGCTCAGTTGCAGTTCGCGCGATTCGGGGATCACCTGCTGCTGCAGCAGCAATGCGCCCAGCAGGTCGAGGACCAGGTTCAGTTTCATGTCCTGGCGGCGCAGTTCCTGCGCGATTTCATCGTTTTCGTCGGTGTCTATTTTTTCCTCGAGTGCCGACACGCTGCGCAGCAGCAACTCGTTGCCTTCGTTCGCGCGCAGCAGCTCGTGCTCGTGCGGGGCACCACTCATCAGCACCAGGCTTAGCGGCAGGCAACCGCTGTAAACGATGCCGTTCTCGTCGAAACGCATGTTCATCACAAACCTTCGCTGTACGCGCTCGCCGCCTGCAGCGCACGGCGATGGTCGAAGCGTTCGGCAGCGGCGCGCTCGCGCGCATACCGTACGATCTGCACGAGCTGCTCGTTCAGGTAGATCAGCGTTGCGAGCG
The DNA here is from genome assembly GCA_036405915.1 of Pseudomonadales bacterium. GTDB lineage: Bacteria > Pseudomonadota > Gammaproteobacteria > Pseudomonadales > Pseudohongiellaceae > CAILUG01. The sequence continues at coordinate 29,123 of DASWWP010000065.1, forward strand.
CCTCGGCGATCAGTTCGCTCGGCGAGTCGTCCTGCATCGAGAAACATTCCTGGAGCTCGAGGCTGCGCTGCGCTTCGAGGTCTTCGAGCATGTCCCAGTTGCCGGCATTTGCCTGCTCGAGCATCTGCTCGGTGACCTTCAGCACGCGCGCAAGCTGGAAGCGGCGGGTGCGTTCGCGCAGCTTTTCTTCGCCGCCACTGCCGGGCGGCATGTCGACGTGAACGAGTCGCACTCAGTTACCCCTGTATTGGGACGGCATGCTGTCCCAGGCTTCCTTGATGTCGCCGAGCAGCACGCTGACTTCATCGAGAATGTCCGTGTCCGAGTTGCGGTTGGCCTCCATCAGCCGCCGTTCCATGTAGGAATACAGCGCGTCGAGGTTGTCGGCGATCTGGCCACCGCGTTTGTGGTCGAGCGCGGCACGCAGGCTGTCGAGGATGCGGATCGCGCCGCTGAGCGTATTGCCTTTCGTCGCAATGTCGCCACGCTTCGTTGCGCCGTGCGCTATCGCGATGCGCTTCAGCGCCCCATCGAGCAGCATGCTGATCAGCGTGTGCGGGTTGCCGACCGCGACGCGGCTTTCGACGTCGACGCGCTGGTACTGGTTGATGCCTGAGCGGTTGTACATAAAGAGATCTCCCTCCTGTTAATTCAGTTTGCGCGGGCCTGGCAGGTTCGCCAGCTGCGTTTGCAGGTATGAACTGGTGGACTGCAGGCTGGACAGCAGTCCATCCAGCGAGTTGAACTGTTTCGAGTAACGCAGCTCGATCGCCTTCATCTTCGTTTCGAGCTTCGCTTTCTTCTCCTCGATCAGCGCCTTGCGGTCTTCGTAGTTGTCGATGCGCTTCTCGAGCGCGCCTTCGGTTTCCAGCACCTTGCCGAGCAGCAGTTTCAGCTGGTCGGTGACGCCACGCGTGAAGTTCACGCTGCCGCGCGCGCCGGTCGAGGAGCCGGAGACGATTAGCGCCAGGCCTTCCGCGGCATTGCCGTTGACGGCGTTCGCCGTCAGCATCTGCCCTGCCCCGGTGGCCGCCTTGCCGTTGATCGTGCCGGCGACGTCGACGCCTTTCGGACCGTCGACCACCGTGAAGCCGAGCGTCGCGGCCGTGTCCGTGTCGACCGCGGTGACGTTGATCTGGGAAGTATTGCCGTAAATCGCCGACTGGATCGTCAGGCGGCTGTTGACCGAATCGTAGCCGACGGTCACCGTCTTGCCTGCTTCCACCATCTCCTTCGCGCCGTTGATGCGCGCCTGCAGTTCCGTCGCGAGGTCGGCGCCGCTCGTGTACGTTCCGTGCGTCAGCGCGATCGTGCCGATGTCCACGCCGTCGATCTCGAAGGCCAGGCTGTCGTTGTCGCCGTCGATGACCAGCGTGCCGCCACCGCCGAAGTCCGGCAACGCGCCGGCGCCGTTGAGGCTAGCCGACGTGGCGGCAGTCGTGACGTTGACGGCGTACGTGCCCACCGCCGTGTTCTTCGTCGACGAGTGGTAACTGATGCCGCTGTCCGTCGGCGCGCCGAGCGCGGCGAAAAGCTTCGATACGGCCTCGGGTTGTTCCGTCAGGATTTCCTTGAATTTTGCCGTGTCGAGCGCATACGTGCCGTTGCTATTGGTCTTCAGGCCGATGTCGGCCATGTTCGTGTAGTCGCCGCTCGTGCCGCCTACTTCGTTGCGCAGGATGCCTTCTACCTGCGTGACGATCGAGCGCACGGTGAAGTCGCCGAGCAGCGTACCGGCGGTTTTCGTCGTGGCGTTGTAGTTCGTCAGCGTGTTGACCATCGTGCGGAACTGGTTATAGCCGGAAATGAAGGTATTGAAGGCATTGACGGCTGCGGTCGTGTCGGTTTCGACCTTCAATGTCAGCGGGCTCGACGTGGTTTCCTTCAGCGTCAGCGTGATTCCCGGGATGGCTGTAGACGTCGTGTTGTCCTGGCTCTGTACGGTCAGGCCGTTAAGCTTGAACACCGCGTTCGCCGCGGCGTTCGTCTGCTCCATGTTCGTCACCGAGGCGTTGAACGCGAAGTTGGACAGCCCCGCGCTCGCGCCGAGGTCGGTATGGTTGCCATCGCCGTCGACAGCGCTGACTTCGAGGCTGTTCTTCACGCCGGTCTTCTCGCTCGTCATCAGCAGGCGGAAACCGCTGCCATCGTTGACGATGGACGCGGTCACGCCAAAATCGGCCTCGTTGATCGCGTTCATGATGCCTTCGAGCGTGTTATTGCTGCTGTCGATCGTCAGCGTCGTGATGTTGCTGTCGGGATTCAGCGAGAAGCTGTCGTAGCTGTCGGTGTCGGTATCGTAGCTGGTGGTGCCCCAGCGGAAGGTCAGCGTGCCGGTGCCGATGGGCGTCGTGTCGCTGTCCGGGAAGGCCGGGCCTGCCAGCGCGTGAGCTTCGGCAAGCTTCGACACTTCCATCGTGTAGCTGTTCGGCACCGCGGCATTCGTCACGGTGGCGGACACGGCGCCGCTGTTGCTGCTCGTGATGCTGCGCTTGCCGTAGTTGTCGAGCACGTTCAGGCCGTTCAGCGAATTCTGGAAGCCTGCTATCGCGCCTTTCATGCTGCCCATCGCGGACAGCTTCGTATTGACCTTCGCCGTCTCGCGCGCGATCTGCAGGTCTGGCCCTGCCCGCTCGGCATCGACGAGCTGCTTGACCAGCCCGCTGATGTCCAGCCCTGAACCCAGGCCTGTTGCCGAAATTGCCATATCTGCCTCAGTAGTCCTTCGTCATCATGTCACTGGGCAGGTTGTGCAAGTTATGTACCACTCGCTGTCAGCCGGGCCGTCGCCTATGCGTCGCCCTGGAACAGCAGTCCCTTCGTCGTGCGTTCCTTGATCTCGGCAAGGTTTCGCGCGAGTTGCAGCATGTCTTCGGAGGGAATCTGGCGGATCACATCGCCGGTGTTTTCGTCGATTACGCGCACGACGGTCTTGCCGAGCTGCTCGTCGATGCTGAAATTCAGCTCACGCGTGATGTTCTGCACGTAACCCGACACGTTGCGGATCGCGTTCTGCAATTCCTTGCGCCGCTCCTCGGCTTCGCGGTCGTTCTGCAGCGCACCGGGCAACAGCTTGCCGCTGTCGGCAATGGCTTGCCGCTCGGCCGCGGCCGCCTCGCTGGCGCTGGTTTGCTGGATGCGAGCCACCGGCGTAACGGCGTTCGCTCCCGGCGGAATGAGCTTGTTCACGTTCGTCATGTACCCAACCTCGGTTGTTTCACGGACCCGGAACCCGCGGCGCCAGTACGGCGCGGCCCGTTCGCCTTCCTGTCCGGTCTCGGTGTAAGCGCGTGCAGCCCCTGTTGGGGCCGCACGCTTCCTGCGTCAAATATCCTTCTTCAACCGACTCGCGAGGGGGCCGGCGCCGTTATGCCGGCCCCCGCGAGCCTTAACCGAGAAGGGACAACACACTCTGCGGCAGCGAGTTGGCCTGCGCCATCATGGCCATGCCGGCCTGCTGCAGGATCTGCGACTTCGTCAGGTTCGCCGTTTCGCTCGCGAAGTCCGTGTCCTGGATACGCGAACGGGCGGCGGACAAGCTCTCCGACGAGGTCTGCAGGCTCGTGACGACCGACTCGAAGCGGTTCTGGATAGCGCCGAGCGTTGCGCGCGAACCGTTCACCGTGTTCAGTGCCGTGTCGATCGCGGTGATCAGTGCGTTCGCACCATCGACCGTTTCGACCGTCAGCGTGTTGCCCGTTTCCGCCGTCGTGGCGGCCGTGAGGCCAGCCTTGCTCGGCGCGTTGCCGGCGATCACGAGGTCTTCGCCAGTCGACGTGATGCTGACGGTGCCGCGGTACGTCGCCGTCGTCGACGATGCGAGACCCTCGGAGCCGGAGGCATCGCTGCCGGCTTCACCGATCGTGAAGTTGGAGCCATCAGCCTTCGTGATCGACAGGTTGCCGCCGGAGAACGTCGCGCTGAAACCGCTGACCGCGCTGATCGCGTCGGCGACTTCCTGGCCCGTCACCGTGGCGTCGTTGCCGGAGATCGCGGACGTCAGGTCGATCGTGTTGCCATCGAGCGAGAAGGAGTAAGCCGGTGCCACCAGCTCGCTGCCGTTCGTGCTCGTGCCGGTCAGGCCGGCGAGGCCGGAGCCGGTCTGCGTGATCGCCATGTCGCTACCGTCGGCCTTGCTGATCACGAGGTTGCCGGCTGCGAGCGAGCCGGTTTTCGTATAGGCGCCGGAACTGTTCGAGACGAAGGTATTGATCGCCGCGTCGACATCGGCTTCGGTCAGGCTGTTGCCTGCCGTGACCGTCGTGTTGATCACGTCGGCGCCGTCGATTTCCAGCTGGTAGGCCACCGACGTTTCTGCTTCGGTGCCATCGGTGTGCGTTGCCGCGAAGCCAGCGGCGAAACCGCCGCTGCCAAGCTGGTTGTCTTCGGCGATGACCATGTCGGTGCCATCGGCCTTGCTGATCACGAGATCGTCGGTTTCCACCGAGCCGGTCATCGTGTACGCACCGTTGCTGCCGGCGACGAAGGCCGCGATCTGGCTCTGCACTTCAGCCTTGTCGAGGTCGCCGTTGGCCGTCAGGTTCGTGAACGACACTGCGGTTTCGCCGTCGATCGTCAGCTCGTAGGTTTCACCGCCGTTCGTGTTCGTGAACTCGGTGAAGCTCGTGGCGGCGCCGGAGGTCGTTGCGACGGCGTCGTCGACGACGATGTCGGTGAAGCCGGTGCCCGACGCTGAGGTCGTTGCCGACAGAGCCGTGCCGACGACGCTGCCGAACGCGATCGTCTGCGTGTTCGTGGCCGTGGCGCTGAGGTTGTCGGCAGCCGCTTCGATCGCGGTGGCGATCGCGGCGGCATCGGCGGATACGGCGCCGATGTCCTTGCCGTTGACGGTGAGGTCACCGGCGCTCAGTGCCGTCGAGCCTACCGCCGTCGACGTGCGCGTGGCGGTGCCGTCGTCGAGACCGAGACCCGCTTTCGTGGCGTTCGCGATCGACGCCACCGAAATCGTCTCGCCGACGTTCGCGCCGACCTGGAAGCTCTGCGCCGTGAACGTGCCGTCGAGCAGCTTGACGCCGTTGAAGTTCGTCTGGCCGGCGACGCGGTCGATCTCGGCGATCAGCTGCGAGACCTCCTGTTGCATGGCCGCGCGGTCGGATGCGCTGTTCGTCGCGTTGACGGACTGCACCGCCAGCTCGCGGACGCGCTGCAGGTTGTTCGTCACTTCGCCGAGCGCGCCCTCGGCCGTCTGCGCGAGCGAGATGCCATCGTTGCTGTTGCGTACGGCCTGGTTCAGGCCGCGGATCTGGGCGGTGAAACGTTCGGAGATTGCAAGTCCGGCGGCATCGTCTTTCGCACTGTTGATGCGCATGCCCGAAGACAGGCGCTGCAGCGACGTGTTCAGAGTCGACTGAGACTTGCTCAGGTTCCTCTGCGCGTTCAACGATGCAATGTTTGTGTTGATCACTTGAGCCATTGCGTTGGTTCCTCTTCGACTCTGTCTCCGGCAACAGCCGGTTGCAGCAGTCAACTGGTTTAGTTGGTGGTTTTGCGCGCAGCAACGTCGTAAATGTTGCCGTCAGGGTCTATTACGTAAGCGACTGAACGTAGCTTTAGGATTATTTTGCTTTTGCCGAAAGTCGCTGGACCTCCGTGCTGGAGCAGCCGGGGAAATGCAAATTCCGACGCGCAAAAACGACTACAGCTCCCGAAGGAGCTGTAGCGCGTTGCTTTTACTGCGCGTCAGCTGCGCTGACGATTGCGGGGCTTAACCGAGCAGCGACAGCACGCCCTGCGGCAGCGAATTGGCCTGCGCCATCATCGCCATGCCGGCCTGCTGCAGGATCTGCGACTTCGTCAGGTTCGCCGTCTCGCTCGCGAAATCCGTATCCTGGATGCGCGAACGTGCGGCCGAGATGCTTTCCGACGACGTCTGCAAGCTCGTGACGACCGACTCGAAACGGTTCTGGATCGCGCCGAGCGTTGCACGCGAACCGTTGACGTTGTTCAGCGCCGTATCGATGGCGGTGATCAGCGCGTTTGCTCCTTCCACCGTTTCGACCGACAGCGTGTTGCCGGTTTCCGCCGTCGTCGCTGCCGTCAGGCCTGCTTTCGCGGGGCTCGTGCCGGCTACGACCAGGTCTTCGCCGGTCGACGTGATGCTGACGGTGCCGCGGTAGGTCGTCGTGGTCGACGACGCCAGGCCTTCGGAACCGGACGCGTCGCTACCGGCTTCACCGATCGTGAAGTTCGAACCGTCCGCTTTCGTGATCGACAGGTTGCCGCCGGAGAACGTGGCGCTGAAGCCGCTGATCGCGCTGATGGCATCGGCAACTTCCTGGCCCGTGACGGTGGCATCGTTGCCGGCGATCGCGGAGCTGAGGTCGATGTTGTTGCCGTCGAGTGCGAACGAGTACGACGGTGCGACGAGCGTGGCGCCGTCGGTGTGCGTCGCCTCGAAGCTGCCGCTCACGGCGTTCGCGCCTGTTTCGACGATTTCCATGTCACTGCCGTCGGTCTTGCTGATCACGAGGTCGCCCGTCGCGAAGCTGCCGGTTTTCGTGTACGCGCCCGAGCTGCCCGAGACGAAGCTGTTGATGGCCGTGTCGACGTCGGCTGCAGTCAGGTCGTTTCCGGCCGTGATCGCCTGGCTGATGATGTCGGTGCCGTCGATGCTCAGTTCGTAGTTCACGGTCGCGTCCGCTTCCGTGCCGTTCGTGCTCGTGCCGGTCAGGCCGGTGAGGCCGGAACCGGTCTGCGTGATGGTCATGTCGGTGCCATCGGTCTTGCTGATCACGAGGTTGCCGGCTGCGAGGGAGCCGGTTTTCGTATAGGCGCCGGAGCTGTTCGCAACGAAGTCGTTGATCGCCGTGTCGAGCTCGGCTTCGGTCAGGTCTTCGCCGGGGTTGACCGTCGTGTTGATCACGTCGTCGCCGTCGATCTGCAGGCTGAATGCCACCGCCGCCTCGGCTTCGGTACCGTCGGTATGCGAGGCCGCGAAGCCCGCTGCAAAGCCGCCGCCACCAAGCTGGTTGTCTTCGGCGATGACCATGTCGGTGCCGTCAGCCTTGCTGATCACCAGGTCGTCGGTTTCCGCCGAGCCGGTCATCGTGTAGGCACCGTTGCTGCCGGCGACAAAGGCCGCGATCTGGCTCTGCACTTCAGCCTTGTCGAGGTCGCCGTTCGCCGTCAGGTTCGTGAACGATACGGCGGTAGCACCGTCGATCGTCAGTTCGTAGGTTTCGCCACCGTTCGTGTTCCCGAAGTCCGTCCAGCTCGTCGCTGCGCCCGACGTCGTTGCAACGGCGTCGTCGACGACGATGTCGGTGAAGTTCGTGCCAGTGGCGGAGGTCGTGGCCACGGCTGCATCGACGACGATGTCGGTGAAGCTAGCGCCGGCGCCCGAGGTCGTCGCTGCGCGCGCGGTGCCGATGACGGAGCCGAATGCGACCGTCTGCGTATTCGTCGCGGTCGCCGTTACCGTCGTTGCCGTCGCGTCGATAGCAGCGGCAATGGCGGAAGCATCAGCCGCCACTGCACCGACGTCGATGCCGTTGATCGTCAGGTCGCCGGCATTCAGCGCCGCGGCGCCGACGTTGGTCGACGTGCGCGTCGCGGTGCCGTCGCTCAGGCCGAGGCCGGCCTTCGTGGCGTTCGAGATGCTCGATACCGTGATGGTCTCACCGACGTTGGCGCCGACCTGGAAGGCCTGCGACGTGAACGTGCCGTCGAGCAGCTTGACGCCGTTGAAGTTGGTCTGGTTCGCGACGCGATCGATTTCAGCGATCAGCTGCGATACTTCCTGCTGCATCGCCGCGCGGTCGGAGGCGCTGTTCGTCGCGTTGACGGACTGCACGGCCAGCTCGCGTACGCGCTGCAGGTTGTTGGTGACTTCGCCAAGCGCGCCTTCGGCAGTCTGTGCGAGCGAGATACCGTCGTTGCTGTTACGCACGGCCTGATTCAAACCACGGATCTGGGCAGTGAAGCGCTCGGAGATCGCAAGTCCGGCAGCATCATCTTTTGCGCTGTTGATGCGCAGGCCTGACGACAGGCGCTGCAGCGAGGTATTCAGAGTGGCCTGCGAACGGCTGAGGTTCCTCTGCGCATTCAACGATGCGATGTTGGTGTTGATAACTTGTGCCATTGTCCATTCCTCTTAGGTGTTGCGCCGGGGCGGGTGCCGAGGCGTTCTCACTGTTAGTCCAGTCCGCGGTCGTTCCCGCAGTGATAACTGTTACGTGGCTTGCTTGACAAAGCTTTAGAACTTATGGCGTGCAAGTACTTAAATTCTTTGCTAAAGATTTTTGAAAAGCGGGAATCAGCGGATTTTTGCGGCATTTTTGCGCGAGCGCGCATTAACGGACGGGACACGGCTTTACTTTAGTTTTCGCGCAGGCAGGGTCATCCGGTGCCGCAAAACGACTGCGGCTCCCGAAGGAGCCGCAGAAGCCTTGCAAGGTACCGCGAACTTCAGCCGAGCAGCGACAGCACGCTCTGCGGCAGCGAGTTGGCCTGCGCCATCATCGCCATGCCCGCCTGCTGCAGGATCTGCGACTTCGTCAGGTTTGCCGTCTCGCTCGCGAAATCCGTGTCCTGGATGCGCGAACGGGCGGCAGACAAGCTTTCCGACGAGGTCTGCAGGCTCGTGACGACCGACTCGAAACGGTTCTGGATCGCGCCAAGCGTTGCGCGCGAGCTGTTCACCGTGTTGAGTGCATCGTCGACTGCTTCGATCAGGTCGTTGGCGCCGGACACGTTTGCGACCGTGCCGCCGTCGATGCCGAGGCCGTCGGCCGTTGCGTCGGCGATCGACGACACCGTGATCGTTTCACCGACGTTCGCGCCGACCTGGAAGGCCTGCGCGGTGAAGCTGCCGTCGAGAAGCTTCACGCCGTTGAAGTTGGTCTGGCCGGCGACGCGGTCGATCTCGGAGATCAGCTGCGACACCTCCTGCTGCATCGCGGCGCGGTCCGACGCGCTGTTTGTTGCGTTGACGCTCTGCACGGCCAGCTCACGGACGCGTTGCAGGTTGTTGGTGACTTCGCCGAGCGCGCCTTCCGCGGTCTGCGCTAGCGAAATACCGTCGTTGGAGTTCCTCACCGCCTGGTTGAGGCCGCGGATCTGGGCGGTGAAGCGTTCGGATATAGCAAGTCCTGCAGCATCGTCTTTCGCGCTGTTGATGCGCATGCCCGAAGACAGGCGCTGCAACGACGTGTTCAGAGTGCCCTGCGACTTGCTCAGGTTCCTCTGCGCATTCAACGATGCGATGTTGGTGTTGATAACTTGTGCCATTGTCGTGTCCTCACACGTCTGCCCACGCTGTAACAGCCGTATGCAGATAGCTCACTGTTGTGTAGTAGTTGCACAGCGGCTTTTACCCGCTGTCACAGGCTATTACGTAGGAAGAATGCAATTACTTTAATATCACCCGGTATCGGGCCCTTCCTGCTGCCTTGGCGTACCATCGCCGCGAAGCGCATCAACATCCTGACAGGAGCTTTCGAGATGTCTGACCTGAACGATCCCCGTGTGCTGTTTGCCGCCGAGCGGACGCTACTCGCGTGGAACCGCACGAGCCTGGCGTTGATTGCTTTCGGGTTTCTTGTCGAGCGCTCGGGGCTGCTGCTCGAGGCACTGGAAATTGCGGCCGGAGATGCGGGTTCGCGGGCTGCATTCTGGCTCGGTGTCGCCTTCATCCTGCTGGGCGACTATGCCGTGATTCATTCGTCGCGGCAGTTTCTCGTCACGCTGCGTTCGCTGAAGCCTTCTGAGATTCCGCCGGGTTACTCAGTCAAGGGCGGGCTATTCGTCAACATCGCGGTCGCCGTGCTCGGTACGGCACTCGCGGCCGCCGCCTCGCTGCTTCACTGAAGCCCTAAAACGACTACGGCTCCCGAAGGAGCCGTAGAAGTTTGCCGCGCACCACCAACTGGTTATTGCTGCAAGAGGGACAACACGCCCTGCGGAAGCTGGTTGGCCTGGGCCATCATGGCCATGCCCGCCTGCTGCAGGATCTGTGCTTTCGTGAGTTGTGCCGTTTCGCTGGCGAAGTCCGTGTCCTGGATGCGCGAACGTGCGGCCGAAAGGCTTTCGCTCGAGGTCTGCAGGCTCGTGACGACGGACTCGAAGCGGTTCTGGATCGCGCCGAGCGTTGCGCGCGCGCCGTTTACCGTGTTGAGCGCCGCATCGATCGCATCGATCAGCGCGTTCGCGCCATCGACCGTCTCGACCGTCAGCGTGTTGCCGGTGGCGGCAGTCGTCGCGGCGGTCAGGCCAGCCTTGCTCGGAGCAGTGCCGCCGATGGCGAGGTCTTCGCCGGTGGACGACACCGTGATCGTGCCGCGGTACGTGGCGGTCGTCGACGAAGCCAGGCCTTCGGAACCGGCCGCATCGGCGCCGGCTTCACCGATCGTGAAGTTCGAGCCATCGGCTTTGGTGATCGTCAGGTTGCCGCTGGCGTAGGTGGCCGTAAAGCCGGTCACGGCGCTGATTGCGTCTGCAACTTCCTGGCCCGTCACCGTGGCGTCATTGCCACCGAGTGCCGTCGTCAGGTCGATCGTCGTGCCATCGAGCGTGAACGAATAGGCCGGCGCGGCGAGCTCGCTGCCGTTCGTGCTGGTGCCGCCCAGGCCAGTGAGGCCCGTGCCGGTCTGCACGATGGCGAGGTCGCTGCCGTCGGCTTTCGTGATCACGAGGTTACCGGCGGCAAGCGTGCCGGTTTTCGTGTAATCGCCACCGCTGGCGTTGATGAAGTTCGTGATTGCGGTGTCGAGATCGCCTTCGGTCAGGCTGTCGCCGGGGTTCAGCGTCGTGTTGATGACGTCGACGCCATCGATTTCCAGCTGGTAGCTCACCGGGGCATCGGCCACGGTGCCATCGGTGTGCGTCGTCGCGAAGCCGGCCGCGAAACCGCCGCTGCCAAGCTGGTTGTCTTCGGCGATGACCATGTCGGTGCCGTCAGCCTTGCTGATGACGAGGTTGTCGGTCGCCACCGAGCCGCTCATCGTGTA
>DASWWP010000066.1:0-7764 GCA_036405915.1 Pseudomonadales bacterium
CATCGACAATGGCAACTTCACCGGCAACGTGAAGGAAGGCGTGCTTACGCCGGCGTACGAGACCGCATACAGGGAACGCTTCCGCCAGCAGAAGGAAGAAGGGCAGGTGCGCTACGACCGCCTGACGCACTGCGAACCCGCCGGCATGCCGCGCTGGCTGCTCGAGCCGTACACGCACGAGTTCGTGAACCTGCCGCAGCAGTCGTACTTCATCAACGATTTCGCGAACTCGATACGCCGCGTGTACATCGGGCAGGAGCACCAGAACCTTTACGGCACGCATTCGTGGTATGGCGACACGATCGGTTTCTGGGACGGCGACAAGCTCGTCATGCACACGAAGTACCTGTTGCCTGCGGACTTCACGCGCTGGTCGCCGATGACGAGCAACCAGTTCGAAGCGGTCGAAACGTGGGAGCTCAAGAACTACGACGGCTTCGAGCGCCTGGAAGTGCAGGCGACGTTTTACGACAGCTTCGCATTCGTCAAACCCGTGAATGCCGTTTACGCGTTTCGTCATGCGGTAAATCTGACTGAAGCCGGGCATCGGCCGCAGCACTGGGAGTGCGAGCAAAGCAGCAACTCGTACCTCGACGAAAACGGCATGACGAATTTCCGACTGCCTGGCGAAGAAGGCTACAAGGATCCGCGAGGCGCTACGCTGTTCCCCGAGCTGCCGGGCCAGACGCGCGACCCGATCTACAACGCGACGCTCGGCACGGAGTGAATAATCGGGTTTTTTGACGTCTTTAAATCGAGCCTGCACAACAATAAAGAAGAAGAGGGATATCCGATGAAACCGGTACGCGCACTCGTTACTGTCGCCGCGGCATTGATCTCGATCTCCGCCGCGCAGGCACACCACTCGTTCAGCATGTTCGACCGTGACACGCAGATCGTCGTCAGCGGCACCGTCGCCCGCTGGGATTTCAACAATCCGCACTCGTGGCTGCACCTGAACGTGAAGAACGCCGACGGCAGCGAGACGCTATGGAGTTTCGAAGGCGCGGCGCCGCCGCAGCTCGTTGGCCGCGGCATCCGCGGCAACACCTTCGAGCCGGGCGATGAGCTGACACTGATGTTCTGTCCCCTCGCGGACGGCCGCAACGGCGGAGCGCTTGGCTGGGTGAAAGTGTCGGAGGAGTCGTACCTGATTCCGAGCGATGGCGGGTGCCGCACGGATGAAGCGACCGTCACGCAGTGGAAAGGCTGGTTGCAGCAGGGTTACAGGACGAACAAGGAAGCGGAAGGCGGGGCTTGAGGAGAGGCGCTCCAACGGGTGCTTGTCCGCGTACGTGTACCGAGCGAGCCGTCCGTGGCCACGTCCAGTATCTGCGCCGTGTTATCGGCGTGACTACCTGCTCATTGCGTGTCGCGTGCCCTGAGCTCCTCAAGCTGGGTCCGGTAAGCTTCCTTCTCCGGAAAGAGCTCGGTGAGACGTTCGGCCACGGGCTCCGCGTCGTCATAGCGTTCCAGCTGCATGTAAAGCGCGTTCAACATCTGCAGCCACGCTTCATGTGGCGTATTCCCGCCAAGCTCGACGGCCTTTTGCGCGTGCGGTAAGGCAGCTTCGTACTGGTTCATGTAGTAATGGCTTGCAGCAAGCAGGTAGTACGCTGCGCCAGTGGGCTCCGCCTGGGCCTTGATCCAGCGATCGAGCGCTTCGGCCGCTTCTGCATAGCGTTCTTCCTGCACGTACAACTGCGCCTGCTGGTACTGCATCTGCGACGTTTCCTGATCGGTGAGGCCGCCGGATTCGAGCGCAAGCTGCAATTGCTCACGAGCCCCTGCGTAATCCTGGTCGTTCATTTCGAGATTGAACAGCAGCTGATGCACGCGGCTGCGCTCGAATGGCGACAACGATTCCATGCGGAGTTCGGCCAGCTGTGCACGTGCTTCGTCGAACTGGTCGTTGTTCAGGAACTCTATCGCTTTGGACAGGATACTACCTGTGGGTTGGCTTATTTCGGGCGACGGCTCGTTCTGCGTAGCCACTTCCCCGGCGTTGGCGGCGGGACTGACTGTCCCGGCGAACATCAGCGTGACGGATGCCCCGAGCACGGCGAGGGCGGACAGCGTGGCCAGTGTCGTGCGCGGCCGTAATGCGACTTGCATGTGATGCCTGATCATGAGGGTTCTCTCCCTGATATCGCGCAGATTGTCCCAGGAGGACAGCGCAGGTTGTGGTGGGGTCGTGCGTAGCGTGGCGAGCGAGTCGAGCAGCGTGCGTGCATAACGTTTTTGTTGCTCATGGCTGCAGTGGCGCAGCGCGAGCGCGTCGCAGGCCAGTTCCTGGTCGAGCCGGAAGCAGCGCCATGCGATCAGCAGCAGCGGGTTCATCCAGAACATCGCGATCAACAGCAATGCACAGAGATTCCACGCGTTGTCGTGGCGACGGAGGTGCACGGCTTCGTGTGCGAGGATGATGTGCCGCTGGTTTGCGTCGTAGCGTTCGGCGAAATCCACGGGCAATAGCAGCACGGGTTTGCGTACACCGAACAGCGCAGCGCTATTGATGTCCTGCAGCGAGACGGTCGGCATGCGTGCATCGAAGTGAGCGTCGACATCTGCCGCGTGCCGGGTTGCCCCGGGAAGCGGGGTGCCGACATTGCGGACATGCCGCGAAAAAAGCAGCCAGCGGCCGCCATGCCATGCGATGAGGGCCAGCGCGCCGCAGGCCCACACGATGGCAAGCAGCGCCCATCCGTGGACTGCTCCGCTGCTGCCGGCCATGGAGCCCGAGGTTGGGGTCGGCTCGGCCGTAAAAAGCAGCAGTTCGAGATCCATGAATTGCTGCAGTGCAGAGAATGCGGGGAAGGCGTCGCCGCCTGGCATGTACGCGGCGCCCAGGCGTGCAAGCGTGGAAAACAGCGCAGGACCGAGCAGGTAGACCGGCAGCCACAGCAGCGGCAACAGCCACAGGCGATAGCAGGCCTCGGCACCGAGCCAGGTGCGCACCGGCCTGCGCAGCGCGAGCACGAGCAGGACTTGCACGCTGAGAAGTAACGCGAATGTCAGCCATTGCTGTGCGAATGCATCGAGTTCATTTGTCATTGTCGGACTCCAGCCTGTCGACGAGTTGCTTCAGTTCCTCGATTTCCTTGTCGCTCAACTTTTTCTGGCTCGAGAAGAACGACACGAGCGGCGACAGCTCGCCGTCGAAGAACTTGTTCAGGAAGGTTTCGGTTTTGTAGCGATAGAAGTCCGTTTTCTTGACCACCGGCATGTACAGGTACTTGCGGCTCTCTTCCTTGTAGCGCAGCGCGCCCTTGTTCAGCAGGCGGTTGATCAGCGTCTTGATCGTTTTCGGGTGCACGGTGCCGTGACGCCCGAGCCGCTCGATGATCTCCTGCGCGGACAGCGGCGCCTCATTCCAGAGCTGTTGCAGGATGACCATTTCGGCGTCGGAAATGGATGCTGCGATTTCCTTCAGGTCAGTCATGTGGTTTCGACTCCTTGGTGATTACGGCTGTAGGCAATGATTACGTACGTAATCCTAAATTTGCAAGCAATTTGCAAATTAATTTTTTGGGTTCGACAAGTATCTGAAAAGCCTGGCTTTTAGGTCCAGAGTGCGGGGGTCAGGCGTGGTGGAGCGCGAAATCAGGGCGCCTGGTTAGTTCCGTCGAGCGAGCTCAGGGGGCGTCGTGCGTTCCGTCGAGCAAGGTCAGGGCCTCACGGATCTGCGTCGTCGATTCCGGGCGAACGAGCCGCGTGATCTCCTTGCCATCCATCATGAAGACCAGCGTGGGCCACAGCGTCACGCGGAACGAGCGGCCGAGCGGGCGGCCGCGGCCATCTTCGACGCGCACGTGCGGCAGGTTCTCGTGGTCTTCGAGCGCCGCTTCGAGCATCGGCTTCGTGTGGCTGCAGATGCCGCAGCCGTTGCTGCCGAACTCGAGCAGCAGCGGTCCGCTCGTGGCATCGATGTCGGCGCGGGCAGGTTCGTCGCTGGTATAGGCTTTCATCGGGACTCCATTCTTGCTGGCCGGGATGTGCCCATTCTGGCAGGAAAGCAGGACGTACTGGTGCCGGCACCCTTCCGTTTTCACCCAAAAACGCCATGGAATTTCCATGACAGGGCATGCTGCTCATCGGCGCGTCCATCGCGCTTCGGCGCATTCATCACATGCAGTGTTCAGGTAGAGGTCGAACCGGCGGCCCAGCATCCGGGTTGAGGCCGCCGGGAAGACTCAGGGCTGCTCTAGCGCCGTGAGCAGGCTGTCCAGATTCTGCTGCAGGCCGGCACGGAAGTCCGTGCTGGTCTCGAGCGTATCGAGTACGACTAGCGTTGCGCCAGCTTCCGTGATGGCTCGCGTGATTTCCGCGGCCGGGTCCCATTTGTGGATGACGACGCGAACGCCGGAATCCGCGATCGCCTGCGTGAGGTTTGCGTAGTCTTCGGTGGTCCAGTCGATGTCCTGCTTCACGAAGTAGTCTTCCACGAACAGGCCGACGTCGCTCGTCAGGTACACGAATTCATCGGCGAGCGCGTAGACGAAAGGATCGTCGATCGCGCTGAAGCGGTTTTCGAAGTCTGCCTTAAGCTGCAGGTATGCGGCTTTTTCCCGTTCGAGGTTGCCTTTGATTGTCGCGGCGTCAGCCGGATACAGGCGTTGCAGGTCCGTGCCGATGATGTCGAGCATGCGGATGACGTTCGACGGGCTCAGCCAGAAATAGGGCGAAACGGCGTTCGTCACCGGCGAATTCGCAACCGACACGCCATCCAGCTGGTGCGACCACGGCTTGCTCGCATCGAGCGCGACCACGCGGATGTTGAACTGGCGTGCCGTCGTGTACAGCGGATCTGCGGTCCACAGCCGGCCGATCGAGATCACGGCATCGGCGCGTGCGAAAGTCTCGGCATAGCGTTCCGCCTGGCGCGTGAACAACGTGAGCTGGGCCTGCATCGTGCGCGCGGTATCCGGGAGTAACTGCAGCTCGACGCTGGTGCCTGCGAGCAGCGGCTCGGCCAGTTCATGGACCGGCGCGAGCGCAGTCAGCACCAGCGGCGCCTCGGGTTGCGCAAATGTGCGGGAGCACAGGGCGAGCAGCAACACCAGCAGCGATCGCTTCATAGCCGCGCCTCGCGAAAGCCTGGCAGCACGTTGCGCAGGATCGTCGTCACGATGAAGAAGGCCGCGGCGACCATGACGATCGCGCCACCGGACGGCACCGGGATGTCCCAGTGCATCGGAATCAGGATGCCGCCAAGGCAACTGACTGTCGCGATCGCCATCGTCGTGTAGACGAACCCGCCGAGGCTGCGCGTGAGGTTGCGCGCGGCGGCGGCCGGAATCAGCATCAGTGCTTCGACGAGCACGGCACCGATGATCTTCACGCAGGCCACGGTGATCAGCGTGACGAGCACGATGAAGAGGTATTCGACCGCCTGCACGTTGACGCCGCGCACCTGCGCGAGGCTCGGGTTCAGGCTGCCGAGCAGCATGCGGTTGTAGAACGGAAGGCCGGCGGCGATCGTGATCAGCGTGATGACGAGCAGCACGTTCATGTCGAGGTCGTTGACGGTCAGGATCGAGCCGAACATCACGCTCTCGAGGATATGCGTGTTCACGCGCGCCGACACGTACAGCACGAGCGAGGCCCCGATCGCGAGCGAAATCGACAGGAATACGCCGATCAGCGCGTCGGACGACATCTTCGTGCGCGACTTCGTGTAATTGAGCAGGATGCCGAACGCGAGGCAGAAGCTGAACATCGACACGTACGGCGCCGTATACGACTCGCCGATCAGCACGCCTATCGCGACGCCCGTCAGCGCCGCGTTGCCGATCGCCTGCGAGAAGAAGGCCATGCGCTTCGCGACGATCATCGTGCCGACGCAACCCAGCAGCGGGCCGATGACCAGCGCGCACAGCACGGCGTTGATGACGAATTCGTAGAAGAAGATGCTCGGCAGCCAGCCGGCAACGCTGAGTTCGATGATGCTGTCGCGCAGCCATGTATAGAAAGCAGACATCACGCGGCCTCCCGTGGTTTCGGGAACACGCCGCGCTGCATGTCGGCGGTCAGCGTGGTGGCAGTCGGTCCATGCGCCAGCACGCCGCGATCGATCACGGTGACGGATTGCGCGAGGCGCGCGACCTGGTCGAGGTCATGGTTGATCCACACGATCGTCGTGCCGTTCGCATGCTCCTGCAGGATCAGTTCCTCGAACAGGCGCGCGCCGCCTTCGTCGAGGCTCGTCATCGGTTCGTCGAGCACGAGCAGTGCGGGTGCCGGGATAAGCGCCTGAGCGAACAGAAGGCGCTGGCGCTCTCCGCCGGATAGCGAGCCGATCATGTACTTGCGCTTCGCGGTGAGTCCGGCGCGATCGAGCGCGGCGTCGATCAGTGCTTTCGTTTCCTTCCTGGTGGCCATGAACGCAGGCTTGTCCTGGCTCAGTGCCGTCATGAAGTTGTCGATCGTCAGCGGCAGCGTGCGTTCCATCTCGATCAGCTGCGGAACGTAACCAATCGTGCGGATGGCGCCCGGCCAGTCGAAGCGGATCGTCCCGGTGTGCGGCATTTGCCCGAGCAGGCAACGCGCGGTCGACGTTTTGCCGCCGCCGTTGGGTCCCACGAAGCAGTGCAGCGCGCCGGATGCGATGCTGAAAGTCATGTTATTCAGGATGCGCGACGCGCCGAGCCTGAGGCTCAGGTCGTCTGCGTGGATCGCGGGGCCTTGCATGAGGATTCCTTCTTCAAAACATGCTTCATCGTCACCCCGGCGGCGTATCAAGCCGCGAGAACAACGCTTGTTTTCATTTTGCCGTGCTCTCGATTGCCATCTTCAGCTGGTCGAGGTTGTAGCGCATCTCGTCTTCGAACAGCGTCGGCGAATATTCGCCGTCGGAAATGTGCGAGAACGAAAACACAGCGACGCCGGTTTCGGTCTGGATCGTCTCGGCGAGTTTGCCGGCGAAGAATTTTTCGGCGAACAGCACGTTGACGCCGGCGGCCCTGATGTCGTCGATCGTCTGCGCGAGCTGGCGCGCAGTGGGTTCCACGCCGTGGCGCGGTTCGATGACCGCGGCGATCTGCAAACCGAACTCCTGCATGATGTAGCCGTAGGCGCCGTGCATCGTCGCGGCCTTGAAGTTCGACGAGTCCAGCTTCGCGATCTGGTCCGTGTACTCGGCTTTCAGGCGGCGCAGGCGCGTGGCGTATTCGCGGCTATTGCGGCGGTATTCATCGGCGTGCGCCGGATCGAGTTCGCCGAGGCGGCGCGCGATCTCGTAGACCTGCTGCACGGCCGTGATCGTCGAGATGAAGGTGTGCGCGTTGACGCTCGTGTCGACCGTGCCGGCCACCGGAATGAGCGACACGTTGTCGTTCGCGTAGATCAGCGGCACGTCGTCGCCGCCGGAGGCTTCCATGATCTCGAAGGCCCATTCGTCGTGGCCAATGCCATTGACGACGAGCACGTCGAGCGACTGCGCACGCTTGATGTCGTCCGGCAGCGGGTTGTAGTTGTGCGGGTTGTAGCCGGCGCCGATCAGCGGAACGATGTCGGCCTTGTCCTTCACGATGTTCGCGACGAAGCTGTAATAGGGATGCAGCGTGACGCCGACGGTCAGGCGCTCGCCGTTTTTGAACTGCGCGTGGGCGACGGTGGCGTACACCAGCGTCGCTACCAGCACCACGGTCTTCAGTATGGCTCTCTTCATGGACTCTCACCCTTTGGGCGCATTCGTCATTCCCGCGAAGGCGGGAATCCATATGGACTCCCGCCGTCGCGGGAGTGACGAGCGTCAGCCCTGGT
>DASWWP010000067.1:0-2270 GCA_036405915.1 Pseudomonadales bacterium
GCTTCGCCGGCGGCGAGCGTGCAATCCGCGGCCGCCTGAAAGCCTACGATGCGAAGACGGGCGAGCTGAAGTGGACTTTCTATACGATCCCCGGCCCAGGCGAATTCGGCCATGACACGTGGCCACAGGACAACGATGCGTGGATGTACGGCGGCGCGCCGATCTGGCAGACGCCGGCCGTCGATCCCGAACTCGGCCTGATCTATTTCTCCACCGGCAATGCGGGTCCCGACCTCAATGGCAGCAACCGCGCTGGCGACAACCTCTTTACCGTGTCGATGGTCGCGCTGCACGTCGACACCGGCGAGTACGCCTGGCACTTCCAGCAGGTGCATCACGACATCTGGGACTACGACAGCCCGAACCCCGTGATCCTGTTCGATGCGAACGTGCGCGGTGACATGCGCAAGGGCATCGCGGAAGCATCGAAGTCCGGCTTCCTGTATATCCTCGACCGCGTGACCGGTGAGCCGCTGCACGGCATCGAAGAACGTCCCGTGCCGCAGGAGCCGCGCAATGCCACCGCGGCGACGCAGCCCTGGCCGATTGGCGACTACGTCGTGCCGAACGAAATCGACCACGCACCGGAAGGCTTCGAGCTCGTGAACCAGGGCCGCACGTTCACGCCTTTCGCCACCGAACCCGTGTTGTACAAACCGCTTGCCGGCGTGAACTGGCCGCCGAGCGCGTACGATCCGGAAGGCCAGCTGATGTACATCTGCGCGAACGACCGCATCGGCGGGGCATCGCGTGAAGCGGAGAACACCGATCCCACGCACACGACGAGCTGGATGGGCGGCACGTTCAACCTGACGAGCATTCCGGCGCGCGGACTTTTTGTCGCCATGGATCTTTCCACGCACAAGATCGCGTGGAGCCAGCAGTGGCAGTACAGCTGCTCGGCGGGCTCGCTCGTCACCGGTGGCGGCCTCGTGATTCATGGCCGTAACGACGGCCGTGTCGTCGCGCTCGACAAGGACAACGGCGAGAAGCTCTGGGAATTCATGACGGACGCCGGCGTGAACGGCACGGCTTCGACCTTCATGCACGAAGGCACGCAGTACATCGCGATCATTTCGGCCGGTTCGATCTATGCGAACGGCTCGCACGGCGACAGCATCTGGCTGTTCTCGCTGAACGGCGAAATGGAACCGGTGGCACCGCCCGCGCCGGTGCAGCAGATCACCGGCGTCGGCGGACAGGCGACGCCGGCGGCGCCGCTCGTCGTTACGCCGATCGCCGACTACACGGCCAATCTCGACAGCGGCCGCGAAATCTTCCGCACCGTGTGCGTAACCTGCCACGGCGAAGAAGGCCAGGGTGGCCATCAGGGCGGCGTGCCGCTGCTCGGCAAGGACCTGACGCTCGAGCACATCATGACGATGGCCACCTACGGCCGGAACACGATGCCGGCTTTCGGCGCAGCCTTCTCGCGCGAGCAATTCCAGGACGTAGCGACCTTCATCCTCGACGAACTGAAGGTAAACGAAAAAGAAGCGCTGTAAGCGCGCAGACAAGAACGAAGTAACGCCATGTACCACGCAAGCCTGCCACACGACACCGCGCGCGAACTCTTGCGCGCAGCCGGGGTCGACGTGCCTCGCGCGAAACTCGCGGTGGATCGCCGCGAGCACCGCTGGATGCTGAGCTGGGGCGATCCAGCGCACCTGGCCTGGCTCGCGGCCGACGCCGAAGGCGTTGCGCAGCTCGACATCGAAAACCGCATGCTCGTGCTCGTGGCGAAGCACTGCACATTCGCCGTGCCGCGGACGCTGTATTTCGATCCGGCGAGCGGGCTCGCGATTCGCACGCGCATTGCCGGCGCGGTCGATCCGGCGGGCCTGCATGCCCGCGTGCGCAGGGATTCCACGCTCGGCGGACGCATCGGCCAGTGGCTCGGCCGCGCGCTCGCGGAACTGCATGCGATCCCCACGCGGAGCGTGAGCGGCTGGTTGCCGGCACGTCCGAACTGGCCCGAACCGCTCGCGGTGATGCGCGAGAACCTGCCGCTGGTACTCGAGGCACGCAGCCCGCTGTTGCCACGGCTCAATGCGCTGCTGCGGCATTACGAAGCGCTGATCGACCGGCAGCACGACCCTGTGCCCGCGCATACCGACCTCGGCTTCCACAACCTCGTCGTCGATCCGGAATCCGGGCTGCCGCGCGGCGTCATCGACTTCGATTCGGCCGCGTACGTCGACCGCCATCTCGACTTCCGTTACTGCGTGCTCGATACGCCCGACACCGCGCTGCTCGACCGCGCACTGAAA
>DASWWP010000068.1:0-34257 GCA_036405915.1 Pseudomonadales bacterium
GTCAAGGTTTGCGCGCAAGGTCATAACAGGCCCGTAATAGACAGGTAATCGATGGTGTCGCCTGGTTGCAGCGTCGTGCCTGCAGGCAGGATGGCGAGGCCGTCGGCCCACGACAGCGAGGTCAGCACGCTGGAACCCTGGTCCGGGTACAGGTGCGCGACGAGCCCGCTTCCGTCGTTGACCAGACGTACGCGCAAATATTCCTCGCGTGTGCCCGCGTCCCGGACGCCAAATCCGGCCTTCACGCGGAATGCCGGTACCTGCGTCGCCGTCGTGCCCTGCATGCGCAGGATATAGGGGCGCACGAGCAGAACGAAAGTCACGAACACAGCCACCGGGTTGCCGGGCAGCCCGAAGAAGGGCTTGCCGGCGACCTCGCCGAATGCGAACGGCTTGCCCGGCTTGATCGCGAGTTTCCACAGGCTCAGGTGGCCGAGCCGCTCCACGGCCGCGCGCACGTGGTCTTCGGCGCCAACCGACACGCCGCCGGTCGTGATCACGAAGTCCGCCTCGCGCGCCGCCTGCTGCAGCGCGGCTTCGGTCGCAGCCGGCGTGTCGGCCACGATACCGAGTTTGCGCACGGCGAAGCCGAGGCCCTGCAGCAGTCCGGCGAGCGTGTAACTGTTCGAGTCGTAGAGTTGTCCTGCCTTCAGCTCCGCGCCGGGCGCGACGACTTCGTCGCCGGTGTTCACGATCGCCGCCGTCAACGTGCGCCGCACGGCCAGCTGTTCGACTCCCAGCGACGCCAGCAGGCCGAGGTCCTGCGCACGCAGGCGCTGGCCGGCTTCGAGCACGACGTTGCCGCGCGCGATGTCGTGGCCGCGCAAACGGATGTTCTCACCGGGGCGCGGCATCTGGAGGATCGCCACCGCGTCGCCGCGCGCTTCCGTGTTCTCCTGCATGACGACGGCGTCCGCGCCCGCAGGAATCGGTGCACCGGTGAATATGCGAGCTGCCGTGCCGGGAGCGAGTTCGGCGCCCGGACGGCCCGCGGCAATCGTCTGGCTGACGGGCAACGGGACGCCGGGCTCGCGCAGGTCGCGGATACGCAGCGCATAGCCATCCATCGCGGAGTTGTCGTAGGCCGGCACGTCGAGCGCCGCGTGGACCGGCTCCGCGAGGACACGGCCAAGCGCGGCGACGAGTGGCACGGTTTCGGGCGCGGGTGCGCCCGGCACGCTGCCTAGGAGCTGCGCGAGTGCATCGGCAATGGGAGTGAGCGGCCTGGACATCGTTACGGCGTCAGTTTGCGGGGCCGCGCATTTTAACCCGTTTCGCCGACGATGCGGCCGATACCTGTGTCACGTCCGTCGATACTGAGCCGGTTGCGCTCGGCCTGGTAATCGCGCAGTCCCGCTTCGCCCTTGCGGACGGCCCAGGCATTCAGGTCGTCGCGGTCGCCGGCATGTTCGAAATACGGGACGGCCATCCCGCAGGAAGTCTGTACGAGGTCGACGGCGAGATCGAAAACCTGGCGCGCGCCGGGCAAGGGCTCGAACAGGCCGTAGAGGCCATCCCATTCCGGCTCGCCGCGATGCACGACGCGCGCGGTGCCGTATACGCGCAGGATCAGCGGGTCGCCGCTGAAAGCGCAGAACATCAGCGTCATGCGCGGCGACTCGAGCACGTGCGCTGCGCTTTCGTTGCCGCTGCCGGTGACGTTCAGCCATACGACGCGGCTTGCATCGACCACACGCAGCGAATCCATGCCTTTCGGCGAGACGTTGACGCGTCCATCGGCCGCAGCCGTGGCGACGAAGAATATCTTCTGCCGCTCGATGAATTCGCGCAGCGACGGCTTGATGTCGGTGAAGCGCTTGCCCATTACGACCTCCGGTGATCTGGCGGATTCTAGGGGTTTCGCACCGGCACCTGCATCGCGTATTCGGCACGACCGCGTTGCGCGACAGACAAGCCGCGTAAATCTATAATCGCGGCCACCGCTTCCTCGCTGCCCTGCCCCTGCCCTGCCGTGTCCCTCACCGTCCTGCTGCTGATCCCTGCCGTGTGTTTCATCGGCGGCCTGTTTTCGACGCTCGCTGGGCTCGGCGGCGGCCTCTTCACGCTCGCGGCCACGTCGCTGTTGCTGCCGATCACCGTCGTCGTGCCGCTGAACGGCGTACTGATCCTCGCCGGTCAGGTCACGCGTGTCATCCAGTTCCACCGGCACATCGACTGGAACGTGACGCTGCCGTTCATCCCGGGCTCCGTCATCGGCGCGGTGGCCGGCGCGTACGTGTACTTCGGCATGCCCGAGGCACTGCTGGCCTTCCTGCTCGGCTGCGTGATGATCTGGATGGCATGGATTCCGCCGTCCGATGGCGCGCGCCGGTTTGCGGCACGGATCCCGTTCCCATTTTTCTGGGTAGGCGTACTGCACACCTTCCTGTCGTCGGTGCTCGGCGCCGGCGCGCTGTTCCAGTCGCTGATGGTGAACAGCAGGCTGACGAAGGATGCGCTGATCGCGACTATCGCCGGCGCGATGCTGTTCATGGCGCTGTTCAAGTCGGCAGGCTACATGCTCGCGGGTTTCGACTACAGGCCCTATCTCGTGCTGATCGCGCTGAGCTGGGCGATGGGAATCCTTGGCACCGTGATCGGCAAGATGTGCGTCGACATCGTGCCGGACCGCTACTTCCGGATGATCATACGTATCGTCGTCACGTTGTTTGCATTACGACTCTTCTGGCAGGCGGGTACGAGCCTGTTTTCCTGACGGCTTGAATCGCCTTGCCACGCAGGCAAGAATGCAGCCGCGCCGACCTCCGCCCATGAAGGGACTTTAACGAACAAACACAAGGGAGCTGTTTGACCCCATGCATTACAGGAATTTCCGCATCGCGCTCGTCGTTCCCTGCTATAACGAAGGGCTCACGATCCGCAGCGTCGTCAGCGGCTTTCGTTCTGTGCTTCCGGGCCTGCGCGCCTTCGTATTCGACAACATGTCGACCGACGACACGGCGAACGAAGCGCGCGCCGCCGGTGCCACGGTCGTGTCGGTTCCACTACGCGGCAAGGGCAACGTGGTGCGCCGCATGTTCGCCGACGTCGACGCCGACATCTACATCATGGTCGATGGCGACGACACCTATGATTCGTCCGTGGCCAGGGCGCTCGTCGACAAGCTGATCGACGAAAGGCTCGACATGGTGGTCGGCTGCCGCGAGACGGCGGCGCAGGATCGCGACGCGGCCTATCGCGCGGGCCACGAGTTCGGCAACCGGCTGCTGACGCGCAGCGTCGTGCAACTGTTCGGCGGCGGCTTTACCGACATGCTGTCGGGCTACCGCGTGTTCAGCCGCCGCTTCGTGAAAACCTTCCCGTCACTGTCGCAAGGCTTCGAAATCGAAACCGAACTGACCGTGCATGCGCTGCAGCTGCGCATGCCATGTGGCGAAGTCATGACGGCGTATCGCGGGCGGCCGGACGGCTCGGTCAGCAAGCTGAACACATGGCGCGACGGCATCCGGATCCTCTGGACGATCTTCCTGCTGTTCAAGGCGGAAAAACCGCTCGTGTTCTTCATGCTCGGCTTCGTTGCGTGCGTCGCGCTCGCCATCGGCCTTGCGATTCCACTCGTGTTTACGTACCTCGAAACCGGGCTCGTGCCGCGCGTGCCGACAGCGATCCTGTCGTCCGGACTCGTGATGGTGGGTTTCCTGTCGCTGGCCTGCGGCCTCGTCCTCGACACCGTCACGATGGGACGCCTCGAGGGCAAGCGCCTCGCATACCTGCAAATTCCGCCGCCGTCGGCGGACTGAGGGCGACGGCGCATGGGCAACCAGCTGTTGCGCTTTGGTATTACCGGTGCCGCCGGTTATGTCGTCGACAGCCTCGTGCTGTACGCCGCGATGGCGCTGGGGATGGGCTTCCTGCGCGGGCGCCTCGTATCGTTCGTGTGTGCCGTCATCGTCACGTTCTTCCTGAATCGCCGCTATACCTTTGGCGGACAACTGCAGGCTTTCGATAGCCGCCCGCCGCTGTGGCGGGAATTCAGCCTGTATCTCGCGGCGATGGCGCTCGGCGGCGTGCTGAACCTCGCCACGTACTGGTTCGTCGTGGCTTCGTTCCCGCGTTTACCCGCCCTGTTCGCACTGGCCGTCGCGGCAGGATCGCTCGTCGGCATGCTCGTGAACTTCGCGAGCGCGAAGTGGCTGGTTTTCAGCCAGTGGCCCAGCCACCGGCGGTTCGCGCTGCCGCGCATACACTGGTTGACCGTGGGCTGCCTGATGGCCGTGCAGGCTGTGTTCTGGACGAGCCACCTGCACGAAGCGAACCTCCCCGGTTTGTACATGGATGCCGTGAATCCGGATTACCTCGCTGCGCGCACGCTGAATCCGGAGCTACCCAACGAAGTATCGCTGCAGCCGACCATTGGCCCGCCGGTGATCGGCGCGCTGTATCACGGCGTCCAGACCTTCTACACCGGCCTTCCCGTCTTCGCTGTACTCGGCTTCAACCTGTTCGCCCTGCGCGTGGCGCAGGGCCTGTTCGCCGGCGGCATCCTGGTGATGGTCCACGTCGTACTGCAGCGGGCGACAGGATCGTTGCTGCTCGCGCTGGCCGGCTCGCTATGCCTGGCGACGGAACTTGCTTTCATCGCGTCGTTCCGCACGCAGTTCTATATCGTCGTGGCGGGCACATTCTGGATGTTGCTCGCCGTCTATCTCGCGTTGGGACGAAAGACTCCGGCCACCGCACCGCATGCACGCGAGGTCCGCGCCGCCCCCCACACAGGTATTCACGACGAAATTCCTGCACTGGCATGGTTCTTTTCCGGTCTATGCGCCGGGCTGGCCGTCTACAGCTACTTCGTGTTCGTGTTCTTCGTGCCGGTGTTCGTGGCGATGGGCTGGTGGCACACGCGCAGCTGGCGCGGCGTGCTTGCATGGCTGCTGGGCTTTACGCTCGGCATGCAGACGTATGTACTGGGTTACCTGCTGGCGATCACCGCGCTGGGCGGCCTTGGCCCTGCGCTGGAGTGGCTCAGAAGCACGTCGGAAGGGCTCGGGCCGATGTCGTCCGAACTGGCTCTCGTGCCTCGCGTCGTTAACGCCTGGAACGTGCTCGTCATCACGCTCGAGAATGCCGGCAACGAGCTGATGATCTTCGGCGCCGCGGAACAGGGCGCGTGGGCAACCTGGAAGGCGCGGCTACTCGTGCTCGTTCCGGTGCTGCTCGCGATGTCCGGACTCGTCCGCCTCCCGGCGCAACGCGACCGCGCCGAAATAGGAGTGGATGGGAACGCCCTGTTGGTGGGCTGGCATCTTGCGTGGCTGCCCTTGTCGTTTTTTGCGGTATCGCTGGTTTTTGGCGACCGCTTGTGGTCCCACCACTACTCGTCGCTGATCGCGATCGTCTACGTCGTGCTGTTCATTGCGATAGCGCAGGCGCAACGGGCCTTGCGCCGCGATGTGCCGATTTGGGCCGGCGTGGTCCTGGTCGCGGGCTTCGCCGCCGGGAACGTGCTGCAGCAGCGAACATTTTTCGAACGCCTGGCGGAGACCGGCGGCGTGGGTTACTTCTCTGACGCACTGAACCGCCTGGCCGACGACGCGATGGCCATGCCCGCCGACCTCGTCCACATATTCCCGGAGTGGGGCTTCGGAATGCCGTTTGCGTTCCTGACCGCGAATCGTCGCCCGTATGAAGCCTACATGTACGATGACAACCTTCAGCGTCTGGCGGATGCAGGCAGCACGGTGCGTGTGTACTACTGGCTGCCGGAAGCGGAGAGCAGCTATCGCGACATGTTGCAGGCACACGGATTCCGCATTAGCAATGGTGGAACCTACCTGCAGCGTGACCAGGAGGCTGCGTTCTACTGGCTCGAAGCAGTCGCGTCGGCGCGCTGAACCCCACGATCGGTCACTGACGCTTCTTCGGCTTCGCTTTCGAACGCGCACGCGGCTTGCGCGGGGGATCGATGACTGGCTGCTCGTCGTCTTCGACGACTTCAGGTTCCGGTTCCTCGACGCCGTACAGCAGCTGCAGCAGCGCCGTCAGTTCGCCGGCGCGCGAACGCTGCTTGATGCCGAAAGTCTCGAAGATTCGCTGCGTACTGAGGACGGTGTTGCCGATGTAAGGCTTCTGCACCGGCAGCTTCGTGATCTGCAGCTGTGGCAAGACCGCAGCGAGTTCCGGATCGTATTTGCCGGCCTCGTGCAGGAACTGCTCCACGAAATGTTCCTGGCTCATCGGCTGTAACGCGCAATAGTGGTACGTACCCCAGACTTCCGCGGCGCAATCCACCTGCCTAGCGACGGCAAGGAACACGCGTGCAGCATCGACCGCCGGCGTCGGGCTGAAGCGGTGGTTCATCACTTCGAGGCGCCCGCCGCTGCGCTTGCACGCTTCGATGTGTTGCTGGAAGAAACCCGGACGGTCACGGCTGAACAACCAGTCCGTGCGCAGGATGATGTGCAGCGGGAGCGCATCGCGGATCGCGCGTTCTCCATACCACTTGCTCATGCCATAGCGGCACACGGGGTTCGTTTCGTCGTCTTCGGTGTACGGATGCACTTTATGGCCATCGAACACGAAACTCGTCGAGTGATGCAGCAGCGGAAGATTCAGGTGCTGGCAGACCTCGGCGAGCGTCGACACGCCCTGCGTGTTGACGATGTCGCACTCGCGCGCGGCCTCGGGATCACGTTCGGCTTTTTCGAGGTTGGAATATGTCGCGACGTTGATGACCTGCGTCGGACTGATGCGGCCGATCGCCTTGACGATGTCGGCCTGCTTCAACAGGTTCAGGTCGGCGCTGGCGAGCGCCTGAAAGTCGACGCCCTGCGCCTGCAATAGCCGGGTGAGTGCGAGGCCGAGTTGGCTATTGGCGCCGAGGACCAGTAAACGCAAGGTCAGAACGGAATGTCGTCGTCGAAGCTGTCTTCAGGTACCGGCTTCTGCTGGCCGCGCGAACCGCCACCGCCACCACTCATGCCCCCGCCCATCCCGCCGCCGGATGCACCACCGCCGTTGCCGCGCGGCTGCCAGTTGCCGCCGCCCTCGTTGCCTCCGCTGCTTCCACCGGCGCCACGGCTGTCGAGCATCTGCATTTCATTGGCGATGATTTCGGTGGTGTAGCGCTTTACACCGTCCTGCTCCCACGAGCGGGTCTGTAAACGGCCCTCGATGTAGAGCTTCGACCCCTTCTTGACATACTCGGCGACGATTTCGGCGAGGCGCTGGTAAAACACGACGCGGTGCCATTCCGTACGTTCCTGATTCTCACCGGTATTCTTGTCCTTCCAGCTTTCCGACGTGGCGAGCGTGACATTGGTGACGGCTCCGCCGTTCGGCATGTAGCGGGTTTCCGGGTCCTGCCCGACATTACCCACGAGTATCACCTTGTTGACGCCTCTGCTTGCCACGCTGACCTCCTGCTCGTTCTTTTTTTCGGGGAATTTCTGCGGAAAGGCAGGACAGTTTGCGGTGGAAACCACAGGTACCGGGACTGGCCCGCCTGCCGGCAAGTCTAGCAGCAAAGTCGGAAATTACGATTCGATTTTTGTTGAGCTTGGGGATACGTCGTCGTGCTTCCGTTCACGTGGGACCTACGCCGGCAGGCGCCGCGGCACAGTACTCGGGTATACTTGCCGGCTCCGTTTTTTTCGCCGCGCGACCGTAATCATGGACAAAATCATCGTCAGGGGCGCACGCACCCACAACCTGAAGAACATCGACGTCACGATCCCGCGTGATGAACTCGTCGTGATCACAGGCCTGTCGGGCTCGGGCAAGTCTTCCCTCGCCTTCGACACGCTGTATGCCGAAGGCCAGCGCCGCTACGTCGAATCTCTGTCGACCTATGCGCGCCAGTTCCTGTCGATGATGGAAAAGCCGGACATGGACCAGATCTCGGGCCTGTCGCCGGCGATCTCGATCGAACAGAAGTCGACGTCGCACAATCCGCGTTCCACGGTCGGCACGATCACCGAGATCTACGACTACCTGCGCCTGCTGTTCGCGCGCGTCGGTGATCCGTTCTGCCCGACGCATGGCCAGAAGCTGGAAGCGCAGACCGTCAGCCAGATGGTCGACCAGGTGCTCGCACTGCCGGAAGGCACGGCGATGATGCTGCTCGCGCCGGTCGTGCGCGACCGCAAGGGTGAGCACCTGCACGTGTTCCACGAACTGAAGACCGGCGGCTTCATCCGCGCGCGCGTGGACGGCCTCGTCGTCGAACTCGACTACCCACCGGAGCTCGAGAAGAACAAGAAGCACACCATCGAAGTCGTCATCGACCGATTCAAGGTGAAGGCCGACATGGCGCAGCGCCTCGCCGAGTCCTTCGAGACGGCGCTGAACATTTCGAACGGCCTCGCGCTCGTCAGCTACATGGACAAGGAGGCCGGCCCCGACCTCGTATTCTCGTCGCTGTTCGCCTGCCCGATGTGCGGCCACAGCATCGCCGAACTCGAACCGAGGCTGTTCTCGTTCAACAACCCGGCGGGCGCCTGCGAAACGTGCGACGGCCTCGGCATGAAACAGTTCTTCGACGAGAAACGCGTAATCGTCGACGACAGCCTGTCGCTGGCCGAAGGTGCGATCCGCGGCTGGGACCGCCGAAACATTTATTACTTCCAGATGTTGAAGTCGCTCGCGTCGCATTACAAATTCAAGATCGACGAACCGTTCAACGAGCTGCCGGCGAAGATCCGCAAGGTCATCATGCAGGGCAGCGGCAGCGAGACGATCTCGTTCAGCTTCGTCAACGAGCGCGGTGACAACATGAAACGCAAGCATCCCTTCGAAGGGATCCTGCCGAACATGGAGCGCCGTTATCGCGAAACGGATTCGCAGATGGTGCGAGAGGACCTGTCGAAATACCTCAGCTCGCACAACTGCCCGGCCTGCGAAGGCACGCGCCTGCGCCCCGATGCGCGCAACGTGCTGATCGACGGCAAGAACCTGCCGAGCATCACGAACATGACGATCGGCGGCGCGAGCGACTATTTCGCCGCGCTGAAATTCAAGGGAAAGAAGGCGAGCATCGCCGAGAAGATCCTGAAGGAAATCCAGGATCGCCTGCGCTTCCTCGTCGACGTGGGCCTCAATTACCTGACGCTGAGCCGTAGCGCCGAAACGCTGTCGGGCGGCGAAGCGCAGCGCATCCGACTCGCGAGCCAGATCGGCGCGGGACTCGTCGGCGTCATGTACATCCTCGACGAACCGTCGATCGGCCTGCACCAGCGCGACAACGATCGACTGCTTGGCACGCTGAAACACCTGCGCGACATAGGCAACACGGTGATCGTCGTCGAACACGACGAAGACGCGATCCGCAGCGCCGACCATGTCATCGACATCGGTCCCGGCGCAGGCGTGCACGGCGGCGAGATCGTCGCGCAGGGAACACCGGAGCAGATCATAAAAAACGGCAAGTCGCTGACCGGCAAATATCTCTCCGGTAAGGAACGCATCGAGATTCCGAAGAAGCGCCATGTCGGCGATCCGAAGAAGCAACTCGTGTTGCGCGGCGCGCGCGGCAACAACCTGAAGAACGTCACGCTCGAACTGCCGCTCGGCATCATGACGTGCATCACCGGCGTGTCGGGTTCGGGCAAGTCGACGCTTATCAACAACACCCTGTATCCGCTCGTCGCCACCGCGCTCAATGGCGCGACGACGCTCGATGCGCAGGAACACGACGGCATCGAGGGCCTGAACCTGCTCGACAAGTGCGTCGACATCGACCAGAGCCCGATCGGCCGCACGCCGCGCTCGAACCCCGCGACGTACACCGGCATCTTCACGCCGGTGCGCGAACTGTTTGCCGGCACGCAGGAGGCACGTTCGCGCGGCTACCAGCCGGGCCGCTTCAGCTTCAACGTGAAAGGCGGCCGCTGCGAAGCCTGCCAGGGCGACGGGGTCGTGAAGGTCGAGATGCACTTCCTGCCTGACGTGTACGTCGCCTGCGACGTGTGCAAGGGCAAGCGCTACAACCGGGAAACCCTCGAAGTGAAGTACAAGGGCAAGAACATCACGGAAGTTCTCGAGATGACGATCGAGGATGCACGCGAGTTCTTCGATCCCGTGCCGATGATCGCGCGCAAGTTGCAGACGCTGATCGACGTCGGCCTCTCGTACATCTGTCTCGGCCAGGCGGCAACGACGCTGTCCGGTGGTGAAGCGCAGCGCGTGAAACTCGCGCGCGAACTGAGCAAGCGCGACACCGGCAGCACGCTGTATATCCTCGACGAACCGACCACCGGCCTGCACTTCCACGACACGAAGCAACTGCTCAAAGTGCTGCACACGCTGCGCGACGAAGGCAACACGATCGTCGTCATCGAACACAACCTCGACGTCATCAAGACCGCCGACTGGATCATCGACCTGGGGCCTGAAGGCGGCAACGGTGGCGGCGAGATCATCGCTGTCGGCACCCCGGAACAGGTAGCCGCGATGCCGCAGTCGCATACAGGGCGGTACCTGAAGAAGTTGCTGAAGAAATAAACGCGTCGACACGGCGAACGCGAGGCCCAGCGAACGAAGGGGGTAACGCACTATTTCCATTACTGCCCGTGCCGTACACGTGGTGTGAGGAGATAGAGTCCC
This sequence comes from Pseudomonadales bacterium, assembly GCA_036405915.1. GTDB lineage: Bacteria > Pseudomonadota > Gammaproteobacteria > Pseudomonadales > Pseudohongiellaceae > CAILUG01. The sequence goes on from DASWWP010000068.1 coordinate 10,564, forward strand.
GCCCCCTTTATTCCCCCCGCTCGTTTTTTTCGCTAGTCTCCCGTCACCTCATTCGCAGAACGGAGACAGCGCATGGCCTACGCAGACGGTTTCGTAATTCCGGTCCCCAAGAAAAATATCGCGGCCTACCGCAAAATCGCGCGAATGGCCGGCAAGATCTGGCGCGAGCACGGCGCCCTCGAGTATTACGAGTGCGTTGGCGACGACCTGAAGGTTCCGGCGCAGTTCACCGGCTTCGGCCAGATGGCCGGACTGAAGAAGAATGAAACCGTCGTGTTCGCGTGGATCGTGTACAAGTCGAAGGCGCATCGCGACAAGGTCAATGCGAAAGTCATGGCCGATCCGCGCATGAAGGTGCCGAAGAAGATGCCGTTCGATCATGCCCGCATGGCCTTTGGCGGCTTCGATGTGCTCGTGAAGGCCTGAGCGCGGGCGAATATGGCGCCGACCTCACCCTGCACGTAACCCGGCATGACATCGTCATGAAAAGTGCACTCCGTTCGCTGCAGGCCATCGACGCGCACCTGCTCGACAACGTGTCGCTCGCGTGGTTCGAGCGTTTGCCGCGCGCACTGACCGAGTTCCTCTACTTCGGCATCAAGGAAGCAAGGGCTTGCCTGTTCGCGGGACTCTTCTTCGTCGCGATGTTTGCCGTTCCCCGCGATGGCCTGCTTGGCCTGCCCCGGTACGACCTGCTGCTCGTCATCGCGCTCGGCATCCAGGCCTTCATGCTGTGGGCGAAGCTCGAGACCTGGGACGAAGTGAAGGCGATCACGCTGTTCCACCTCGTCGGCTTCGCACTCGAAGTATTCAAGACCTCCGATGCGATCGGTTCGTGGAGTTACCAGGACTTCGGCTACACGAAAGTACTCGGCGTGCCGCTTTTTTCCGGCTTCATGTACGCAGCCGTTGGCAGTTACATCATCCAGGCCTGGCGCCTGCTGAAGATCCGCATCGAGCATCACCCGCCGTACTGGATGTCCGGCCTCATCGCGCTGCTGATCTACGCCAACTTCTTCACGCATCACTTCATCGGCGACTATCGCTGGTACCTCGCCGCCTGCGCACTCGGACTTTACGCGCGCTCGACCGTCGTGTTCCATCCCATCGACCGCGAGCGCCGCATGCCGCTGTTGCTCGGCTTCGTGCTGACGGGCTTTTTCATCTGGCTGGCCGAGAACATCAGTACGTTCTACAGCATCTGGAGCTACCCCGATCAGCTGGGCGCATGGTCACTCGTGCACATCGGCAAATGGAGCTCGTGGTCGCTGCTCGTGATCATGACGTTCACGATCGTCGCGAACCTCCGGCACATCAAGGACACGGTGCAGGTGCCACGCTGACGTCGATCGAAGCCCCATGCCGAGGACTGCAACGTCCGGCGTAATGAACGATGGGCGGCGGGGGATCAAGTTCGCGCGAACAGAAGCGCAAATAAAAAGGGCCAGATCTCATCGATCTGGCCCTTCTCGTCTTGATGCTGAGGCTGTCGGGCCGAAGCGCGGAACGCCCGCACGGATGGATACTATTCTTTCGCGGTAGCGAGCGGCTGGTTGCCGATGTGCACATGCCCTTCGACGGAGTCGCAGTGCATGCCCGGCGCCGGCGGCTTGCCGCGCTTCGTGGCCGGATCGTCAGGGCAGCGGAACAGCCCGCCTTCCATCGTGCCAGCGCGCTCGCCGTTACGCAGCGGATGCAGACCCATGCTGAACACGGTGCCTGGCGGGAAGGTATTTACCGACACGCCCTGCCGCGCCATCTGCGCGGAACCGGCCATCTCGACGGCCCACTGGACCGGCTCGCCCTTGTCATCGCGCTCGACGTTCTTGCGCTCTTCGTTCATCGGCGCGAAATAAATCTGCAGGTGGTTCGGTTGCGGGTCGACGCGCACGACGACGCCGGTGAACACCAGCATGCGATTCAGGTCGTACATCGCGAACGAATGATGCGCCTGCACCGTCGGAACGGCTGCCAGTACGAGTGCGGTTGCGCACAGCGCGCCGACCTTGCCGCGTAACTTTTTCACTTGATGCATAGACAATCTCCGGGACGTGAGGCGGTGCCTCGTCATTCTGTTGTTTTTCTACTATTGCTGACTGCTGCGATGGCCGCACCGTTATGGAACGGCCGCATTATTCCATACCGTTTGCGGCAAATTCTACCGCGGCCGACTTACTCGAAACTGAATATGTCCTGTTGCTCAGGCTTCTCCATGCCCTGTTCGAACTGCTCCCAGATTTCCGCCCACGGACGGCCGAGCATGTCGGGCACGGTGTATTCGATCGTCTGTCCCGGCGCCACTGGCGTTGCGCGGCCATCGATCGGGAAAATCGACTGCGTGCACTCGATGAAAACGTACGGTGTCTGCGTGTCGAAATCGCCGAGCTTGCGATAGTTGCGTACGATTCGCACGGGTTCGACGAGTGCTTCTTCATCGTAAAAGATCGCTTCGTGGTTCAGTCCGACGAAGTTCCCGGCTTCGTCGCGGTTCGGGGCATAGATCTCGATCGTCTGAAGCTTGCTCGAATGTTCCGGCGCCGCATGGTTCTTCCAGCCCTGGATGTTCGAAGTCCATGTGATCAAGACGTCGTCGTCCCAGAAGCCTATCGTCTCGCCGTACCAGCGCGGCACGTCAGCGCCGAGGCGTGGCACCGAGCCGCTCATGTCGAACTCGCGTCCCACGTGGATGTTCGTGATGAAGTTGCGTGCGACGCCGGCGAGGATCTGGACCATCTTCGGCGTGACCATGATGTAGTGCTCCCACACCGCAGCCTCGTGCCAGCGGCGCATGAAACCCTCGGGCCAGCAGTATTGCGACGGCCACTGCGCAGCATTCGTATTCGCGTGGTGGTACGCCTCCTGCACCATGCGCGTCTGGTATTCCGGTGTCAGCAGCGACAGGATCGTCGGCACCTGGCTGTGTCGCATGCGGTACCAGTAGGCATTGCCCTGCGTGCGGCCCGGATGCTCGTACACGCCGGTCCATTCGCCGGGCAGCGTGGCATAAGTATGTTCGGTCGGACCGCCGCGTTGCTTCGTTTCGTCCATCAGCGCTTCGTAGTGCGCCTGCGCGGTGGTGAACTCGTATGGGCTCACGATGGCTTCGCGTGGGTAGTCTCGATCGCAATGGCCCCACGCGGCGGACACCGGTGGATTCTCGCCGATCAGTGCCGCGCGGTTGCCTCCCCACAGGTCTTCGAGCGCAGCCGAGCTGTTGCAACGAAAGTAGCGCGGATCGGACCACAGCGAACGGTCCGCGTAGAAGTCCTTGCTCGTGAAGATGTCGACCGGCAGCGGCTCGATGCCAGGCGGCGTCTTGCCGGGCTCGGCGCCGCCATTGAAAGTCGGTGGCGTTTGCGGATTGGCAGGCATGCCGAACGGCCGGCGCATCGTGGCCCCGGTCATCTCGAAATCGTTCAGATCGGCGGAGAGTGGCGCGCCGCGGCCGATGCTCATGAAATCGATCTGCGCAGTCGTCTGCGCGTGTGCCCCGGCACCCAACGAGCAGGCTAATCCAAGGGCCGCGAGGCGCCATGTGTTGCGCACAGGAATCTTATTGTTGTTGTCCATCGCATTCCCCTCCCAAGCTTGCGCCGGAGTATAGCGCCGTTTTGGCAGGACAACGGTAGTCCGGGCTGCCGGAAACCGGCAACCGCGACATTGTGCAGGGAATGTGGCTGCGACTCAGGCCATCAGGGCCAGGACTTCCGCGGTCTTGCGCCGCATCAGGTCGGCATCGCCACGCGATTCGACGTTCAGGCGTATCACCGGTTCCGTGTTCGACATACGGAGGTTGAAGCGCCAGTCGGCAAAACTGATGCTGACGCCGTCCGTGTAGTCGATGGCCAGCGCATCCTTCTTGTAATGCGCCAGCACCCGCTCGATCACTTTCGGCGCATCGCTGACCGTGCGGTTTATTTCGCCGCTGGCCGGGAAACGCGCGATCGCCTCCTCGACGAGCTGCGACAGCGACTTGCCGCTCTGCACGATCAGCTCGAGCACGAGCAGCCATGGGATCATGCCGCTGTCCGCGTACGAGAAGTCGCGGAAGTAATGGTGCGCGCTCATTTCGCCGCCGTAGATCGCATCTTCGTCGCGCATCTTTTCCTTGATGAATGCATGCCCGGACTTGCACTGCACCGCCACGCCGCCGAATTCCTCGACGACCGCCTCGGTGTTCCACAGCAGGCGCGGGTCATGCACGATCTTGCTGCCAGGGTGCTTCTTGAGAAACGCCTCTGCCAGAAGCCCGACGATGTAATAGCCTTCGATGAAGCCGCCCTTCTCGTCGAAGAAGAAGCAACGGTCGAAGTCGCCGTCCCACGCGATCGCCACGTCCGCGCGCTCTTTCAGCAGCGCCTTGATCGTCGGATCGCGATTTTCCTCGAGCAGCGGGTTCGGCACGCCGTGCGGGAAATGCCCATCCGGCTCGTGGTACAGCTTGACGAACTTGAACGGTAAATGCGGTTCCAGCAGGTCGATGATGCGGCCCGCGCCGCCGTTGCCGGCATTGCAGACGACTTTCAGTGGCTTCAGGTTCTTCACGTCGATGTAAGAGAGGAGGTGCTTCACGTACTCCTGCTTCGTGTCGACCTGCGTTTCGGTGCCCTGGCGGGACGCCTGCGGAAATACGTTCTTCTCGGCGAGCACCTTGATGTCGTTCAGGCCGGTGTCGGCGCTGATCGGCTTCGACTCTTCGCGCACGAACTTCATGCCGTTGTAGTCCTTCGGGTTGTGGCTCGCCGTCACCGCGATGCCGCCGTCCATTTTCAGGTGGCTGGTCGCGAAATAGATTTCCTCGGTGCCGCACAGGCCGATGTTGTACACGTCGACACCCGAATCGATCAGGCCTCGGCTCAGCGCCGCGCAGATCGACTGGCTGCTCAGGCGGATGTCGTAACCGACGACGACGCGCACGGGTCGCAGGAACGCGGCATACGCGCGGCCTATGCGATAGGCGATGTCTTCGTTCAGTTGATCGGGGATGCGGCCCCGGACGTCGTAAGCCTTGAAACAGCTGAAAGTATCCACGTGAACCTCGGACGAATTATGGCGACGGTGACTGGAAAAAATTCTCGTAGTAGAAGCGCGTGGCTTCCATGAAGCCTGGCACGCTCCCGCAGTCGAAGCGGCGTCCCTTGAAGCGATAGCCGAGCACATGACCCTGTTTGGCCTGCGTGAGCAATGCGTCAGTGATCTGGATTTCGCCGCCGCGGCCAGGTGCGGTATTGCGCAGGATCTCGAAAATATCCGGCGTGAGGATGTAACGGCCGATGATCGCGAGGTTGCTCGGCGCGTCTTCGGGCTTCGGTTTTTCCACCATGTCGCTGATGCGGATCACGCCGGGTGCTATTTCCTCGCCAGCGATCACGCCATACTTGTTCGTATCCTGCTGCGGCACTTCCTCTATCGCGACGATCGAGCAGCGGTAGTACTCGTACAGCTCGACCATCTGCGACAGCACGCCAGCGTCCTTGTTGTAGCAGAGGTCGTCGGCGAGAACGACGGCGAAGGGCTGGTCGCCTATCAGCGTTTCGCCGCTGAGGATCGCATGGCCGAGGCCTTTCATTTCGATCTGGCGCGTGTACGAAAACGTGGCGTCATCCATGATGCGGCGAATTTCGCGCAGATAATTCTCCTTGTCGCTGCCGGCGATCTCGTGCTCGAGTTCGTAGTTGATGTCGAAGTGGTCTTCGATGGCGCGCTTGCCGCGGCCGGTGACGATGGCGATGCCGCCGATGCCCGCATCGAGCGCTTCCTCGACGCCGTACTGGATCAGTGGCTTGTCGACGATCGGCAGCATTTCCTTCGGCATGGACTTTGTCACCGGGAGGAAACGCGTGCCGTAACCGGCGGCGGGGAACAGGCATTTCTTGATCGTTCCTTGTTTCATACTGCGCTCCGTTGTATTTGCGGTTTCAACGTCCGTATACGTCTTCGAGACGCACGATGTCGTCTTCTCCGAGGTAGCCGCCGCATTGTACTTCGATCAGCACGATTGGTTGCGGCGTGCGGTTCTCGAGCCGATGCGCGGTTTCGAGTGGAATGTAGGTCGACTGGTTCTGGAACAGCTCGAAGGTCTTGTTGCCGCAGGTCACCGTCGCCATGCCCTGCACGACGATCCAGTGCTCCGAGCGCCTGTGGTGCAGCTGCAGCGACAACGCAGCGCCGGGATTCACGACGATGCGCTTCACCTGGAAACCGGACGCCGAACACAGGCCCTCATATGAGCCCCATGGCCGGTATACCTTCTTGTGCAACACCGTTTCGGTGCGCTTCATGTCGGCGAGCTTGCGAACGATTTCCTTCACTTCCTGCACGCGATCCTTGGAGGCCACGAGCACCGCGTCGGCGGTTTCGACGACGACGGTATTGTCGACGCCAACGAGCGCAACGAGGCGCGACTCCGCCTGCACGAAGGACGACGTCGCATCGTGCAGCAGGACGTCGCCACGGCAGACGTTGCCGGCCTCGTCACGCGGAATGTGTTCCCACACCGACGACCAGGCGCCAAGATCGTTCCAGCCCGCGTCGAGCGGCACGACGACCGCGCGCTGCGTCTTTTCCATCACCGCGTAATCGATCGATTTGGACGGACAGGCTGCGAACGGCTCCGGCGCAATGCGCGTAAAGTCGAGATCGGGCTTCGCCGCGTTCCACGCTTCCGTGCACGCACGCAGGATCTCCGGCTCGAAAACCGCGAGCTCCTCGAGGAAGCGAGCGGCGCGGAACATGAACATGCCGCTGTTCCAGTAATAGTCGCCGGAATCGACGTAGGCCTGCGCCGTCGGCAGGTCCGGTTTTTCGACGAAGCGCTCGACCGGCTGCAGGGCCGTCGAAGGTTCGCCGCTGGTTCCCGCCTTGATGTAACCGTAGCCGGTTTCCGCGCGCGTCGGCACGATGCCGAAAGTGACGAGCTCGCCACGATCCGCCGCGGCCTGGCCGGCGACCACCGCCGCGCGAAATACCTCTTCCTGCGCAATCACGTGATCGGCCGCGAGTACCAGCAGGCAGGCATCGGGCGATCGGGCCTGGGCGGCAAGTGCCGCGAGCGCGACGGCAGGCGCAGTGTTGCGACCGACAGGCTCGAGCACGATAGTCGCGCCAGTAATATTCATCTGGCGCAGTTGCTCGGCAACGAGGAAGCGGTGTTCGCCATTGCATACGACGATCGGCGGCACCATATCGGGAAGGCCGTCGAGCCGTTTCAGGCTTTGCTGGAACAACGACGCTTCGTTGCCTCCGGCACCGTTGCCGAAACTCAGAAACTGTTTGGGATAGGCTTCACGCGATGCGGGCCAGAGTCGGGAACCGACCCCGCCCGCCATGATGACGGGGACGAGCATGTGTAAGGTGACCTGAGCTTAAACTCTGATTTTGCAGAGATTATAGCCCTACAGTTACGTAAAATATTAGGGATTCCACTGACATCTCACTATATAATGCCCCCCTTTTTGAGCGGCACCACGCTCGCCTTTCGAGCGGCTGCGCGAGCGGCATCGAGCAGCGCCCAAGCTGCCATGAAGCGTCCATAGAAACAGGAATATGACCTCAGCATTCATTCCCAAACACAGCTACAACCGCGATGAGTTGCTCAGTTGTGGCCACGGCAAGATGTTCGGACCCGGCAACGCCCGTCTGCCAATTGACCAGATGCTGATGGTCGATCGCGTCGTCGACATCAGCGCCACCGGCGGCAGCGAAGGCAAGGGCCGCGTGCTGGCGGAACTCGATATCCATCCGGACCTCTGGTTCTTCAAATGCCATTTCGAAAGCGACCCGGTGATGCCGGGCTGCCTCGGTCTCGATGCGATGTGGCAGCTTGTCGGTTTTTATCTCGGCTGGCGCGGTAACCCAGGCAAAGGCCGTGCGCTCGGCTGCGGCGAAGTGAAATTCACCGGCGAGATCCTCCCGACGAGCAAGAAAGTTGTCTACGAACTCGACATCAAGCGCCTGATCGAGCGCAAGCTCGTGATGGGCATCGCCGACGGCACCGTGTCCGTCGACGGTAAAGTGATTTACACCGCCACAGGCCTGCGCGTCGGGCTGTTCAAACCGGACGAAAGCATCGCCTGAGGGCAACCGGCATTCGTCGCGAAAGACTATCCATCGGACAGAGTGTTTCATTCAGCAAAGAGGTTCATATGCGTCGCGTCGTCGTCACCGGAATGGGCATCGTTTCCTGCATTGGAACCGATCTGCCGACCGTCCTGACTTCGCTGCAGCAGGGAAAGAGCGGCATCGTCTACCGTCCCGAGTATGAAGCGCGCGGCATGCGCAGCCACGTCGCAGGCGCCGTGGACATGGACTTCTCCACGCTGATCGACCGCAAGGACCTGCGCTTCATGGGTGCCGCGGCCGCGTATGGCTACGTCAGCATGAAGCAGGCCATCGCGGACGCAGGCCTGACTCCCGAGGACGTCTCGAACATCCGCACCGGCCTCATCATGGGCGCTGGCGGATCGTCTACCGAAGACCAGGTGGAAACCGCCGACATCCTGCGCGAGAAAGGCCTCAAGCGCATCGGGCCCTATCGCGTCACGCGCACGATGGGCAGCACGGTGTCGGCCTGCAACGCGACGCCGTTCCACATCAAGGGTGTCAACTATTCGATTTCGTCGGCCTGCGCGACGAGCGCACATTGCATTGGCAATGCGATGGAGTTGATCCAGCTCGGCAAGCAGGACATCGTGTTCGCCGGTGGCGGCGAAGCGGAACACTGGACGCTGAGCTGCATGTTCGATGCGATGGGCGCACTGTCCACGCAGTACAACGCGACGCCCGCACGCGCCTCGCGCGCGTATGACGCAGACCGCGACGGCTTCGTGATCGCCGGTGGCGGCGGCGTGCTCGTCGTCGAGGCTCTCGACCATGCCCTCGCGCGCGGCGCGAAGATCTACGCGGAACTCACCGGTTACGGGGCGACGTCCGATGGCGCCGACATGGTGGCCCCAAGCGGCGAAGGCGCGATGCGCTGCATGCAGATGGCAATGAGCACGGCAAAACGCCCGATCGACTACATCAACACCCACGGCACGTCGACGCCGGTCGGTGACGTGAAGGAAATCGAAGCAATCCGCGCCACCTTCGGCACGAACATTCCGGCGATCAGCTCGACGAAGTCGCTGACCGGCCACTCGCTCGGCGCCACGGGCGTACAGGAAGCGATCTACAGCATCCTGATGATGCAGAACGACTTCATTGCCGCCTCCGCGCACATCGACAATCTCGACCCTGCCGTCGCCGACGTGCCGATCGTACGCGAGATGACGAAACGCAGACTCGACGCCGTCATGTCGAACAGTTTCGGCTTTGGCGGCACGAACGCCACGCTGGTGTTCGAGCGTTACGAAGGCTGACGCCGCGATGCGCGCATCGGTTGCAGTGCTCGCATCCTTTCTCACTGGCCTCGCCGGCGTTGCGCACGCAGCGGAACTCGCTACAGGCACACTCCTCGATTCCGGTCCTTCGCTGACGCGCGCCAGCGGCGGCGGCGCCCTGCCCGCCGACGAAGCTTTCGCGCTTAGCACCGTCGTCGAGGCGGATGGCGACGTGATCCTGCTGTGGGAGATGCCGCCGTCCTACTACCTGTATCGCAAGAGTTTGCAGCTTGCACACGGGGACCACGACTTGCTGCCGGCGCTGGAACTGCCGGACGGCACGCAGGTATCGGACGAATTTTTCGGCGAGAGCGAAGTGTATTTCGAGCGCCTGCTCGCCAGGTTGCCGGCCGATGCAGTCGACGCCGCGGCAGGCGCAACGCTGGACCTGCAGCTGTCCTACCAGGGATGCCGCGAGGACGTGTACTGCTACCCGCCGCAGCAGAAAGTCGTCAGCGTGACGCTGCCCTAATCCTTCTCGATCGTGTAATTCAGGTCCACGCTCTGGCTGATGCCGGTTTCCACCTCGAGCTTCAGGCGCTCGGTCAGCGTGTACTCTATTCCAAGCACCGACTGGCGATCGAACAAACCCAGCTTGTAGCGCATCAGCAGGTCCGGGGTCAGGTACTTCCCGAGGCCGAGTGCGCTGTCTTCCAGCGTATTGCCGCCGCCGACGGTGAAGCTGTCGAGCCCGAGCGAGGAGCCGACTCTTTCGGTAAATCCTTCGCCGCGGCGCAGTCCGAAGTTCGCGATCGCGCCGACGAGCGCGTTGCTCTCCGCCTCGTTGACGCTGCCCAGTGATTTGCCAGTGACGAGCAGCGAGAGCGCCTCGTTGTCGGGAAGCGTGGGCGTCGAATACAGGCGCCCCTGGATGCTGTCGAGGTTGCCGGTCAGATGCACGCCTACCTCGCCGGATTCGAGCTCACGAAATGCGCGCACGTCGAGCAGCGGATTCGCCGGGTTGCCGAAGAACACCAGGCGGCCATCGCGCGCATTGAGTTCCTGATTGTAGATCTCGTAACGACCTTCGGGGATGTCGAGTTCGCCGTACACGAGCAACGGGCGGCCCGGCACCTGCTCGATGCGCAGTTCGCCACCGAGCGTCGCGTCGAGATCGTAGCCGCTCACATGCACGGCATCGCCGATACGCACATCGACGTTTGCGGCGATGGGCAGCGCATCCTGTTCCTCGGCCGACATTCCCGGCTCGCCGCTGACGATGACGACATCGCTCGATACGCCAACCGCATTCTCGCCCCCGGCGCCGAACAGGCCTTCGAGGTTCACATCCGTGTCATGGACGTCGATGCTGCCATTCACGGTCAGCAGCTCGTCAGCGTAACCAGCTTGCAGTTGTGGACTCAATGTCACAGTGGCGTATTCGGTTGCCACCGCCACGAAATCGGCGCCGCTCAGCTCCACATTCACCGAACGATCGGGCTGCAACGGATTGCGCGCGTCCGCCGTCAGCTGGAGCTGACCGTCGCCGGAGCGCGCGGAGGCAACGAGCCGCAGCACGTTTGCAGCGTCGGTGCTGAGCGTCATCGTCGCCTCGCGGATCTCCAGTCCATACTGGGGCACGTCGAAACTGCCGCCCTGAAGCTGCATGCGGGCCTGCAGCTGCGGCTGCTCGCGCGTGCCGCTGACGCCGATCGTGCCGTTCAGCATCCCAGCCGGACTACGCAAGATCGGTCCGAGCGATTCGAGCCACGCGAGATCGCGAAACGTGAAGTCCGCACTGCCTGCCAGCGAGCCATCGGCCGCGAGTTCGCCGCTGCCGCGCAACGAGCCGAGTGCGATGTCGCGGCCGTCGGTTCGGTGGCTGATGTTCATGTCCAGCGCGCCTGCCCAGTCGGTGCCGCCGGAGTGGACTTCAACGCGATCGAAATCGAAGCCAAAGCGCTGGACGAGCGGCTCCGTTTCTTCGTCGTCATCGAGCTGCTGGGTGATCTCTACGACGAGGCCACGCGGTTGCACGACGGCATCGAGGCTGCTCCAGGTGCCGCCGGCGAAATTGCGCAGCGTTACCTGTGCATCGAGCAGGCCTTCGGTGCGCACGCCTTCGGGCAGGTTCGCCGCGAACGCATCCTGCAGTTGCTGCAGTGCCGCCGGCTTCGTATCGGGTGCGGCCGCAGGCGCATTGAGCCACGCCAGCGGAAACTCGGCGAGACTCAGTTCGGCGTCGAAGCCTTCGGCGGCTGGCATGCCGCCCTGCAGGCACAGGCGCGTTTGCGCGTAATGCCAGCAGCTCTGCGCAAGGGCAAGCGCGCCGTCGATATAGGTGACAGGAGCCGGGGCCTCGAGCTGCCAGTCGCCCGCGCGCGACGCGAGCTCCGCGCGTTGCAGCACGCCGCGCCAGTTTCCATCGGCAAACGCGCCACTTACGCGGAGTTGCAACGCGTCGGCCGGTGCTTCGAGATCGGCGCGCAGTTCATGCTCCGCCGGCGTGCCGGTCAGGGCCAGCGCACCGCTTTGCAACAGCACCGTCGTCGCACCATCAGCGGTGCGCGTCAGGCGCCCGATCTCGAGGTCGACGTCATTCCCTGCAGCGCCATGGCGTGCGCTGAGCATCAAGGTCTCGAGGGCGAACATGTCGCCGTCCTGCGCCAGCTGCAGCGTGCCGTCGAGACTCGCGTCCACCTGCGGATCGTCTCGCGTGCCAGCGACGCTGCCGCTGCCGTCCAGCGTGCCGGACAGGCCCTGCCACAGCGCCCCCGGCTCGGGCAGCGAGATGTTCCAGTCGATCGCGAGCTCGTCGCCGACGGTGCCTGCCACGTCGATGGTGTTAGCACCGCTCGCAGCCTGCAGTTCGATTGCGGCGGCCGCAGCGCCACTGCTGGCACTCGCGAGTCCGGTGACGGACAGGGGATAACCATTCAGCGTTCCGGTGAGTGCGCTTATCTGCAGGGCGCCTGCGTAGGTGCCATCGCTTTCCGCCACCACCTGCACGTTGCCGTTTCCGCCGATGTCGGCGAGTTCCAGCTGCGGCAGCTGTTCGCCGGCATCGAGCGCGTCGAGTGTCCAGTCGAAACGCAGCGCCAACGGCGCAGTGTCGAGCTGGCCATTGCCGCGCAGGCCGATCTGCATGCTGTCGAACGTGGCTTCGCGGATGACGAGCGTGGCATCGCGCCAGTCGAGCGCGAAGCCGATGTCGAGCGGCGCGAATGCAGGCACCTGCGCCCGGGCGCTTCCTTCTATCGCGACATCCGCTGCCGTGCCGGACGTACGTACATTCGCAGCGACCTGCAGATCCGGCTGCCCCACCGCATCCAATAACTGCGCAGGCAGTTCGTGCTGAAGGTCGAAGCTCGGCACGCTTCCGTCGAACATGCCTGACAGCACCGTGCCGCTGCTGGTCACGCGTAGTGGCTGCTGGAGCTCATGCACGAGCTCCGGTCGCTGCAGCGTGCCGCCGACGTTGAGCGCGCCGGCATAGTCACGTCCACCGCTCGGAAACCGCCATTCGACGCTGCCCGACAACGCGAGGTCGTCTGACGCCAGCTCGAGGTCGCCATCAACACGCGCCTCGCCCTGCTGCAACGCGATGCCCTGCAACCGCAGCGCGTCACCGTCGAGTTGCGCAGCGCCAGTCACGCTGTCGATCGCCGTGATCGTGCCATCGGGCTGCATCACCTCGATGTCGTCGGCGCGAAACGCGCGCAGCTCGATCGCAATCGGCAGTTCGAACAGCAGGCCGCGCAGGCGTTCTTCCGTCATGACTTCTTCCGACGCGACGCGCGTTTGCTGGCGCAGGCCGGCGATGTCTACCCGATCGAGCACCAGCGAGCCATCGAGCAGCCGCCACGGCTGCCATGCGAACTCGACGCGCTGGATGCGTAGCAGGCTGTCGCCGCTGTCGAAAGCGACATCCGCGATGCGCATGCCGCTCATCAGCGTGCCGTCCGCCTGCGCCCAGTTCAGGTCGCCGCCGGCAGCCACATCGATGCGCGCCAGCACCCAGCGCGCGCCGGCTTCCGTCGTCGCAACGAACAGCGTCGTGCCAGCGAGTGCCACGAACAGCACGGCGACGACGACAAGCGCGCGAATGGCGATGCGCCTCTTCACAGGTCGGGCCCCATCGTGACGTGCAGGCGAAATGCATCGGTGCCGTCGATCGGGTGCGCGATGTCGACGCGTACCGGGCCGATCGGCGACATCCAGCGCACGCCGAAGCCGGCGCTGTGCCGCCATTCGAGGTCGTCGCGATCGTTGAAGGCGTTGCCAGTGTCGGCGAATACCGCGACGCGCCAGTTCTCGCGCACCTGGAAGTCGTACTCGACGCTGCCGACGATCAGTTGCTTGCCACCGATCACTTCGTTCGCCGCATTCACCGGGCCGAGTTCGCGGAACGCGAAGCCACGAATGCTCTGGTCACCGCCGGCGAAGTAGCGCAACGAGGCCGGCAGTTCGTCCTGCAGGTCGATCCACGTCGCGCCCACTTCGATGCGGCTGAGCAGGCGTGAACGCCCGAATCCAAGCACGTGCTTCGCGCTGCCATACCACTGCACGAACGTGGCATCGGAGAGGACATCGTCGGACGCGCCGCGCAGCTGCGTATAGAGTTTCCAGCCCTGGTTCGGGTTGATCAGGTTGTCGGCTTTCGTGCGCGACAGGCTTGCGCCGAGCGTCGACAGCACGGACGTGTCCTGCTGCCCGGCGACGATGTAGTCGTCATGCTGCGTGTCGATGAACACGGTTTGCAGCCAGCCGGCGCGGTTCTGGTTACGCACGCTCGCTTCGAGCTTCGTGCGCTTGCTTTCGAACGATTCGTTGTCCTCGACGCTGTAGCCACCGGCGAAGTTCAGGCTCTGGCGCGATGCGTCGGCAAGCGGGATCAGGTAGTTGCCATCGAGTTGCGAGCGTACCTGCGACACGGACGAATCGACGTTCAGCCGGTGCCCGCGCGCGTTCACGTAACGGTTGTCGTACGACAGCCGCGCACGCGGACCGGTGTCCGTCGTGAAACCGAGGCCCGTCGTCCAGGCATGTCGAGGGCGCATCTCGAGCTCCACGTCCACGGGCACCTGCTGCTGCGCCGCCGAGCCGATCTGCGGCGACACGCGGATCTGGCGGAAGTACTGGCTCGCATCGAGGCTCGCGCGCACGTCGGCCAGCGCGTCGCTGGAATAGGGATCACCTTCTTGCACCGGCATCATGCCGTCGATCACGTCGGAATTCAGGCGCGAGTCCGAGCGCACCGTGATGCGGCCGAAGCGGTAACGCGGACCCGGATCGAAACGCAGCGCGACGTCGGCGCGGTTTGCATCGAGATCGAGCGCGATTTGCGCGTCGGCGAACGTTGCGCCGAAGTAACCTTCGTCGATGGCGCGCGCGCTCAGCGCGCTCTTGAAGCTTTCATAATCGCCATGATGCAGCGGCCGGCCACTGGCAAGCGGACTCGCCTCCAGCAGGTCGGCAAATTGCTGTTGCACGTCCGGACCGCCGATGACACTGACATCGACCGAGCCCAGCATTACCCGTGGCCCCGGCTGCACGTCGATGTCCAGGCGCCAGCAGCCCTCGCCCTGGCTGAATCGCGGGTCGCCCTCGGCGTGGTAATACCCGAGCGCACTGGCGGCCTCGGCGAGCTGGCGGCGGACCTGCGGCAACAACCGGCGCAGGCGTGCCTGCCCGGTCGAACAGGCCTCGCTGGTCACGCTGAGGAATGCGCGAATGTTGTTTTCGAGCTCTGGCCCGGCTCCGGTAATGACGACCAGCGGTTCCGTCGGGAGGCTGTCATCATCCGCGGCATGGATGGATGGCGTGAATGCCGCTAGCAACAATCCAATAAGCGGCATACGAGCGAGGGCAAGCACGGAAACGTCGCAAAATGCGCGAAACTGCAGCGAACTAGACATCAACTTCAGTGATCGTTGGCTCAAACCGGACAAAGTCCCTATAATGGCCACGCCGCGGCGCCAGCATGATCGATTGCCGGAATTGGAATAAATTGCCGGCACGTTATATACAAATTTCGGCACTTTGCCGAAAATGCGCGCCGCTTTGTGCCGCTGCTTCCGGAAAGCCACGAGCCCTGTCATGACCGCCACGGCTGCTCCGGGTAACCAACGTGCGGCAGACAGGCTGTCGCGGGTCGCGTTTTCGAGCGGTAACAATGGCGGCCAGGCAGCAGCAACTGTGAATAACCCGGGCCCGATACGCAAGCAGGCAAACAATGGCTTCTATACTGGTTTTGAACGGTCCCAACCTGAACCTGCTCGGCAGCCGGGAGCCCGAGGTCTATGGCAGCCTGACGCTTGCGGACATCAATGCGCGCCTGCTGCAGGTGGCGAAGGACCAGGGTCATCACATCCAGTTCCTGCAAAGTAACGCCGAATACGAACTCGTCGAACGCATCCACGCCGCGCGCAATGAGGGCACCGACTTCATCATCATCAATCCGGCTGCATTCACGCATACGAGCATCGCGCTGCGCGATGCGCTGCTCGGCGTGGCGATCCCGTTCATCGAAGTGCACCTGTCGAACGTGCACGCGCGCGAGAGCTTCCGCCATCATTCGTACTTCGCGGACGTAGCCGTCGGCAGCATCGTCGGCCTCGGCGCGCTCGGCTATGAACTGGCCCTGCAGGCGGCATTCGCACGCCTCGCCAAAGCCTGATGCCACGCGGCTTAACGAACACTGAATTCAATTGAACCGGCAGGCTTTTGCCTGCCCCACGACTGAGGAACCCATGGACATACGCAAAGTCAAAAAGCTGATCGAACTGCTCGAGGAATCGAATGTCGCGGAAATCGAGATTCGCGAAGGCGAGGAAACGGTCAGGATCAGCCGTAACTATCCGCATGCCCCGACTGCACCGCAGCAGTATTTCATGCAGGCACCGGTCGCACCGCCGGTCCAGGCCGCGAGCGCGGCAGCACCGGCTGCCGCCGCGGCACCGGCCGCCGCAACTCCTGCGTACAAGGGCGAAGCCGTCAAATCGCCGATGGTCGGCACGTTCTACCGCTCGCCGTCGCCGAACTCGAAGCCCTTCGTTGAAATCGGCCAGCAGGTGAAAGCCACTGACGTCATCGGCATCGTCGAAGCGATGAAGATGATGAACCAGATCGAAGCCGGCCGTGCCGGCACGATCGAAGCGATCATTGCGCAGGACGGCCAGCCAGTCGAATTCGACCAGCCGCTCGTCGTCATCGTTTGAGCCAGCGCCGGGGCGCGCCGTGCGCTCCTGCCGCTTTTGCAGCTTTCGAATAGGTATTACCCATGCTGGAAAAAGTATTGATCGCCAATCGCGGCGAAATCGCGCTACGCATCCTGCGCGCGTGCAAGGAGCTCGGCATCAAGACCGTCGCCGCGCACTCCACTGCCGACCGTAACCTGATGCACGTTCGCCTTGCCGACGAATCCGTGTGCATCGGCCCGCCGCCGTCGGTCGACAGCTACCTGAACATCCCATCGATCATCGCCGCGATGGAAGTCACCGGCGCCGACGCCGTGCATCCGGGTTACGGCTTCCTGTCGGAACGCGCCGAATTCGCCGAGCAGGTCGAGCGCTGCGGCTTCATCTTCATCGGCCCGCGCCCCGATACGATTCGCGCAATGGGCGACAAGGTTTCCGCGATCAACGTGATGCGCGCCGCCGGCGTACCGACCGTGCCCGGTTCCGATGGTCCGGTGACTGACGACGACGAGAAGACGCTCGCCACCGCGCGCAAGATCGGCTTCCCGATCATGATCAAGGCGGCGGCCGGCGGCGGTGGCCGCGGCATGCGCGTCGTGCACGACGAAGCGAACCTGCTGCAGTCCGTGAAGATCACGCAGAACGAAGCCGGCAGCTTCTTCGGCAGCAACGTCGTGTACATGGAAAAGTTCCTCGACAATCCGCGCCACGTCGAACTGCAGATCATCGGCGACGGCCAGGGCAACGCGATTTGCCTCGGCGATCGCGACTGCTCGATGCAGCGCCGCCACCAGAAAGTCGTCGAAGAAGCGCCCGCGCCCGGCATTCCGGACCAGGTGCGAGCCGACATCGTCAAAGCCTGCATCAAGGCCTGCCAGGACCTGAAATACCGCGGCGCGGGTACGCTCGAATTCCTGTACCAGGACGACCGCTTCTACTTCATCGAGATGAACACGCGCGTGCAGGTGGAGCATCCGGTCACCGAACGCGTCACCGGCATCGACATCGTGAAGGAACAGCTGCAGATCGCGGCGGGCATGGGCCTGTCAGTCAAGCAGGAAGACATCAAGCTCACGGGACACGCGATCGAATGCCGCATCAATGCGGAAGATCCGCAGACCTTCATCCCGAGCCCGGGCAAGATCACGATGTTCCACACGCCGGGCGGCAACGGTATTCGCGTCGACTCGCACATTTACAGCGGCTACACCGTACCGCCGAACTACGATTCGCTGATCGGCAAGCTGATCAGCCACGGTCCTACGCGCGAAATCGCGATCATGCGCATGCAGAACGCACTGGAAGAAATGGTCGTCGACGGCATCAAGACGAACATTCCGTTGCAGGGTGACATCATGCGCGATCCCGGCTTTCGCCGCGGCGGCCAGAACATCCACTACCTCGAGAAGATGCTGAAAGCGCGCGGCGGCAAAGCGGCGCATTGATGGCCTGGCTCGAAGTCAAAATCCGCAGCGAGCGCGATGGCGCGGAAGCGCTCGAAGCGCTGCTCGAGGAAGCAGGCGCCGTATCCGTCACGCTGATCGACGCCGAAGACGAGCCGCTGTTCGAACCCGGCGTCGGCGAAACGCCGCTGTGGAACCATGTCGTGATCACCGGCCTGTTTCCGCAGGGCACCGATGCCGACACGCTGCTGCTGCAACTGACGGCAGCGTGGGCGCCGCGTCCGCTGCCGGCTCTGCGTTTCACCGAGTTGCCCGAACAGGACTGGGTGCGTGCATGGCTCGACGACTTCACGCCTATGCGTTTCGGCGAACGGCTGTGGGTGTGCCCGAGCTGGTGGCTCGCTGACGACGACGCCGGAGTGGAATGGACACCGCCCGCCGATGCCGCCGCAGCCTGGGAAGAACGCAATGCCGACCTCTTGCGCGACGTGCGCAAGCCCGGCACGGCCATCCTGCGGCTCGACCCCGGCCTCGCATTCGGCACCGGCACGCATCCGACGACCTCGCTGTGCCTGCAATGGCTCGACGGGCAGTCCCTCGACGGGCTCACGCTGATCGACTACGGCTGCGGCTCCGGCATCCTCGGTCTCGCCGCCTTGCTGCTCGGCGCCGCCACCGTGCATGGCATCGACAACGACCCACAGGCGCTGACAGCCACTACGGAGAACTGTCGCAAGAACCGCCTCGATCCGGCGCGTTTTCCGCTGTACCTGCCGGAGGCCTGGGCACGGTCGCATGCGCGCGGCGCCGCGCAGGTCGACGGCATGATGGCGAACATCCTCGCCGGCACGCTGATCCAGCTCGCGGACTCACTGCGCCAGCAGGTAAAAAGCAGCGGCTGGATCCTGCTGTCCGGCATCCTGCGCGAGCAGGCCGACTCCGTCGTCACCGCTTACACGCCGTGGTTCACGAACTTCGACGTCGCCGCAGAGGGCGACTGGGTCCGCATCACCGCCACCCGCAAATAGGGTAAGGCGCCTTTCTCCTATAAAGGGGGACGGAGCCCACGTAACCGGGAAACGCGCCCAGCCCCCAATTTGGAGAGCATCTGGCTTCTTGACGGACAAATGGGCTTTGACCCCATTTAGATATGGATGCGCGAGCCGAGCTCGATGACCTGGTTAGGTGGCAGGTTGAAGTAATTCACGACACTGCCCGCATTGCGCGTCAGCACGCCGAACAGTTCCTCCCGCCAGCGCGCCATGCCGGTGCCATGCGTAGCCACGATGGTTTCGCGGCTGATGAAGAACGAAGCCGTGAACGGCCGGAACGCGAGTTCGGGCGGCAGCAGTTTTTCGAGCGCAGCCGGTACATCCGGCGTTTCCATGAAACCGAAGTGCAGGCGGACGCGCCAGAAATCGTGTCCGAGCGCTTCGACGTCCGCGCGCTGCTCCTGGTCGAGAAACGGAACTGACGCGAAGTCGACCGTCACGACGAGGTTCTTTTCGTGCAGGGTCAGGTTGTGTTTTAGATTGTGCAGCAGCGCGCGGGGCACCGGCCCCGGATTCGCAACGAGGTACACGGCGGTTCGCGCCGCGCGCGGGAACGGCGAATACTGCAGTGTCGCGATGAAGTCGAGCAGCGTCGGATCGTCCTTGCCCATGTGTTCGGCCAGCAGGGCCCGCCCTTCTTTCCAGGTCCACATCAGCGCAAACAGGCCAAGTCCGAGCACGACCGGGAACCAGCCGCCGTGCAGGAATTTCAGCGAGGTCGAGCCGAGCAGCAGGATGTCGATCGCGAAGAAAAAGCCGGTCGCGGCCAACGCAAGCCACAACGGGTAACGCCACTTGCGGCGCACGATGACGAAGGTCAGCAGCGTCGTGATCAGCATCGTGCCAGTTACTGCGATGCCATACGCTGCCGCGAGCGCACTTGACGACCCGAAGCTGATCGTCACGGCGAGCACGGCACTCAACAGGAACCAGTTCACGGCCGGCACGTAGATTTGCCCCGCCTCGGTGCTCGACGTGTGGATCACGCGCATGCGCGGCAGCATGCCGAGATGCACGGCCTGCTGCACGATCGAATACGCGCCGGAAATCACCGCCTGCGACGCGATGATCGTCGCCAGCGTCGCGAGCAGCACGGCGGGAAGCAGCAACTTGCCCGCGAACAGGAAGTAGAACGGATTGCCTACGGCTTCGGGATGCTCCAGTAGCAGCGCGCCCTGCCCCATGTAGTTGAGCGCGAGGCCCGGCAATACGATAGCGAGCCACGAAATGCGAATCGCCCTGCGGCCGAAGTGGCCCATGTCGGCGTACAGCGCCTCGGCGCCGGTCAGCGCCAGCACGATGGCGCCGAGCGCAAGGAATACCGCCGGCCCGCGATCCGCCAGGAAGTGCACGGCATTCAGCGGATCGAGCGCCCACAGGATGCGAGGCGCCTGCACGATTTGCACAAGCCCGGAGACACCGAGCACGGCAAACCAGATCAGGATGATCGGCCCGAACCAGCGTCCGACGGTCTCCGTGCCGCGCTTCTGCACGGCGAACAGCGCGACGAGAACGGTGCAGGCGACGGGCAGCACGTAGCTGTGCAGCCCCGGCGTCAGCAGTTCGATGCCTTCGATGGCACTGAGCACGGAAATGGCCGGCGTGATGATGCAATCCCCAAGGAACAATGTAGCGCCGAAGGTCCCGAGCGCGAGCAGTCCCGTGCGCCACTTCGAACCACGCCTGAGTGCAGACAGTGCCATCGCAAGCAGTGCCATGATGCCGCCTTCACCGCGATTGTCCGCACGCAGCATCAGGATCACGTACTTCAGCGTGACGACGACAATGAGCGCCCAGAAAATCGTCGACACCGTGCCGAGGACGTTCGCCTCGCTCAATTCGACGCCTCCGTGTTCCGAGAACACTTCCTTCACGGTGTACAGCGGACTCGTGCCGATGTCGCCATACACCACACCGAGCGCCGCGAGGCATAGGGCCGCCAGCCTGCGATCGAGGGTCTTGCCGGTACCGCTTTGCATGGTTGCAAATCCTGGCTGAAGCAGAGCGCGCGCATTCTACGCCCGCGCGGGTCTTTACCGACTGCCGTGCCGCAAAAAATTCCTATAAAGTGCACGCCACCGCCCGTTGACTTCCCATGCTTTCATTCCTTACGCAGTGCCCCCATTGCCTCACGTCGTTCCGCGTCACGGGCAAGCAGCTCGACGCTGCCGAAGGTCTCGTCCGTTGTGGCGCCTGCCTTGGCATCTTCTCGGCCGAGGCAAACCGCATCACGGTGAAACCGACTCCGGACGAAGTCGCAGCAGCGGAAGCACATGCGGACATCGAGGACGAGGATACCGACCTCGAGATCGACGTAGCACCTGTCGTGCTCCCGGAATTCGACGAACCCGATGACAGCGAAGAAACCGCCGGGCTCGTCGAGATCGACGAGCGCGAAGAAGATACGGAGCTCGACGAATTCGACGATGAATCCGAGAACGAACGCGACGACGAACTCGACGAAGAGCTGGACGAACCCGAAAACGAACTCGACGACGCCCTCGACGAACGCCATCATCCACTCGACGCCGATGTCATCCCTGCACGCAGGCAATACGGCCAGCTTGCTGCAGCCCTCCGCCCTTCGCCCGATTTCGAGGCGAGCGACAATGACGATCTTCCCGGCTCCCGGGACTTCGACATTCCACTCGGCGACCTGAACCTCGACATCGACGATGAAGACGACAACAGCATCGGCGATGGCCACGGCGAGCACGACGCAGGGTACGAGCACGACGACGAGCCCGACGACGAAGCCGGCGCGCTCGATGACGAGTACGCGCCTGAAGACGACGAGCCCGAGGACGTCGAAGATGCGGCAGGAGGCATCGAAACCGACGACGATCACTATGCAGCGCCACGGATCGACGCCATTGACGCGCGGACGTCCAGCAATGAACGGCTGATCGACGTCGTCTACGAAGAATATATCGACGAAGACGATGCAGAAGCAGAACAGACCGACGACGACGAACCTTCCGAGGAGTTCGAGCCTGAATTCACGTTGGACGACGAGGACGACCCGCCGCATGCAAACGCCACTCCCTTCATCGGCCCCGAGGCCACGGCTGACGAGGAGTACGACGACTACGAAGAACACGATACGGACATCGAACCAGAGCCGCTGCGCCCGGCGCATACCGGAATGCGTTCAGCCTCCGACAAGGCAACGCTGCGCCACTACCTCGCCGACATCGAGGACGACGATGCGCTCGATCCGCTCGATGACGACGATGCGCTCGATGCCTTCGACGAACCGGTGCTGCTCGAAACCGCGCCGCGCCGCAGCCGCGCAGCAGGCTTTGCGCTGCTGCTCGCGAACCTTTCGCTCGCCGTACTTCTCGGCTGGCAATATGCTGACGCGAACATCGAGAGCCTGAGCCGCAGTGCAAGTTTTGCCCCGCTGATGCCGTTCGCGTGCCGCTTGCTCGACTGTCCCGCGCCCGAGCGCGCGCAGCCCGATCAGTTCGTATCGGAACAGTTGCTCGTACGCTCGCATCCACGCTACGCGCAGGCGCTCGAGGTCAGCCTCGTATTCCGTAACGATGCCGCTGATGCCCAGCCCTTCCCCGCACTCGAACTCGGCTTCCTCGACACGAGCAACCGCATGGTCGCCAACCGACTGTTCCAGCCGGCGGAGTACCTGCCACCCGAATTGCAGACCTCCGAGATGCCGGCACAGTCCTCGTTCCAGGTGACGCTCGAGCTCGTCGACCCCGGCAGCGACGCCGTCAACTACACTCTGGCCTTTCGCAAGCCGTAGACGCGACACAGGCCGCCGCTGCGTGGACTGCATCCCGTCGCGCAGGTAACATTGCGCCCTTGTTTCCCGGCTGTCCTCGCGATGCAAATCGGTCCTTATATTCTCGACTCCCGCGTCGTGCTTGCGCCAATGGCCGGCATCAGCGATCGGCCGTTCCGCACGCTGTGCCGCAGCTTCGGCGCAGCGGTCGCGGCCACCGAAATGCTGAGTTCCAACCCGCAGTTGCTCGACAGTCCCGTCAGTGCGTTACGCCGTGCGCATCGCAGCGAGGCGGAGCCCCGCGTGGTGCAGATCGCCGGCGCGGATCCGGAAACGCTTGCCACGTTTGCGCGTTTCAACGTCGACGAGGGCGCGCAGGTTATCGACATCAACATGGGCTGCCCCGTCAAGAAAGTGCTGAAACAGGCAGCCGGTTCGGCGCTGCTGCGTGACGAGGCGCTCGTGGCATCGCTGCTGAAGGCCGTCGTTGCCGCGGTCGACGTTCCGGTGACACTGAAGATCCGGACGGGCTGGAGTCCCGACATGCGCAACGGCGTGACGATCGCGAAGATTGCCGAAGACTGCGGCATCGCGGCGCTCGCCGTGCACGGACGTACGCGCGCCTGCATGTTCAATGGCGCAGCCGAATACGACACGATCGCGGCGATCAAGCAGGCCATCCGCATACCAGTGACGGCGAATGGCGACATCACCACGCCCGAGAAGGCGCGTGCCGTGCTCGCACACACGCGCGCGGATGCCGTGATGATCGGTCGCGGCGCACAGGGACGTCCGTGGATCTTTCGTGAAGTCGAGCACTTCCTGCGTACCGGCACGCATCTGCCACCGCTACCGCTGGCGCAGGTCCATCGCGTCGTGCGTGAACACCTGCAGGCCATCCAGGCCTTCTATGGCGAGCGCATGGGCCTTGGCTACGTACGCAAGCACGCATCCTGGTATCTCGCCCCGTTCGCGGGC
>DASWWP010000069.1:0-70281 GCA_036405915.1 Pseudomonadales bacterium
CGAACATCTTTGCGTACATCTACCTGATCCGTGCTGCGCTACCGAAAATGGAAAAAGGCGGCCGCATCATCAACACCTCGTCGATCACTGCCCACCGCGGCAGCAAGCACCTCATCGACTACGCATCGACGAAAGGTGCGATAGAAGCACTGACGAAGTCACTGGCGCCCGAATGCATCGAACGCGGCATCACGATCAACGCTGTGGCACCCGGCCCGATCTGGACACCGCTGATCCCTGCGTCGATCCATGGCAAGCAACTGCAGGAGTTCGGCCAGAAAACACTGATGGGCCGGCCCGGACAGCCCTGGGAAGCCGCCACGTCGTTCGTCTTCCTCGCATCCCGCGATTCGTCGTACATGACGGGGCAGACGCTTCATCCCAATGGCGGAAATAGTGGGGGTTGATTCGGGGATACTCAGACGCCATCAATGCGGCGCCGCGCGTGCATCGATCCGTTCGGCATTTTCCACAACCTCGTCGGCAGTGATACTGCCTATCGCGTCATCACCCGCAATCACTGGATCCTGCCCGACCTCCGCTTCAATGCCCATCGCGGGCGCACGGGCTCCCGACACGATGCCGCCAGTCACCGCAGCGGCGACCGTAGACGGCGCCACTTCGTACAGCTCCGGATCCTTCTCCGGCGGTAACGGTTCGTGCGACTTCGGCTCGTCGTCTTCGACCTTCGCCTGGTTCGCCTCCTCGACGACGACCGACTTCACCTTCACCGCATAGCGCTTCGGCAGCAACGGCACCTCGTCGATGGCCGCCTGGCTGCGAATCAGCTCTGCGCCGAAGAACAGGATCGCAGACGAGTAATAGATCCACAGCATCAGCACGACGATCGACGCCGCGGCCCCGCCCAGTTCGCTGAGCTGGTTCGTGCTGATGTACGCGCTGATGGCACCCTTGCCGAGCACGAGCAGCAGCACGATCGCCGCACAGCCGTGGACCTTGTATTTCGGCGGAATCTGCACGTCCGGCAGGAAATGCAGCAGCGCATAGATTTCGAGCGTGCCGAGGACCGCGAGCACTACGTACTGGATCATCGCGATGAAGTACACGGTCATCTGCGGAAAGCTCGTGGCGAGCCAGTTCTGCACGAGCACCATCGCCGAGTCGACGACGAGCGACAGGATCATGATGAGGCCGAGGCTGAGGATGATGCCGAGCGACACCAGGCGGTCGAGTGCCTTCTTGATGATGCCGCGCCCGGTGGCTGCCTTGACGCAGAAGATCTCGTTGAAGGCTGCCTGCGCCTGAACGAAGATGTTCGTCGCGGAAAACATCAGCACGAAGGCGCCGATGATCAGGCGGAAGCGCGTGGTTTCCGCATTCTCGAGATTCTCGAGCAGCACGACGACGCCCTGGGCGCCCTGCGGACCCACGAGCTCGGTGAATTGCTGCACGAGCTCCCGCTCGAAATCGACCTCGGCGGCGAACAGGCTCGCGACCTGCACGGAAATGAGCGCCATCGGGGCCAGGGAGAATAGAGTATAGAACGACAGCGTGGCGGAATGCCGGAAACACGAGTCGGAGAGGAAATTCTGTATCGACAGCCAGAACACGCGAAATCCATAACGCAATGAACTCATCGATTACTCCCCGCACCTGGCGTCTCAATCGTCCGCGGACGATGCTTCGGCTTATTCTTCGTTATCGTCGTCGTCGTTTTCGCCGACTTCGCTTCCAGCGTCTTCATCGGCTTCGTCATCAGCGGCCTCGGCGTCGGCCGGCGAATCTGCCTGGTCTTCGTCGTCCGCCGGCGCGGCTTCATTCTCTGCCGCCTCGCCTTCGGCTCGCAATGCATCGTCGCCCGCAACACGGTCATTCTCGTCTCCCGGCGCGGCGGCCAGCGAGGCATTGGCGTCTTCCTGCTCCGCCGCCTCCGCATCGTTCCGTTCGGCGGGCGTGCCGAGGGTCGCTTCCTCGCGCCGTTCGACATCGGGTGCATCGACGAGTTCGTCTTCGCCGAGCGGTGGCGGCAGGCTGACGGTCGTGAGTTCTTCGTCTTCGCCAGGCAACAGCAGCGAAATCGTGTTCTCGAGATTCGCGTCGTAGGCCTCGACGAAGGCATTCTTGAAGATGTTGGCCACGGCCACGAACATGTTCGTATCCGGCGAGCTGATGTCGCCTTCGAGCGGAATGTTCGATGCAATCTGGTCGTGCGGCTGGTTCTCGAGCAGCTCCCCGACTATGTCGACGAGTCCTTCCCACAGCGCCACCAGCGGGTTGTCACCGTCATCCTGTACATCGTCCTTCCACGAGAACACTTCGAGCCCGTAGATGATCGGTTTCACGTAACCCTGCAGCATGCCGTCGCGGGCGGCCATCTCGCTGACGACGTCCACCGTGCCGGCCTCGATGTCGAACGGAGCGTAGGTTTTGATGAAGTTGTCGAGTTCGAGAATCGGCAGCTGCAGCAGGCGCACGTTTACGTCGAAAGTCGGGCTTTCCGTCGTCGGATCGAACGCGGCGCCGATGGTCAGGTCGCTCGATTCCATCGCGCGCGCGGCGAGTTGCACGCGTGCGATGCGTGAATCCGTCGTCGCCTGGCTGTTCGCCAGGTTCACCGCTTCGGCTTCGACTTCCGACAGGAAGATGTCCATCTGCGGCTCCGCATCGAAGTTGCGGAAATGCAGCTGGCCGTCGTGGATCACGGCGCGGTCAATCGTCAGCGGAAACAGGTCGTCGAACATCGTCAGCCACTGGCCGCCAGCCCCCGTCTGCTTCTTCGTTTCGTCCTCGCTGTCGACGATGTTGATCTGCGGCTCGAACAGCTCCGCCTCACCGACGATGGCGCCGTTCAGCAGTGCGCCCCACAGCACCGAGAAGCGCACTTCACGCGCGGCGAACAGCGGAACAGGCACTTCGCCCTCGGTCTTCTCGATCTCGACGTTCTCGATGCTGTATGCACCCGCGAGCACCGACAGGTCGATATCGCCGACCTGGCCGGCATAGTCCGGCGATTCGTCGAGTTTGTTGTTCACGTACCACTGCAGCACGTACGTCGCGGCGATACGCACCACGACGAGGATGACGAGCATGACGAGTGCGCCGAGCAGCACCGGGCGCGAGAAGCGCCAGGCGCGGCTGTCGTGGTGGGGTGCGTGTGCGTTGTTTGCCATCGGACCGTTGCTTGCCATGGGCCAGGGGCGCGGGAGCGCCGCGTCTTACTCGGGAACGAGATTGTTTTCCTGCGGGGTGATGATGCCGCAGGCGATCGGGTCACCCGAATTGCCGCTCGGCTGCGTCGACAGGTCGTCGCCCGACGCATGCACGATGAGTGCTTTCTGCGCGATAGAGTTGGGGCCCACGACCTTGATGCGTTCATCGGTGAAGTCGAACGTGGCAATCTGGTCGGCACCGGCGACGATGTTGCCGAGGTCACCGAGGTGCCTCGCAGCTGCCGTGCGGTCTCCGTGCACCATGGATCCGTCGGGATCGTAATGCGCGCCCGCGGTGCTGGCGGCGGGGCCGGTGCAGTTGCCGTTCTCGTGCACGTGCATGCCGTGCTCGCCTTCGGCAATGCCGATCAGCTTGCCGACGACGCGCACCGTCTCGCTGGCAGCGTCTTCGTGGATGAATGCGACGAGGCCCGAGACGGTGTTCCCGGCGGTCGGTTGCAGCGTCACGAATGCGATGCGGTCAGGCTGGCGTGCGCCGTCGCCCTTGAATTCGGACGGCATGATGTCTTCCTCAGTCACTTGGCCGCTGGCGTCGTCGAGACCTTGCGCATCCACGGGAGCGTCCGTGTCCGACAGGGCCTGGCCGAGTTCCTGGTTCGCTTCGATGTTGCGCTCGTCGAGCACGACATCGGAATTGTTGCCGGGGCTGACGTCGCTTTCACGGCAGCCGCCCAGCGCGAGCACGGCGACGCCGATGGCGAGTGCGATGTGACGGGGTGTGGTATTCATGCAATTCTCCTGCGGGCTGTCCCTGGATACTGGCCCTGGGTGATGAACCTGGGCATTCGGGTAGTATGGAAGAGGCAACATCCATGCCACAGGACAGAGAGGTCGCTCGCGCCTGCGCCGCAGCGTCCGTGAGACCTTGATGTAACGGGAGGCCGGCAAAAACTTCATGCCGCCGCGGCGGCACGTGTAATAACTACAAGTTGTGCGGCTGGCGTTTGCGCTTGCGGAATACACGCGGGTTGTCGCGGATGAACTGGTCGATCATCCGCTCGAGGAAGGAATCCATCTTGGGATTTTTCATGTAGCCATAGCCCAGCAACGAAATCGCGGCGGCGGCTATCGCGTTGATGATGAGATCGCCCATCGTGTCGACCAGACCCGATTTCTGCATGTTCAGGCCGAAGAGCTGGTCCATCGCGAATTCGAATATCTCCCATATCGAACCCAGGCCCTGCGAGAACATGAAGGCGAACAGTGCGATGAAGCCTGGTGTCAGGTGCATGTTGGCTTTCTTGTCTTCGTTCAGCAGGTAGACGAGGAAGAAGCCCGTCATGCCGAGCAGGAATCCCGAACTCGCGTGCAGCACGAGGTCCCACCACCAGAAACGGAAGTAGAAGTCCTGCACTTCGCCGAGGAACAGCGACATGTAGATGAACACGATGGCGAGCGTGTCGAATTCCAGCGGTATTTTCAGATGGAAATAGCTCGCCATGATCAGCGGCATGAAGGTCACGCACATGATCACGAGCGATTCGATTCCTGCCTGGTAGTTGCCGTCGATGAACAGCAGCAGCGCGCCGATGGCAATCGTCGATTTCAGGAAGATGCCGAGCCAGCGGTGCAGCTCCCTGACCCGGTTCTGGTCTTCCTGCGCCTGTCGCGCCTGCTCCAGAACTTGCGGGTTTTGCTCGGCATCGCTGCCGGTTTCTTCCGTAGGTAACATTCTTGCTTCGAGGGATGGCGGTGTTAATTTACCCCCGAGGTTAGCAGCGCCCCGCTGCTTTGTTAAGCCACGCACACGCATCAACCGGAGTCTTCCCTTGCTGTACGTCTGGATCTTCGTCGGTTCGCTGCTCGCCAGCGTCATTGTAGTTCCCTGGGTTTTGATTCTGCTGCCAGCGGATTATTTCTGTCCGAAACGCAAGCCACGCCCGCCATTCGCACGCTTCCCCGCAGCGGCGCGCCTGCCGCTGATCATCGCGAAGAACGCGCTCGGAGTTGTACTCGTCGGTGCGGGGCTGATGTTCCTGCTGATGCCGGGCCAGGGTGTCATCGTCATTCTCATCGGCGTGCTGTTACTCGATTTCCCTCGCAAGAAGGAACTCGAGCGCTGGCTGATCAAGCGCGGCCCAATCCTGAAACTGGCCAACTGGATTCGTGCGAAGGGACACAAGGAGCCGCTGCAGCTGTAACAGGTACAGCGACTCCCTGCTCGTGCAAGGATCGGGGATGCAATACTTCCACTGCCTTGCATCGCCTGATCGTCCATCGGGATCATCGCGGCACTGGGACTCAGGTCACCAGCGCAATCAGGATGATGATTGGAATCGGAACACCAAGAAAGAACAGTAGGATCGAGCGCATAAGTCACCTCTCCTGTCGTGGATGATCAAAAGTCACGCTGACGGCCACCGATAGTGGCCGAGAAGCTGCCAAGGAACGCACCACCAAGCAGTGCGACGAAGAACCACAGTGCCGCTTTCATCGACGCGGCGCGGGCTTCATCGGCTGCTTCGCGCGCGCTGGTTTCGAGCTGGCGCAGTTCAGCCTGCGTTTTCGCGAACACATCGTTCACACGCGCTTCGGCCTCCATTTCACTCATGCCGGTGTGCTGCGCCACGAGGCGTCCGACGTACGTTGCATCGTCGCGCGTCAGCTCGTCGTTCGCGAGCGAGCGCGTGAAGATGCGGGCGACTTCGGGCATCGAGGCCGGTGCGGCCTGCTGCGCGGGCTGCAGGCGGCGCGTGTTCGGCTGCACCATCGTTTCGGGGCTTGCGCCACCGGCGGCGAGAGCTGCCTGGTCTTCAGGCGTCAGGCTTTTTGCACCGGCTTCGGTCGATGCCTCATCGGCGGCAGCCTGCTGCTGCGGCGGCGTGCCCTGCTGCTGCGGAGCGCCAGCCGGACCTTCAGCAGGTTGTGCCGCACCGCCCTCAGCGGGCTGCGTATTGCCGACGGTCGCGGGCGTGACCTGCAGTGCGTTCACCTGCACCTGGTTCATGACGCCGGTCCGGAACAGCGAGTCGAGATAGTAGGAGACCGCGCTCTGCTGCGGATTGGCCATGCCGGCACCCATTTCATCGCCCATGCCTGCCGCGCCAGCGACGGTTGCGGTCGTTGCGGTTTCGGCGACGCCGCCTACCACCGCGGCCCCCGCTTCCACGCCTGTTTTTGCGATGCCAGCGGTAGCGGTCGTGAAGATCACGGCCGTCAGCAACGTGGCGAGGCCCCAGGCGAGGAAGCCGTGCGCGGTGTCGCGGAAGAACACTTCATCGGTGTGCACGCCCGTCCAGCGCGTGCGCAGGCGCCCGGCAATGTAACCGCCGGCCGCCGATGCGACGAGAGAAGTCAGCGTGATCCACAGGATCGTCGAAATGCCGAGAGCCGTGCCGCTCATGCCTTCGCCCGACCACGGCGACACCGCGCCGAGCCCGAGTCCGATGCCGAGGATGAACATGATCAGCGACAGTGCCGCGGCGGTTACCGCGCCTGCGAATACCGCCGCCCACGAGACGGCGCTGATGCCCGATGATGACGGCGCCTCCGTAACCAGCACGTTATTTCGTTCTATTACCGTTTCCATGAGACGATCCCCCAGAGTTGACGCAAAGTGCCGCGACTCATGTCGCAGCTTCTGCCTGAACCGCAGCAAGGCTTGTGCCAGCGCAGGAAACGCAGCATTTCGTGCCTTTGGGACACGGAAGCCAGCGTTACGCAGGTACCTTTTTCCAGCTTTGCGGAAGAATTTACACGAACGAGTGTCGAGCTGCGGACGCAGGAAAACGGGCGTACAGTACAGGTGACGACCCGATTTCCGCGCGCAATCGCGCGTTTGATGATCGAAACCGGCACAGGCCACGCTGCGGAGCGAAGCTTGCACTGCGTGTTCGGTAACGCCCCACACAGATCCGGCAAAGGATGAGGACATGAGCGACCCCACGCAGAAAAAGCGCTTCTCGATGATCCGCGAGTTCCAGATGGCAGACTGGTTCACGCTGGCGAACGCCGCCTGCGGTACCGGCGCGCTGTTCGCGATGCTGACCTATCTTGCGGACCAGGATGTTCGCCACGTGTATTACGCCGCCGCGCTAGTCGCGATCGCGCTCGTGTTCGACTTCCTCGACGGCCGCATCGCGCGGATGCGCCAGACCTCTTCGTTGCTCGGCCAGGAGCTGGATTCGCTGTCCGACGTCATTTCGTTCGGCGTCGCACCGGCGATCATCGCGTACGGCTGCGGCATGCAGGGCCTGTATGACCGCATTATCCTCGCGTACTTCGTCTGCTGCGGCGTTTCGCGCCTCGCGCGCTACAACGTCACCGCGTCGTCGCTCTCGGATGACAGCGGCAAGGTGAAATATTTCGAAGGCACGCCCATCCCGACGTCGATCGTGCTGGCGTTGCTGATGGCCTTCGCCGCCTCGCAGGGCGCCGTCGGTGACAACCTGTGGTTCGGCGAAATCCGCATCGCGGGCTACGTGCTGCATCCACTCGTCCTGCTGTACGCACTGTCGGGCTCGCTGATGATCAGTCGGTTCCATATCCCGAAGATCTGACGGCGCGGCGCTCTTCTTCATACCGCCTTCATTCACGCGGCTTCCCACGCCGTCACGCAGCGACGGCGGTAAACGCTGATGGGATTTGCGTGGTTCCGCTCGCTTGTTGCCTGTGCGGCCTCGTCCCTATCGTGGGGGCCATCCGGGGCAACACAGTACGCATATGGGCCGCAGGCACATCCAGAGCAAGGACAAGATGGAACAGCTGACATTCATGCTGTTCCTCACCATCGTCACCGTACTGTTCATCCTCCTGCTGAAACCCTTTTTCGCGCCGATCTTCTGGGCCTGCGCGCTCGCGTTGTTGTTTTATCCCGTGCAGTTCAGGCTCGCCGAGCGCTGGGGAAACCATCCCAACCTCATCGCGCTGACGACACTGGGCCTCTGCATCGTCGTGCTGATCATTCCGGTGCTTTTCATCCTGTCGTCGTTCATCTCCGAAGGCACGGAGCTGTACGCACGCATCCAGCGTGGCGAGTTCGATCCTGATTCCTATCTCGATCGCATGCGCGACGCGGTGCCGCTGCTGGAGCGCATGCTCGAATGGCTGGACATCGACAGCATGGCGTCGATCGAGGAGGAAGCCACCGCCGGCGCCATTGCCGCCAGCGGCTTTGCCGCGCGCAACGCGTTCACGCTCGGGCAGACGACCTTCAACTTCGTGCTCAGCCTCGCGCTGATGCTGTACATGACGTTCTTCCTGCTGCGCGACGGCTCGATGCTGATCGACCTGATCACGCACGCATTGCCGCTCGGCGACGAGCGTGAACGCCTGCTGTTCGCGAAATTCGCGGAAGTCACGCGCGCGACGATCAAGGGAAACCTCATCGTGTCGATGGTGCAGGGCGCACTCGGCGGGTTGATCTTCCTGATCCTCGACATGCCCACGCCGGTGCTGTGGGGTGTGGCGATGGCGATCGTGTCGCTGATACCTGCGATCGGCGCCGGTCTGATCTGGCTGCCGTTCGCGATCTACCTGATCGTGACCGGCGACGTCACGTCGGGCGTGATACTCATCGTGTACGGCGTCGCGGTGATCGGCCTCGCCGACAACGTGCTGCGTCCGATCCTCGTCGGCCGCGATACGAGGCTGCCCGACTGGCTCGTGCTGATCTCGACGCTCGGCGGCCTCGTGATGTTCGGGATCCACGGCTTCGTGATGGGTCCGCTCGTCGCCGCCGTGTTCATCGTGTTCTGGCAGATATTCTGCAAGGACTACGCGGACGAAGACCTCGAGCTCGTGAAGGAAGAAACCCCGACCGGCCCCCATATCCCGGCGCTGTTCGAAGAGGCTGCCGAAGCCGAGGCAAATGCCTCGAAGGACGGCAATGGCAAGTCCGGTGGAAACGGCAAGTCGAACGGCAATGGGAATGGCAAAGCGAACGGCAACGGCAACGGCAAGGACAATGGAAAGTAGTGAGTGGCTCGGTTACTGCGCGGGCATCCTGACGACGTTCGCGGTCGTACCGCAAATCCGCAAGGCCTGGAAAACGCGCTGCGCAGACGACATCTCGGTATTCACCGTGTGCATGCTGATCTGTGGGTTGAGCCTGTGGACGGCGTACGGCGTGGTGACGAAGGCCTGGCCAATCATCATAACGAATGGCATCGGTACGCTGTTGCAGGTGTCGTTGCTGGCGATCGTCTTCTACGATCGCAGGGTGTCGCGTGCCGGGGGCTCCGAAGCGATGCCCGGCTCACGTCCTGATAACTGAGCCTTTTCCTCCAGCGAGGTCAGTGCAGGATCACATGCCTCAGGTTGACCGGCTCCGGCTGCGCCGGTAGCAGCCCAGCCTCGCGCAGGACCTTCTGTTCGTCCTCGCGCGCGATGAAGAACACGATGCGCGGGCCCTCTGCCGCCTCGAACAGGAAGTACGTGATGACGAACTTGAACTCGCGCGGCTGACCCTTGATCTTTTCGAAGACCATGCGCCAGTGCACCTTGACCATCGTGTAGTGCTCGTCGATCGCCGTTTCCGCGAGGTTGAGGATTTCGGCGAAGCGGAAACCCATCTGCTCGTACATGTCGCGGCGCTGCGCTACGGACTCATGAAGACTGCTGTCGTTGCGGTGACAGAAGACGCCGTTCGGATCGGCGCCCATGAAGGACTCGACGAACTGCGTGCTGAGCAGGTCCGCGTCGAAGCTGTTCACAGCGTGTTCGTAGGCCGTAAAGAATTTCCTTATCTTATTCATTGTCACCCTCCACTGCCGTGAGCTCGATAGCGGGCTGTACCTTCTCGAAGTCTTCCCAGGTGACCTCCATGTCGGCATCCAGGTTCTTGACGATCAGCGCCTGACCGAGCAGCCGCCACGTCGCCGATGTCTGGAAGGGTTCGCCGTCGATCAGCTCGAAGCGCACGGAGAGGTACGCATCGTCCACCTTCGTCAGGAAGAACGGACGGATGGGGCCGGCCGGCGTGAGCCGTAACTCCTTGATGTATTCCTCCCGCGTGTCCAGCACGAGAAGCCCCCTGAGATTTTCGAAGACTTTCTCGCGCCCCTCTTCCATCGCGCGGAAGCGCAGGTGCAGCAGGTCGCCGTCCTGCCGGTCGAGCTGGATGCTTTCGGGAATCAGGGCAGCGAGGAACCGCTCCTTTTCGAAGCCAGGTCGCTCATAGGGGCGATCGGGGTCTTCATGTTCGCGCCTGCCGTTACGTTGTCGCCTGCGTTCGCGGCGTTCGAGCTGGCGCTCGTGCCGCGCCAGCTGGCGCTCGTCCGGCGGCCCGCCATTCACGCTGACCAGGACGTCTCTCTCGCGAAAATCCTGTTTTGACGGATCTACGCGACGCACACGCACTTCACCGCGACGCTTGTCGTCAACCGTCGTCGTGTAGGCCCATGTGCCATCGTAGATGTTGTTCAGGCGGTGCACGTACTGCGTGATGAGATTCATGTACTCGGTTTGCGTCGCGGCGTTCGCTGGCGCCGGCAGCAACAGGAACAGAACGAGCAGCAAGGTACTCTTCGCAATGTCTGGCATACTACTTACCTCTTGTTACGCCTCGCGTTGCGACTGACATCAGCGCAGATATCGCTGCAGCCTGCGCAGGTCTGCGCGCTCCGTCAGCACGCCCTTCCACGGGTCGCCGACGCGTTCGATGCGTGCATGGATGGTATGGAACGTGAATTCGCGCGGGTCGAGGTCGCGCTGCACCTCGTCCCACAGAAGCGGCGTCGACACGCCGCCATAAGCGACGGGCCGCAGGCTGTAAGGGACGACGCAGGTCTTGTCGCCGTCATTGCGCTGGAAATCTATGTACACCATGCGACGCCGTCGCGACGGGCTCCGCTCGAGGCTCGTCAACTCGGGCAGCTCTTTGTGCACGACCTGCGCGAGGGCGGCAGCCGTTGCGCGCACGGTGGCGCTGTCGTAGTGCGCATCGAGCGGAACGACTACGTGCAGCCCGCGCTTGCCGGAGGTCTTGCAGTAATTCGGCACGCCGGCGTCGGTAAGCAGCGCGTTGAAAATGCGCGCGACGTCGACCGCTCGTGCAAACGGCACGTCAAGCGGATCGAGATCGAAGCGCAGGAAGTCAGGCCGGTCGAGCGAGCCGAGCCGGCTGTTCCATGCATGCATCTCGATGCAGCCGAGGTTCACGAGATAGACGAGCGTCGCTTCGTTCTGGCAGATGAAGAAACGCAGTTCTTCGCCGGTGCCGCCGCGCACGCTCGTCAGCGTGATCCAGTCGCGCAGCTCCGGGTCTTCGACGTCGAAGCCGCTCAGCACGATGCCGCTCAGCAGACGATGAAGTACGAAGGGGCGGTCCTTCAGATAAGGCAGCATCAGCGGGGCTACGCTTTGGTAGTAATCGACGACGTCGAGCTTCGTCAGCTGCAGTTCCGGAAAGTAGATGCGTCCCGGATTCGAGATGTGCACCTGGACGCCTCCGGCCAGCACCGGTAATCCCGGGCGTTCCCGCACCGGGGCTTCTTCTCCGAAATAGCGGCTCACGCCATCGAGCGGCGGCGCCGTGTGCGGACGGACTTCCGCGAGGCCGGCACCGTACATGACAGCCTGCGGCTTGGTCGCCCCGTTTGAAGACGCGGGTTTCGCGGTTTTCGTCGGACTCGTGGGCCGTCGCGCGGCGGCCTTCCTGCGCGACGGTGCGCGCTTGGCCTTCGCCTTGGGCGCCGGGGTGCGCTTGCTGCGCTCGCGCCTGTCGTCCTTGATTGCTGCTGCGACTGCCTTTTGCGCTGGCTCTTCGATGTCCCAGAATATTTCCGTCGGCGCCTTGTCAGTGCGCAAGGCAATGAACACCGGATGGCGCAGCTGGCAGTCGGCGGTTTTCTCGGTGAAGCGGACTTCGCACACGAGTTCGGGCTTCACCCACGTCGCCGGCTCGTTCGTTGGGTGCCTTTCATCGAAGGGCGAAGTCTTGCGCGTGAGGCGATCAAGTTTCTTCTTCAGCTCCGCGCGCGTTGCCGTGTCCATTCCGCTGCCGACGTGGCCGGCAAAGCGCAGGCGGCCGGTCGGCTTGCCATCCTTGCGTTCGTAGTAGGCGAGCACGAGCGAGCCGATGTCGGAACGCGAGCGGCGCGGCGCGGTATAGCCGGCAATCAGGAACTCCTGGCGTTTCTCGAGCTTGATCTTCAGCCAGTGGCGCGTGCGCTGCGAATGGTAGGTCGCGGCAGCATCCTTCGCGATGATGCCTTCGAGCTCGCTGTTCCGCGCGGCTTCGAAGAAGTCGAGCCCCTTCGTTTCGATGTGATCGCTGTACTGCAGCCGCGGGTCGCAATCGTCGAGCAGCTTCTTGAGCAGTTGCTTGCGTTGCAGCAGCGGCAGGCCGCGTATGTCGACGCCATCGACGTACAGCAGGTCGAACAGGCAGTACGTGAGTTCTGCCGGGGCGTCTTCGTGCTGCTGCAGCCGGCCGAATGACGAACGCCCCTGGCGGTCGAGCGCGCAAATCTCACCATCGACGATCGCCGCGCACGGCAGGGTATCGAGAGCATCGACGATGTCATGGAATTTTGCGTCGAAGCTCAGTCCATTACGCGAAACAAGCACATGCTTGCCGTGCTTCGGGTGATAGCCGAGCGCGCGGTAACCGTCCCACTTGATTTCGAAGATCCAGCCCTCGCGATCGAATGGAGCATCGACGAGCGTGGCGAGCTGCGGGCCACTGATGTCCGGCACCTTCGACAGTTTGCCCCCAAGTGCGAGCGCTTCCTTCGCCAGGTTACGCGTTTTCCCGCGCTTCGATTTCGCCG
The DNA here is from genome assembly GCA_036405915.1 of Pseudomonadales bacterium. Classification (GTDB taxonomy): domain Bacteria; phylum Pseudomonadota; class Gammaproteobacteria; order Pseudomonadales; family Pseudohongiellaceae; genus CAILUG01. The sequence continues at coordinate 12,905 of DASWWP010000069.1, forward strand.
CCGGCTTCGCGGCCGCCGCTTTATCGGCAAGCTTCGTGGCGAGCCGCGCCCGGGACCCGCTTTTCTTGCGCGGCGACTCCCATACGGCTCCTGCGTCGCTGGCTATCTGTTCGAGCGTTCGGCCGGTCACCGCCGAGCGGTCCTGGTCGGCCACAGGCGTGTCGCGGTCGGCGGATTCGTCATCGGCCTTGACGAGCAGCCAGGCCTTGTCGTCATTGCCATACTTGTTGCTGCCGCGCATCTTCACGAGCGAGAAGCGGCCGCTGAGCTTCTTGCCGTTCATGACGAAGCGAAGATGGCCCTTTTTGTAATCGGCGGTCAGCTGCTTGACGTTCTCGGCCTTGCTCAGCGCCGGATCGGCCGCGTACGTGCCTTCGTCCCACACCATGACCGTACCCGCGCCGTAGTTGCCTTCGGGGATGATGCCTTCGAAGCTGCGATAGTCGAGCGGGTGGTCTTCCACGTGCATCGCGAGGCGCTTGTCGTCGGGATTCAGCGAGGGACCTTTCGGCACCGCCCAGCTCAACAATACGCCATTCAGTTCGAGACGGAAGTCATAGTGCATGTGCGATGCGCGGTGCTTCTGCACGACGAATCGCAGCGCACCGGTTTTGCTGCTCGCGACAGTCTTGCCAGCGGGCTCCGGGGTGGCGCTGAAGTTGCGCTTCTCGTTATAACGCTTGATGGACATGCGTTTTTACTCAGCCAGTCTTGCGTGTTTGCTTGCGGGCCGGTGACTTCTTGCGCGCCGGACTTTTTCTTGCTGACTTCTTCGCTGGCGCGGCCTTCGGTGATGTCTCGTCGTCGTCCGCTTTTTTCTTCGTATTGTCGTGTACGAGGTAAAGTTTGCCCTTCTTGCCCTCATCGAGGCTCTGTTTCAGTGCAGCCATCAGGTCCTTGACCTCGGCTTTGCGCGGCGCAGGTGCAGCAGTCGGTTTCTTGCCGGCGGCTTTCTCCTCGATGATGCGTTCGAGTTGTTCGATGTACGTGTCCTTGTATTCTTCCGGCTCGAAGGGCTTCGTCAGCTGGTCGATCAGCTGCAGCGCGAGACCCATTTCGGGTTTCGATACCTTCGGCTGTTTCGGGAGTTTGATAGCGTCGACACTGCGGATCTCATCGGCGAAGCGCATCTGGATCATCACGAGCATGTCGTCCTGCGCGCGTATGCAGCCGAGATGCTCGCGATTGCGCAGCACGTATTTCGTGATGGCGACCTTGCCTGACTCTGCAAGCGCCTGGCACAGCAGCGTGTAGACTTTTGCCGCGCCCTTGCCGGGCTCGAGGTAATAAGGCTTTTCGAAGTAGGCGGGATCGACTTCGCTTTCGTTCGCGAACGCGACGATATCCAGCGTGTCCTGGCGGCCAGGTGCCGCCTTCGCCATGTCTTCCTTCGTCAGCACGATGTAGTCGCCCTTGCGATACTCATAGCCCTTGACGATGTCTTCCCACGGCACTTCCTTGCCATCTTCGCGGCACACGCGCGCGAAGCGAATGGGCGAGAGATCCTTCGCATGCAGCATGTCGAGCTCGAGCGAGTGGCTTTCGCTCGCACTGTAGAGCTTGACCGGTATGTTCACCAATCCGAAGTTGATTGCTCCCGTCCACAGGCTGCGCATGTCTACCCCCGTCATTCGATTGCGACGAATCGCGCCGCGCAACAGGAAATGCAATCAAGGTTCATGCCAGCGCTCGGCAATATCGACAATCCATGCGCGGCGCGCTGCGCGCAGCCGTGTGCCGAACGCACTCGAGGCAAGACACGAAATATTTACCCTGCCCCGGAAATATTTACCTTTAACCGGGCGCAACATGCACGCGGTTCGCGTCGATATGCGAAGAAGTCGACACATTACGTGTCGATGCCCGGTGGCACGTGCCTTGCAATCACCTTTGCACACGCGGGCCCACTCGGTCCGGACGCAGGAAAATAGCGGAGGTATGTAATGGGACGCGAACGCGAAGAGCAGCAACAACCGAAACAGCGCGATCCGGCGAAACAGCGCGATCCGGGCGTCGGTGGCCCCGACATCAAGGATCCGCCGAACGACCTGCCGGACTACACGGATCCGCCGGTACCCGAACCGGTCGATCCGGTGCCGCCGAAGATCAAGGCGCGCGAGTTCGATCCAAACGACCTGAGCAACTACATGCGCGAGCCGCATGACATGCTGTACCAGATCCGCGAGCCGAGCTATGCGCACTACCACATTCGCGACCCGCTGCCGTCGGAAATAGCGTATCGCTGACACACAGCCTGCATCTCGATCATAAGTGAAGGGGCGGCCATCCGGTCGCCCCTTCCTGTTTCCGTGGAGTTATCCCGATGAGCACCCATGACATCGCCGTAATCGTCGGCAGCCTGCGAAAGGATTCATTCAATCGCCAGCTCGCGAATGCCCTTCCGAAACTCGCGCCGGAGGGCTTTCGCTTCAAGCAGCTCGAGATCGGCAACCTGCCGCTGTACAACCAGGATGACGATGGCGCTCCCGCCGATGCCGTGAAGAAATTGAAATCCGAGATCCAGAACGCGAAAGGCCTGCTGTTCGTAACGCCCGAATACAACCGTTCGATTCCCGGGGTGCTGAAGAACGCGCTGGACCATGCCTCGCGCCCGTATGGACAGAACGCGTGGGGTGGCAAGCCAGCCGGCGTCATCGGTGTATCCGTCGGCGCGATCGGCACCGCATGCGCGCAACAGCACCTGCGTACCATCCTCGGCTATCTCGACGTCGCTGTAATGGGCCAGCCCGAAGCCTTCCTGCACATGCGCGACGGCATGTTCGACGGGCAGGGCAACATCGGCGCGCAGAGCAGGGAGTTTGTGCAGAAGTGGATGGACGCTTACGTGGCGTGGGTTAAGCGCTTCACCGCCACCTAGCGAATCATTCCGAAATTCCTCCTGCCGCAAACGCCACCATCGCATGCAGGACGTCGCGTGCATCTTCACCGTCCGTGAACGTTGGCAAACTGAAAGGGATAAACGACATGGAACTCAAAGCGCTTCGAAAATTGCTTATCCTCGGCGCACTCGCAAGCTTCGGGGGCGGCGCCGTGGCGCAGGTTCCGGGTTCTGCGGATCCGGAGTGGAACACGGTCCGGCAGGGCCAACGGCCGCAAGGCGAATTCGCGTGGTCCGGGATAGCGACGCAGCCCAGCGGCAAGGTGCTGATGGCGGCGAGAATTTCAGATGGATCGAACGTCTCCTACCGCATCTGGCGTTTCGATCGTACCGGCTCGCTCGACGCAAGTTTCGGCAGTGCAGGTACCGCAAACGTACCGCTGGCGGGTGGACTCGTTACCGACGGTATCGGGCGCATCTATTCACTGGGAAGCGCGACCTCGGACACAGCCGGCATCATGCGACTCCTTCCCGATGGCGCAATCGATCCCACGTTCGGCAACGGACAGCCGGTATCGATGGCACGCACGCTCGGCGACGTTGGCGTGTTACCGACGGGCGGAATCATCGCGGTTATGCCAGAACAGAACAGCAGCAACGTGCCGCAGTTCATCGTCGCAACGAAGCTGCGGGATGATGGCAGTGCTGATGCAAGCTTCGGCGTGAACGGCGTCATGACGCTGTACAGTGCGCCGGCAAACAGCACCGTCGGGGTTCCAGATGTGGAAGTGGCGCCGGACGGAAGCTTCGTCGTCCAGTTCTCACAGACGGCAGGACCGGGCAACTTCGCAGCCCGACTGCACAGGTTCAACGCCAATGGCACGCCCGACTCCAGTTTTGGCACTGCAGGTGCCGTCGTGGCGCCGGGGTGGCGGGTCAATGACTTCGAACTCCAGCATGATGGCAGGATTCTCGTGCTGCTGGGCAACGACCAGCCTGCAACGATGGTCGCGCGGCTGACTCCCGACGGCCGCCTGGACAGCAGCTTCGGAAGCAACGGACTCGCCGCCGCCACCAACAGGCGATTCACGCAAATTGAGCCTGAGGCTGACGGCGGCATCATCGTCGCCACGACTTCGATGCCGTCCGGCGCACAGGGCGCACCAGCGCTGATGCGCCTGACGCCGGCGGGCGTGGTGGACAGCAGCTTCTCAAGCCCGGTGCTGGAGCAGCCCGCGCTCGTGCAGCTGGTCCTCGGCGACGGCGCCTACGCGATGACGTTCCTCGCCGGCAACAACCTTGAAGCGGACAGGTGGCTGTACAAATTCGTGCTCCCGCGCGAATCAAGCCGTGTCGGCGTGACGACCGACAACACGCCGACCACCTCCGCTTTCCGCATAGAGGCGCAGAATCTGACAGGAACGCTGGTCAATGGCATTAGCACTACGCAGGTTGCTGGATTGCATGGCTTCGTTTACCCCCAGGGCACCGACCTGAATGCCAGTGCCGACCTTTTCGTCGTCGCCGGCACGCCACAGGGCTTTTACATGCGCAATACGAGCGGGGCATTCGTGCGCTGGGATGGCACGGTCTCGACGCTCGTGCCGGCATACGAAAACCTGCAACTGCGCGACAACCTCCACGTTCCAGTATATTCGGGACGCCTGCCATTCACCGGGCAGTTCCAGCTCTACCTCGGATACATGCGCGACGGCGGACCGCTGGTTTACACGGCGCAACCGACTTCGCTGGTTGTCACGCCCTGAAAAGCAAAAGCCACCGTAAGGTGGCTTTTAGTCCCGGCGCGGCTTCGATCAGGAGCGGCGTCGACGATCGCGTCCCCCGCGATTGCCACCACCACCACCACGTCCGCCACCACCGCCTCCGCGATTGCCGCCGCCTTCGCTGCCTTCCGCCTTGAACTTCGACGGCTGGCTGAAGGGAGGTGGTTCGGCGAGCTGTTCCGCCGACGGATATTCGCAGGGCAGTTTCATGCCGATCTTCGCTTCGATGCCGGGCAGCAGGAAGGCATCGTCTTCGCAGGCGAAACTGATCGACGTGCCGAGCGCCCCGGCACGGCCTGTGCGGCCGATGCGATGAACGTAGTCGTCGGATTCCTCCGGCAGCGTGAAATTCACGACATGGCTGATGTCGTCGATATGCAGGCCGCGGCCGGCGACGTCCGTGGCGACGAGCACCTGGATGTCGGCGTTGCGGAACTCTTCCAACGTCTTCACGCGCTTGGGCTGTGCCACTTCGCCGGATAGCAGGCCGACGCTGATGCCGTTGCGATGCAGGTTGTCGGCAAGTCGGCGCGCCTGGTCGCGGCGGTTCGTGAAGACGATGACGCGCTCGCCCTCCTCGCTCTGGATCAGGTGATACAGCAGCGGGTACTTCTGGTCCGTCGTCACGAGGTAGACGATTTGCTTCACGTTGTCCGTCGTCACGCGCTCGGACGCGACCTCGACGCGAATCGGATCCATCGCCCAGCGTTCCGCGAGCGTGAGGATGTCGTCAGTGAACGTGGCACTGAACAGCAAGGTCTGCCTGCAGGACTTCGGCGGGCAGTTGCCGACGATCTGCCGCACCTGCGGGATGAAACCCATGTCCATCATGCGGTCGGCTTCATCTATCACCAATAGTTCGACGAGGCCGAGCCAGATGTGTTTCTGGCCGATGAAATCGAGCAGGCGGCCGGGCGTTGCGACGACGATGTCGACCACGTCGCGATCGAGTTGCTGCTGCTGTTTCTGGTAGTCGATGCCGCCGACGAGCGTGATGATCTTCAGGTCCGTGTACTTCGTGAGCGCCTTCGCGTCTTTCGCGATCTGCATGACGAGTTCGCGTGTCGGCGCGATGATCAGCGCGCGCGGCTCGCCGACGTAACGCTCGTCAACGATCGGGTTCTTCAGCAGGTCGTTGATGATCACCGACAGGAAGGCCGCGGTTTTACCGGTGCCGGTCTGCGCCTTGCCGGTCACGTCGTGGCCCTGCAAGGTGATTTTCAGGCTCTGCGCCTGGATCGGCGTGCAGTACTCGAAACCGAGGTCGTCGAACGCGCGCAGCAGCGGCTCGGGCAACGGGAAATCCTTGAATTTGACGTCGGTGGTGCGCGTACGCGTTCTGGCGGGGGCTGGCGTTGCTTCCGGCTGCGCCGGCGTTTCGTTCGAATCCATGGCGGGTTCCTGGGGGCTGCGGTCCATCAGCGGCGACAACGGTAGATATTGAAGGTTTGCTCGCCGTTGCGGGGTTCACTCGTGGCGACGAGCGTATCGGCACCGCGTTCGGCGGCCCGGTTGCGTGCGAGCGTGCGCAGGTCCTGCGCGACGCGCGCGGCCTGGCGGTTCACGACGACTTTGTTCGTGACGTTCACGGTGACCGTGCCGTCCGGCGTGCAGCTCGTGACTTCGCTGGCCTGCAGTATCGCGACGTTTTCGCCGCCGCGTGACAGCTTGACGAAGGTACAGCCGCCGAGCAGGAACGCGACGGTGGTGATGAGCATCAGGTTGCGCATGGTCCTTGCCTCGTATGCTGATGAATGGCGATCAATGTAGTAATCGGATGTACGGGCTTCAATGTGTGCGGTGGCACTGCGTCGGCCCGTTACTGCTTCCGGTTGAACTTGGCGTTCACTTCGATCTCGACCATCTCGGCAGCCATGTTCGTGTACTGGTTCAGGCCGAAGTCGAGGCGATTGATCGTGCCGGTGCCGTGTATGCCGACGGTGTTGCCGCCGAGTTCGCCGGTGCCCGGATTGAATTTGACGTGGAAGGTCCACGGCTTCGTCATGCCGACGAAGTTCAGGTCTCCGTGGAAATCGACTTCGTTCTCACCGGTGACCTCGGCCGACGTGCTAGTGAAGGTCGCTTCCGGGAACACGCTGCCATTGAACCACACGGCACTGTTCACGAGCGTTTCGACGACGTCGGCGTCGGCCATGTTCAGGCTAGTCATCGTCACGCGCGCCGTCAGCTGCGAATTTTCGAGATTGGCTGGATCGAGCACGAGCGTACCGGCGTAGTCGTCGAAGCGGCCGACGAGGTTCAGGTACTGCTGGTGGAACACGCGAAACATCACGCTGCCGTACTGGCGCGTCAGGATGTATTCGCCGCCGGCGGCGTCAGCCGCGGCTGCGCCGGGTATATAGATGAAGGAAGAAAGGGCGAGCAGCAGGGTAAGGCTGGTGCGGAAACCGGATCCAAAACAACGACGAGCCATGGGTTTTCCTGTGCGATCGTGGCCAAGTTTGCGTGTGGGCGGCATTTTTCCAGTGTGCGTGGGTCAGGTCAATCGGGAAACATCGCTGCAGACCACGCATTCCGGATTCTTCCGCAGCTGCATTTCACGGAATTGCAGGCCGCTGGCGTCGAACAGCAGCAGCCTGCCGACGAGCGGCGACCCGATGCCAGCCAGCACCTTGAGGCACTCGAGCGCTTCGAGGCTGCCAATCACGCCGACGAGCGGCGCAAGCACGCCGTTACTGGAGCAGCTCGCGTCGAGGTCGTCGCCCTCTTCGTACAGGCAGTGGTAGCACGGGCTCTGCGGATCGCGCGGATCGAACACGCTGAGCTGGCCTTCCATGCGGATTGCCGCGCCGGAAACCAGAGGCACCTTGTTCATGACGCACGCGCGACTCAGCGCGAATCGCGTCGTGAAGTTGTCGGTGCAGTCGACGACGGCGTCGACTCCGGCCACGACGCGTACCAGCGCATCGCCGGCAAGACGCCCGGCGTGCACATCCACCTGCGTGCCGGGATTCAGCGCGAGCACGGCATCGCGGGCGGACTCTGCCTTGTTGCGGCCGATGCCGGCCGTCGCGTGCGCGATCTGACGTTGCAGGTTACCCAGGTCGACCTTGTCGTCGTCGGCGAGTATCAGCCGGCCGACGCCCGCGCCGGCCAGGTACAGCGCCACGGGGCAGCCGAGGCCGCCGAGGCCGACGATGAGGACGTTCGATGCGAGCAGCTTCTCCTGGCCATCGATGTCGAGGGCCGGCAGCATCACGTGGCGGCTGTAGCGGAGCAGTTGTTCGTCGTTCATGGCTCTTGGCCTTTTCCTGGATTCCCGCTGGCGGGGAATGACGGGCTTAAGCAGCTCCTTTACTACCCACGGTTACGCGTTCGCGGTTGCCGTGGTCGAAGTGCGTGCGGACTTCAGTATAGCCGAGGCCTTCTAGCAGCCGGCGCACCGTACTGCCCTGCTGCCAGCCATGTTCAAGCAACAGCAAGCCGCCGTCGATGAGGTAGTCGCGTGCCTGCTCGGCGATGCGGCGCAGGTCGGCAAGGCCTTCTTCGGCGGCAACGAGTGCGCTTCGCGGCTCGAAGCGGACGTCGCCCTGTTTCAGGTGCGGATCGCGTTCGTCGATGTACGGCGGGTTGCTCGCGATCAGCACGAAGTCGTGCGCGGGCAGCGGATCGCACCAGCTGCCGGCCAGCAGGCGCAGGTTCGGCAATGCCGCGTGGCGGAAGTTCGCGGCGGCGACGTTCTGCGCGTCGGCGCTCAGTTCAGTCGCATATACCTGCCAGTCCGGCCGTTCGCCGGCGAGTGCCAGCGCGATCGCACCGGAGCCGGTGCCGAGGTCGGCGACCTTGCCTTCGAAATCGGCGCCGAGCCGCAGCGCGAGTTCCACGAGCAGTTCGGTTTCCGGCCGCGGAATCAGCACGGCTGGAGTCACTTCGAGTTCGGCCTTCCAGAACGCGCGCTTGCCGAGCAGGTAAGCGACCGGTTCACCTTTCGCGCGGCGCGCGCACAGTGCGTCGAAACTGCGCTGCTGCTCGCGCGTGAGTTTGTGCTCGGGCCAGGTGTACAGGAAGCTGCGGCTCCTGCCGAGCACGCAGGCGAGCAGCAGTTGTGCGTCGAGAGCGGCGCTGTCACTCGTCGTGAAGCGTTCGGCAGCCTGCTGCAGCGCGCCCTGGATCGTGCTCATCGTCGGGATGGTCAGGACGACAGCACGGCGAGCTGGTCAGCCTGATGCTCGGCGAGCAGCGGCTGGATCACGTCGTCGAGGTTGCCGGCCATGATGTCGGCAAGCTTGTACAGCGTCAGCTTGATGCGGTGATCGGTCAGGCGGCCGTCGGGATAGTTGTACGTGCGGATCTTCTCGGAGCGGTCACCCGAGCCGACGAGGTTGCGGCGCGTTTCCGTTTCGTGCTGCTGGCGCTCGGATTCGGCGGCGGCCTTCAGCTTCGCGAGCAAGAGGCCCATCGCTCTTGCGCGGTTCTTGTGCTGCGAACGTTCGTCCTGGCATTCGACGACGATGCCGGTCGGCAAGTGCGTGATGCGGATCGCCGAGTCAGTCTTGTTGACGTGCTGGCCGCCGGCGCCGCTGGCGCGGTACGTGTCGACCTTCAGCTCGCTCTTGTTCAGTTCGATTTCCGCGGCTTCTTCCTGTTCCGGCATCACGGCCACGGTGCATGCAGACGTATGCACCCTGCCCTGCGCCTCCGTTTGCGGCACGCGCTGTACGCGGTGCGCGCCGGATTCGAACTTCAGCTGGCCATAGACATTGCTGCCTTCGATGCGCGTGATGACTTCCTTGTAGCCGCCGTGTTCGCCGGCGCGCTCGCTGAGTATCTCGACTTTCCATCCACGCTTTTCCGCATAGCGCGTATACATCTTCAGCAGGTCGCCGGAAAAGATCGCGGCTTCGTCGCCGCCGGTGCCGGCGCGGATTTCGAGGAAGGCGTTGCAGGCATCGTTCGGATCCTTCGGCAGCAACAGCTTCTGCAGTTCCGTTTCCAGTTCAGCAATGCTTTCGGTGCTGCTCGCGTATTCGTCTTCCGCCATCGCGCGCACGTCGGGATCGCTGTCCTTCTGCATCGCGATCGCATCGTCGAGATTACGCCGCGCATGCTGCAGCTGGCGATAGCACAGTACGACCGGCTCGAGCTCGGCGTACTCCATCGAGTACGCGCGGAACTTATCCTGCACGGCTATGACGTCCGCGTCGCTCAGCAGGCGTTCGAGTTCTTCGTGGCGCTCTATGAGTCGCTCGAGTTTGGCGTTGATGGAGGGATTCATGCTTTCACGTCATTCCCGCGCAGTGGGAGACTGCTGGCGTCATTCGCCTCGAGCCGGTGGCACACTGGATCTGGCCGCCATGGATGGCGGAAACGCCGAACATGCACGGAGCATATTTGGGCCGGGCTTCCGCGGAAATGACGGCGGCATTGTTCACGAGCGCTTGCGTCTGGTATCGGCGGGATTGTCGGCCTCGTTGCTCGCTTCGAGTTCGAACAGTTGCACGGCGAGGTCGATCAGGTTGGCCTGGCCGTCGGCACCGGCTTTCTTCATCTGCACGCTCGGTGCGTGAATGAGCTTGTTCGTCAGCAGGCGCGCGAGTTCGCGTACGACGGTTTCGGGTGGCACTCCTTTTTCGAGCGACTTCAGCGCCTTCTCCACTTCCGCGTCGCGAATGTGCTCGGCTTTCTCGCGGAAATTGCGCAGCGTTTCGACGACGCCGAGGCCACGCTCCTTGCGCATCCACGTGTCGACGCCGAGATCGATGATCGCCTCTGCTTCACGCGCGGCTTCCTGCCGGTTCTTCATGTTGGCGTCGATGACTTCGCGCAGGTCGTCGACGCTGTACAGGAACACGTCTTCGAGTTCGGCGACTTCGGGTTCGATGTCGCGCGGCACGGCGAGATCCACCATGAAGATCGGCTTGTGCTTGCGCGCGCGAAGCGCGGTTTCGACGGCGCCCTTGCCGAGGATCGGCAGCTGGCTTGCGGTGGAAGACACGACGATGTCGGCGTGCACGAGTTCGTCGGGGATGTCGGACAACAGCACTTCGCGCACGCCGTATTTGCGCTTGAGTTCCTGCGCATTCGTCAGCGTGCGATTCGCGACGACGATGTTCGGCACGCCCGCTTCCTTCAAATGTTGCACGACGAGTTCGATCGTGCGGCCCGCGCCGATCATCAACGCGTTCGCGGTGTGGATGTCGGTGAAGATCTGCTGTGCGAGCGTCACCGCTGCGAAGGCGACGGACACCGGATTTTCGCCGATCGCAGTTTCGGTGCGCACCTGTTTCGCCACGGTGAAAACGTCTTCGAACACGCGATGCAGGCAGCTGCCGACAGTGGCTGCTTCCTGCGCAACGGCGTAGGCGCTCTTGATCTGGCCGAGAATCTGCGGCTCGCCGAGCACCATCGAATCGAGGCCACTCGCGACGCGCATCATGTGGCGCACGGCGGCTTCGTCATGCTGTGTGTAGGTGGCTGCTTCGAGCTTGTCGAGCGGCACTTGATGGAAGTCGGACAGCCACTGCAGCAGCTTGTGTTCGTCTCCCTGCGCGGCCGCATCGGGCACGCCGAAGACCTCCGTGCGGTTGCACGTGGACAATATCGCCACTTCCGCCATGCCGGCCTTCGCACAGGCTTCGTGCAGGGCCTCATGCATGACGTCCGGCACGAAGGCGACCTTCTCGCGCACGTCGACGGCGGCGGTATTGTGGTTGATGCCCAGTACCAGGAGGGACATTACGGGGGTCCGGATGGAAAGGCGGCCATTTTACGGGAGGCCACCGGGCAAAGCCATTACTCGGCTGTTACAAAGGATGGTCGCGCTTGCACAAGACCTCCACAATTATCAGGTACTTACAGCTCTTGCGTGCCCCGTCCCAAAAACCGGGACGTGTTACATACCCGCGTTGTTCATCCGCTTTTTGTGTGGCTATACTTGCTTCGCGTTACACACTGCAGGTGTCCCTGAATCTATTTGCAGGTCTCTACGAGAAGCATTTTGAGCAAATCAGCCCCCCTGATCAGAAAAATCACATTCGCTCCCCGCCGCCTGACGCTGGCGAGCGCCCTGTTACCGCTCTTCCTCGGCGCCTGTACAACGGTGCCGGTCGCTGAACAGGCCCAGGTGCCGGCAGCTCGACAGGAAGGCCAGATGGTCGCGGCACCGGCCGCCCCGCAGACCGCACTGCGTAATGACGCGGATGAAAATGCAGTAAAGCCGGACGCCGCCAAAACCAGTGCGACGAAGAAGGAAGACCTCGCCAGCGAGGAGCCCCGGTACGGCAATTTCGACGAAGACATCCTGGCCCGCGCAATTCTCGCGGAACTCGCGGGCCAGCGCGGCGATACGGCGCAGTCCCTTGCCGAGTACGTCGAACTCTCGCGTGAAACCGGCGACCTTAACGTCATCAAGCGCACGATGCGCATCGCCGTGTTCATGCGCAATGCCGAAGCCTCGCTCGAAATGGCCAAGCTGTGGCTCGACCGTGAGCCGAGCTCGCGCGAAGCCCGCCAGACGATCGCAATCCAGATGATCGCGCTCGGCCGTTACGGCGATGCGCTCGACCACTTCGTCACGCTGCTCGAAGACGGTTACCCGGTGAACTTCCGCCTGATGTCCGGCCGCCTTGCCGCGGATGCGAATGGCGCGTTGTACCGTGACGCGCTGATCGGCGACTTCAGCGACCTGCTCGTGCGTTTCCCGCGCAACGAATCGCTGAAGCTTGCGCTCGCGCAGCTGTACCAGCAGAACAAGCAGAATGCGGAGGCTTACGCGATCGTGTCGCGCCTCGCCGACGAACTGAACGACAACCCCGAAGTCGTGCTGACTGAAGTGCAGCTGCTCGACGCGATGGGCGAAACCGCGCGCAGCCAGAAGCGCCTTGCCGAAGCGCTGAAGAAGCATGGCGACCACAAGCAGCTGCGTTTCCAGTACGGCCGCAAGCTGATCGAACAGCGTGATTTCGACAGTGCACGCGAGCAGTTCGGCATCCTCGTGGAACAGGATCCGAACGATCACGACATCGTGTACTCGCTGGCACTGCTGAACATGGAAGTGAACCAGCTCGACGCGGCGCGCGGCTACCTCGAGCGCCTCGTGACGAACGGCAAGCGCCTCGACGATGCCCACTATTACCTTGGCTACATCAGTACCCAGGAGAACGATGCCGACGCGGCGATCGAGCATTTCCTGCGCATCAGCGGCGGCACGAACTTCCTGCAGGCGCAGCGCAACCTGACGCAGCTGATGATCGACGCCGGCCGCTACGACGAAGCGAAAGCTCACCTGCAGAACGTGCGTTTCCGCAATGCGGACTACAACATCCCGCTGCTGACGATGGAAGCCAACCTGCTGATGGACTCGGGCCGCAAAGACGATGCGGCGAGCCTGCTCGACAGCTCGATCGAAGCCTTCCCGAACGACATCCAGCTGCTGTTCCTGCGCTCCGTGCTCAGCACCGAGCGCAACGACCTGGCACTGATGGAGCAGGACCTGCGCAAGATCATCGAGCTCGACCCGACGAGCCCGCTGGCCTACAACAGCCTCGGCTACACGCTGGCGGACCGCACCGACCGCGTCGAGGAAGCGTATGAACTCATCCAGCGCGCGGCCGAACTGTCGCCCGACGATCCGGCCGTCATCGACAGTCTCGGCTGGGTACAGTACCGCCTCGGCATGCTGGCCGAAGCGCGCAAGAACCTCACGCGCGCATACGAGCTGCTCCCCGATCACGAAGTGGCCGCGCATCTCGGCGAAGTACTGTGGGTACTCGGCGAGCGCAACGAGGCCACCCGCGTGTGGCGCAGCGCGCTGCAGATGGAGCCGGACAGCTCGCTGATCCGCAATACCGTGCAGCGCCTGAACGTCGGCACGTCCATCTAGGCATCGCAGGGAGCAAGCCTTGAACAACCGCGGCGCACCGCGTTCCATCGCACGCGCCGCGGCGCTGTTCGCCTTGTCACTGTTGCTGGCGGCCTGCGCCACGCAACCGCTCGTCATCGACGATCCCGACTGGCTGCGCCACGAACAATCCGTCGCCGCACTGCAGGACTGGGAGCTCTCCGGACGCCTCGCCGTCCGCCAGGCTGGTGGTAACGACAGCGTCAACATCAACTGGCAGCAACTCGACGATCGCTTCGACCTGCGCCTGTTCGGCAGCCTCGGGCTCGGCGCCGTGCGCGTGCATGGCACGGCACGCGAGGTCACCGTCGAACAATCGGGCGAAGACGCCGTCACGCTGCCCGGCCTCGCGGCCGTCACGCGCGAATACTTCGGCTATGAATTCCCGACCGCGGAACTGCTGTACTGGATACGCGGCCTGCCCGCGCCGCGCCGCGGCGGCATGCATACCTTCGACGACAACCGGATGCTTGCCACGCTGCGGCAGGAGGATTCGAGCGGCCGCGAATGGGAGCTGACATTCGATCGCTACCAGCCACTCGAGGGCAGCAGCGGCATGACTTACCTGCCCGGCAGCATCACCGCGAGGCACGCGGATCTGGAGCTGCGCTTCCGGATCAGCAACTGGTCTTTGCCTGCGCCGTGATGCGTGATTCCCGCGCGGGCGGGAATCCAGCAAAATCCCGCGTGTGGTTTCCCGCCTGGCCGGGAACGCATTTCCTTCCGGACCCGTGAACCCATGAACTCCCTCCTCCTGCCCGCGCCGGCCAAGCTCAACCTGTTCCTGCGCGTCACCGGCCGCCGCGCGGATGGCTATCACACGCTGCAGACGCTCTTCCAGCTGCTCGACCATGGCGACACGCTGCAGTTCGAGCCCACGGCCGGCAGCTGGGAGCTGCCATTCACGTGCAGCGAGTCGGCACTCGGCACCAGCGACAACCTCGTGCTGCGCGCGGCGCGCCTGCTGCAGGACCGCCTGCGCGAAGCCAATGCGGAGCCTCGCGGATGCCGCATACATCTGCAGAAAGCACTGCCGGCCGGCGGTGGACTCGGCGGTGGCAGTTCCGATGCCGCGACGACGCTCGTCGCACTGAACCACCTGTGGGACCTCGACATGCCACTGGACAGCCTGGCCGCGCTCGGCCTGCAGCTCGGCGCCGACGTACCGGTGTTCGTGCGCGGCCGTTCCGCGTGGGCCGAAGGAGTCGGCGAACAGCTCGAAGCGCTGGATTTGCCGGAGGACTGGTTCGTCGTGCTGACGCCGCCCGTGCACGTCGCGACGGCCCGCGTTTTCGGGCATCCTGATTTGACAAGGCACAGTGCCCCCCTCAGAATACGCGCCTTTCCGTTTTCGGGCGCCAAAAACGACTGCGAATCAGTCACCTGCATGCTTTATCCCGAGGTGAAATCCACCCTCGAATGGCTCGGCGCTTACGCTCCCGACGCACGCATGTCAGGTACCGGTTCCAGTGTCTTTGCCAGGTTCGACTCCCGCGAGCAGGCCGTCTCCGTGCTGGCTCGCAAGCCGGCAGGGCTCCAGGGCTTCGTCGCACGCGGTACGAACCTGTCGCCTCTACACCGGGCGCTGCAGGATGCGCGTCCGGCCACGGAATCCGGTTATTGAAATTGGGGTGTCGCCAAGCGGTAAGGCACAAGGTTTTGATCCTTGCATACGTTGGTTCGAATCCAGCCACCCCAGCCAGTCCAGCAGCACGCACGCAACACAAGGCCACGATCCATGCCGAACAATCTGATGGTGTTCTCCGGTAACGCGAACCCCGAGCTGGCGCAGAAAGTCGCCAAATGGCTCGGCGTCCCGCTTGGCCGCGCCGAAGTGCGCAAGTTCAGCGACGGCGAAATCAACGTCGAACTGAATGAAAACGTGCGTGGACAGGATGTCTTCATCATCCAGCCCACCTGCTCGCCGACGAACGACAACCTGATGGAACTGCTGCTGATGGCCGATGCGTTGCATCGCTCGTCGGCAAACCGCATCACGGCCGTGGTGCCATATTTTGGCTACGCGCGACAGGATCGCCGCGTGCGCAGCGCGCGCGTGCCTATCAGCGCGAAAGTGGTTGCCGACATGATGACGGCCGCCGGCGTCGACCGCGTACTGACGATCGACCTGCACGCCGAGCAGATCCAGGGCTTCTTCCGCATTCCAGTCGACAACGTGTACGGCTCGGTCGTGCTCGTCGACGACGTGCGTGCGCAGAACTACGAGAACCTGATCACCGTGTCGCCGGACATCGGCGGTGTCGTCAGGGCGCGCGCCTTTGCGAAGCAGCTCGGCACCGACCTCGCGATCATCGACAAGCGCCGCGTAAAAGCCAACGAAGCGGAAGTCATGCACCTGATCGGCGAAGTGAAGGGCCGCACGTGCATGATCGTCGACGACATGGTCGATACCGCCGGCACGCTGTGCAAGGCTGCCGAAGCGCTGAAGGCCGAAGGCGCCTCTAAGGTCGTCGCTTATGCGACGCATCCGGTGCTGTCGGGCAAGGCAATCGAAAACATCACGAATTCCGTGCTCGATTCGCTGGTCGTGACCGACACGATTCCGCTTAGCGACGCCGCGCGCAAGTGCAACAAGATCCGCCAGCTGCCGCTGGCGCGCTTCCTCGGCGAATCGATTCGCCGCGTGAGCAACGAAGAATCCGTCAGCGCGATGTTCGACAACACGTAAACATCGGCGGGCGTACAGGTCTCCGCTCCTGCCGGTCGCAGGCAGGAGAGTGGAGAAACAGCAACGGAGCACAAGCTCCTTACCGCGGCTTCCCGGTTCGGGAGTCCGCAGAGGTAATACCAATGGCTAAACAGAAGTTTCAGCTCGAGGCAGTGTCCCGGGCTAACGTAGGGAAAGGTGCGAGCCGCCGCCTGCGTCATGAAAATGCAGTACCGGCAATCGTATACGGTGGCGACAAGGCTCCGGCGAACATCACGCTGCAGCATCACCACCTGCAGCACGCGCTCGAACACGAAGCCTTCTTCGCATCGATCGTCACGCTGAAAATCGACGGCAAGGACGAATCGGTCGTCATCAAGGACCTGCAGCGCCATCCGGCCAAGCCGCGCCTGCTGCACGCCGACTTCCAGCGCGTCGACGAAAACAAGCCGGTCCACATGAAGATCCCGCTGCACTTCATCAACGAAGCAACCTCGGCCGGCGTAAAAGTCGGTGGCGGCCTCGTCACGCACCTGATGACCGAACTCGAAATCAGCTGCTTGCCGAAACACCTGCCGGAATACATCGAAGTGGACATCCAGGACCTCGCCCTCGGCGCTTCGCTGCACATTTCCGACCTCAAGCTGCCGGAAGGCGTCAGCAGCGTGGCACTGAGCCACGGTGAATCGGGCGACCTCGCGGTCGTATCGATCCATGCACCGCGTCGCGGCGAAGAAGCGCCTGCAGCCGCCGAAGGTGCAGCTGCGGCAGCTCCTGCAGCCGACAAGGCCAAAGAGAAGAAGTAATTCTCGCGCCCTGACGCAGTCAGCCGATGAGCGACCATCTGGCACTGGTTGTTGGCCTGGGAAATCCAGGCCAACAATACCAGCACACGCGGCATAACGCGGGTGCGATGTTCCTGCAGCGGCTGTGCGACAAATATCGCGGCGAACTCCGCACCGAAAGCAAATTCCATGGCCTCGCGGGCCGCATCGACATCGATGGCCGCGAAGTGCGCCTGCTGTTCCCGACGACGTACATGAACCGCAGTGGCAAGGCGGTTGCCGCCATTGCGCAGTATTACAAGATCGAGCCGCAGCAGATACTCGTCGCATACGACGAGCTCGACCTGCCGATCGGCACGACAAGATTGAAGAAAGGCGGCGGCGCCGGTGGCCACAACGGCATCCGTGACGTGCTGAGCGCGCTCGGCAGCCCCGACTTCCTGCGCCTGCGCTTCGGCATCGCGCATCCAGGCGATGCAGGCAAGGTGCTCGACTACGTACTCGGGCCCTTCTCGCGCGACGATGCGATCAGCATCGACAAGGAATTCGACAAGGCGCTCGAGATCATGCCCTTGCTCGTCGACGGCAAGGTGCAGATCGCGATGGGCGAGCTGCATACCGATCCGGCCGAGAAAGCCGCGAAGAAAGCAAAACAGGCAGAGCAGGCGAAGAAACGACCACCGCCGGCCTGAACTCCGTCATTTCCGCGACTTGTCACGCCGTAGCGCAGCGAAGGCGGACGGCGGCCGGAATGACAGTACCGTATCCACGATTGGAGAAGTAACACATGGGCATCAAATGCGGCATCGTCGGCCTGCCGAACGTCGGCAAATCCACGCTGTTCAACGCGCTGACGAAGGCCGGCATCGCGGCGGAAAACTTTCCGTTCTGCACGATCGAGCCGAACTCCGGCATCGTGCCGGTGCCTGATGCGCGCCTGAATGCACTCGCCGACATCGTGAAGCCCGAGAAGGTCGTGCCGACCGCGGTCGAATTCGTCGACATCGCCGGCCTCGTCGCGGGCGCGTCGAAAGGCGAGGGCCTCGGCAACAAGTTCCTCGCGAACATTCGCGAAACCGACGCGATCGCGCACGTCGTGCGCTGCTTCAAGGACGACAACGTCATCCACGTCGCGAACGCGATCAGTCCGAAAGACGACATCGACGTCATCAACACCGAGCTCGCGCTCGCCGACCTCGAAAGCGTCACGAAGGCGCTCGACAAGGCAACGAAAGCCGCGAAAAGTGGCGACAAGGACGCTACCCGGCTGCGCGACGTGCTGAATCGCGTGCAGCCGCACCTCGACCAGGGCAAGCCCGTGCGCAGCCTCGGCCTCGACAAGGACGAACTCGCCGCGATCTACTCGCTGCACCTGCTCACGGAGAAGCCGACGATGTACATCGCGAACGTCGACGAGAAAGGCTTCACGAACAACCCCTACCTCGACACCGTCACCGCGATCGCGAAGGAAGAAGGTGCCGTCGTCGTGGCCGTGTGCAACAAGCTCGAAGCCGAAATCGCCGACCTCGAAGGCGACGACAAGCAGATGTTCCTCGACGAAATGGGCATGACCGAACCCGGCCTCGACCGCGTGATCCGCGCAGGCTACGAATTGCTCGGCCTGCAGACCTATTTCACGGCCGGCGTGAAGGAAGTACGCGCCTGGACCGTCAAGATCGGTGCCACCGCCCCGAAAGCCGCGGCCGTGATCCACACCGACTTCGAAAAGGGCTTCATCCGCGCCGAAGTGATCGCGTACGAGGACTTCATCAAGTTCAAGGGCGAAAACGGCGCGAAGGATGCGGGCAAGTGGCGGCTGGAAGGGAAGGAATACATCGTGAAGGACGGCGATGTGATGCACTTCCGCTTCAACGTATGAGCGGGCTTGCCACGCCGCGGCTACGCGAAGGCGGGAAATCAGACTTCCCTTTTTGCTGCCGGGCGGCTTAAAATTCGCGCCCTCGCATCGGAGTCTTCCCCGGCTCCATTCAGAACATGGCGATGTAGCTCAGCTGGTTAGAGCACAGCATTCATAATGCTGGTGTCGGTGGTTCAAGTCCACCCATCGCTACCAAACACCGCAAGCCGGTGATATCGAAAAGGGTTGGCCACATGGCCAACCCTTTTTTTTTGCTCGATCACTGCACCAGCCAGCGAATCACGCTGTAGTCCGCCGCTGCTTTCTCGCGCGGAAGTTCGAGATGCCCGTAGTGCGTCATCTGCGGGTCCCACACGATCACGCGGATCGGCGCTTCGGGGTTCGCGGCGCGGAATTGGTTCGCGACGTACACTTCCTCGGACTTCAGCGGATCTTCCGGTACCCAGTGGTTGCGATCCATGTGCGCTACGGTCCACACCATCTTCTCGAAGCCGGTGATGCGCGTGAAATACGTCGACATCAGTTCGCCCTGCACTTCTTCGATGTCGACGTTCCACGGATTGCCGGAAGCTTCGAGCAGGCGCTTGATCTCGAGCTCGACGTAGCCCTTCTCGCCGTAACCCGAGCCATGTTCGATGTCCTGGATCTGCTGCTTGAACTGCGGCCGGCGGCGCGCTTCGGATTCGAGCCATACGCCGGCGATGTCCGCGAGCGACATGCCGGGCTCGTACAGGGGATTCATGAACCAGCTGTAGCCGCGGCTGTAGGCGCGCACGTCGCGTCGGCTCAGTTGCTCGAGCGGCCGCCGTGTCTCGGCGGTCGTGGTGCCAGGCTCCGCCGGTTCCGGCTGGAGAAAGGGTTGCGTGAGAGCAAGACGCGCTGTTCCCCCGCTGCCCCAGCCGAAATAGCGCCCCTTCAGGCGCGCCGACAGTTCCGGATCCTGGTAGGCAAGCATCGCGAGTTCGCCCGACGTAGAGTGTCCGGAAATCAGGATGTCGCCGCTCGTGTTGTCCATCAGCAGCTGCTCGAGGCCATGCATCACGACCTGGTTGTTCAGCAGCGCATTGCGCAGATGGATTTCCGGCATCGGCAGTTCCTTGTCCAGCAAATACTGCGGCTGGCGCGTTTCGTCCATGATCGGCTGGGGCCATCCGCCGTATTTGAAGTTGCCGGGAATCGACACGATCATCACGTTTATTTTCTGCGCGAGGTACGGTGCCCAGCCCGGACGATTCTTCAGGTCGACGTAGAACTCGTACCAGTTGGCCGCGCCGCCATTGATGATGACGAACCACGGATACTTTTCCGCTGTCGGGTTGAGGCTCGTGAGCTTCAACGCCGTGATGTCCCAGTCCATGTTGTAGTGCTTGTAACGCTCGACGACCCACTCGGCTTCATAGCCCAGCTTCTCCGGCGCGATCTTCTCGAGGTCGCGCGGGTCGAATGCGCCACCCGGTGCGGCCATCGCGAGTTCGGTGATGGACGCGCCGCCATCCGGAATGTCGAAGCCCTCCCCGAGCGCCATGAACTCCGGAACGCCCAGCGACACGAACTGCTTGTCGGGCTCGTCGAGCAGCGTCCAGATTTTTTTCTCGACCTCCGCATTGGTGTGCTCGGGATCCCCTGCCATCGACTGCGGCTGCGGCATGGACATCGGGGCCGAAGTGTCCTGCGCGACGGAGACTCCAGCCAACGACAACGAAACGACAGTTCCAACGATACAAGCGGCTCGCATTGAACGCTCCTCACTCCAGGTTTTTGGCGGCTCAGCGCTGGCAGGCGCTGCGGTGAATGGCTACTGCTACGTCCATTACTGACGCATTCCGCGAGCGGCACCCTACGTCGCGCGGGAGGGGCGTCCGCGTCCGCCAGGCCCTGCGGGAAAACGAGGTAGGGCACATTGCGTGCCTTACGTCACTGTCAGCGGAACGAGTACGTCCACCACCAACCCCTATCGCCGCGGGATTCCCATGCCGACAACAAACCGTATACGCAAGAAACACAATGAACCGACTGCGCAGCGCATGCTGGCCGCCGCCTGCCTGCTGCTGGCGATGAACCTTGCCGGCTGCGCGGACGAAGCACCCGACACCGCCGTCGCGGCCGCGCCGCCGGAAGCTGCCGCTCCTGCGGCGGCGGAAGATTTCGAACTCGTGGAGACGACGATCGGCGAACTGCATGCCGCGATACAGAACGGCAGCACGACCTGCGTCGAGGTCGTGCAGGGATATATCGATCGCGCGAAGGCCTACAACGGCGTGTGCACGGCACTCGTCACGGAGGATGGCGCGCCGGTGGAATTCGCCTCGGGCTATGTGCGTAGCGGTGCGCCGATCCAGTTCCCGACGGAAACAGTCGCTGCAGACACGATCTTCCCCGATCTCGACAACTACGCGGGCAAGCCGATGGACTACGGCCACATGGCGCCGACGGCATCGAATCCGGCTGTGCAACAACAGTTCGGCATGCGTGTCGGCATCCCGAATGCTGGCCAGCTCAACGCGCTCGAAACGCTGAACATCCGTGGCGAACGCTCGCAGTCGTGCCCCGCCGAGTGTGATGCGGCACCGTCAAGCGGCCCATTGCCTGAGCAATGCTCCGCGAGCTGCGAAGAATTACGCGTGCAGCCCGACGCACTCGAGCGCGCCGCCGAACTGGACGCCATGTACGGTCGCAATCCGGACCTTGCTGCGATGCCGATGTACTGCGTCGTGATGTCCTTCAAGAACTGGTACGACGCGAAGGACATGCGCTCCACCGGCGGCAACGACGTTAACTTCGCGATGGACGTGCCGAAAGTGGATTCGCCGGACATCGCCGACCTGCGTGAAAAAGGCGCGATCATCTATGCGTCGACGATGGCCGGCGACACCGGCCTCGAGTTCGAAGGTCCCGAACAGGCGCAAACCTATTCTCCCGACACCGGCCTCGCCTACGGCCAGTGGGGCGGCCAGACATGCAACCCATATGACACGACGCGCGTTCCACGCGGCACGAGCAATGGCTCCGGTGTATCTGTAGCGGCGAACCTCGCGCAGTGCTCCATCTGCGAACAGGGTAGTGCGTCGTGCAAGGGTCCGGCTTCGCGCAACGGCATCGTGAACTTCCTGACGACGAAGGGCCTGATGATGCACGGCGGCATGAACAGCCAGACGATCGGCGATCGCGCGGGCATCCACTGCCGCACTGTCGAGGACTCTGCACTCGTGCTCGATGCCGTGAAAGGCTTCGACTCCGAGGACATGTACACGGCTCTGCCGGTCAAGCTGATTCCGGACGAACCATACGCAAGTTTCGTCGTGCACAAGGACGAGTTAGCAAGCAAGCCGCTATCGGGCATGCGCATCGGCGTCGTGCGCGAGCTGATGATCAAGCCGACGCTGAACGACGTCGCGATCAGCGACCAGATCGACGCCGAGATCAAGACCTACCTGCGCGACACGCTCGGCGCGGAACTGGTCGAGTCGGTCGACCCGCTATATCCGGACGACCCGGCAATCGCGAACATGTCGTATACCTTCCAGGACGCCTTCGCCGAAATCATCGCGCACAACATGCCTGAGTATTTCTGGCAGAAGGACAGCAGCGGTGAACTCGAGTTCGCCGTGCCGGGCTGGGACGTGACGACGGTCGACTATTCGATCGCACTGGCGATAGGCAAGGCGCCGCTGTCCGACAGGCTCACGCTGCGCCGCATCAACCAGGGACTCGCGCGCTTCAAGAGCCCGTTCACCGTGAACAAGTACCTCATGGAGCGCGGCGACGAGCGCGTGTTCAACTGGGAAACATTCGTCGCGAACTCCGCCTTCATGAACGACGCGCAGCGGGCCGGATCGGTCAATGCCATCGGCGTGCAGGACATTCGCGCCAGCACGCTCGCGCCGGATGACATGGACTACCTGAAGATGCGCACCGTGCTGCAACTGATCGTCGCGAAAGTCATGCAGGAAAACGGCATCGATGCCTTCGTGAATCCCGAAGTGACGCTGCCGCCATACATCCTCGGCGGCGCGATCGAGCCGACCGTACTCGACCGCGGCACCGCGAGCTGCTGCAGCGCCTTCACGGCGCTGCTCGGCGGGCCGGAAATCGACGTGCCCGCCGGCTTCAACCAGATCGTCTACGAACCGCAGTTCCAGCTCAGCGAGGATCGCACGCGGTACGTCGCCGTCACCGGAACCGAGCGCAGCCTGATGGCGAAACCAATGCCTATCAGCATGATGGTCTGGGGCGGGCCCGGCAGCGACCCGGAACTGATCAAGGTTGCCTCGGCTTACGAGGCCGCGTCGCAGCACCGGATGCCGCCGCCTGATTTCGGGCCACTCCCGGCGGAACGAGTGGCTAGCGAGTGAGCTTAGAGCCGGGGGTATCGACGCGATTCCCTTCGAGCCCCCGGCTGCTCCAGTGTTCGGCGATCGTCTGCGTGAATTCCGCGCGCACGAGCTTTGCCCGCGCCTCGCACAAGTCGCCTGCGTCGCGATGGGTGGATACTGGGCACGCTACTACCACGTATCCGGCAGGTTGTCGTCCGTATATACCTCTTCGAGTACGCCGCTGAAGGCATCCATCGCGATCGCCTTGATCTCGAACGACAGCAACTGGAACAACTGGCGTGCCGAAGAATTCTTCCGCCACATCGCGATGTGGGTGCGTGTCGGCGTTTCGTCTTCGAGCTTGAAGACGCGTACGTGCTCGGAGTCGACGAGTTCGGCGCGGATGAAGAGCTCGGGAAGTATCGCGATGCCCATGTTGAGCAGCAGCATCAGGCGCATCGCCGACAGGGTGTTGCACTCGTATTCGCGGAGCAGGCGCGCGCCGTGGCGGTTGCACAGCGTCATGATCTGGCGGTGCAGGTGGTGGTCTTCGTCGATGCTCAATACGCGCTGTTGCAGCAGGTCGCGAGCGTACAGCTTCTCCTTCTGCGCGAGTGGATTCTCGATGGGCACGACGACGCGCATCGGCTCGGTGAACAGCGGGCGCACCTTGTAGTCGCCGGTGTGCATCGGCAATACGCTCAGGATGATGTCGTACGTACCGGCGTCGAGGCCCTGGCCAAGGTTCTGCGGAATGTCTTCGCGGATGTGCAATTGAAGGTCCGGGTAGCGTTTGTGCAGCGGCCCCATGAGCTTCGGCAATACGCTCTGGCCGAGCGTCGGCGATACGCCGAGGCGGAACGAACCGCCGAGCTGGCGGTTGCGGCCTTCGATGACGCCGCCGAGCTGGTCGTACTGCTCGAGGATGTCGCGGGCGACGGGCAGCAGGTCGCGGCCGGCGGGAGTCAGCAGCGTCCCGGCGCGCGAGCGATCGAAGAGCTGCAGGCCCATCTCTTCTTCCATTGCGGCGATCTGCATCGTCAGCGTCGGCTGGCTGACGCCGAGTTTCTGCGCGGCCTTGCGGAAGTTGGAGGCTTTCGCGACGGCGACGAAATACTCGAGCTGCTTGATGGTCGGCCGCTTGGCGCTCATGACGGGCAATTTCGGGGGTGCAGGGTTAGAATGCGGGGCAGTCTACACGAAGTCGATGCCGCCATGTCCGATGAGAAACGTCCTGCGCGTGAGTACGAAAAATCCGGCTGTTACCCCGAGGGCGGCAAGCCCTTTCGCGTGTGGGCCTTGCTTGGCGGACTGATGCTCGTGATCGCGCTGCTCGCCGGCGCCGCCGCGCTGCTCAACGTCCTGCTGTTGCCAGAGAGCATCGGTTAAGTCGGGGAACGCAACGCGCGATGCGCGGCACGCCGTGATGGAGCGCGGCGTACCGATGTTCCACTACTGGTTCATCGCGTTGATATACAACTCGATCTGCTGCAGCCGCGCGATCGGGTCCGTCTGTTCGAGCAGCGCCTGTTTTTCGCGATTGCCGATCGGCAGCAGCTCGCTGAGGCGCCATGCGACTTCGCGAAGGTTTTCGAAGCTTACGTCGAGCTTCAGCTCCTCGATGGCGGGATGTCGCGCAAGTCCGCGCAGCAATTCGACGTAATCCTCGAACTCTTCGCCCACTTCCACCTGTTCCGCTTCCACCGAGTCCTGAGGGCGGAATTCGACGACGGCGCGGCACAGGTTGTTCGCTTCGCGCCACGATTCCATGATGCGGAAGGTCGTACGGCCTTCGGCCGTGATGCCGAGCAGGCCGTTCGGCAGCTGGTTCCAGTCGACGACATGGCTGTACGTGCCGGTACGATGGATGTCCAGTTTCTGGCCGGCGCGCGCCACTTCGCTGCCGGCTTCGATCAGCACGATGCCGAAGCCGCTACCATCCTTCAGGCAGCTGCGCACGAGGTCGACGTAGCGCGATTCGAAGATCTGCAGCGAGATGCGCCCTTTCGGAAAGAGCACGGAGTTCAATGGAAACAGCGAAATTGTTTCCATCGCCGCGTTCAGCCCCCGACTGGCTTTTGCGCCGTCAGCGCTGCCAGCAGGCGCTGGTGCAGGCCTTCGAAGCCGCCATTGCTCATGATGACGATGTGGTCGCCGGGACGCGCCTGCTGCACGAGCCAGTCGATGATCGACTGCGTATCTCCCATCGCATGGAACTCCGCCTTTGCGTCGCGGCCGATCGCGTCGAGGTCGAGCTTCGTCACCTGGCTTTTGTACCAGAGCACGGCGTCCGCATCGTCCAGCGAGGCCGCGAGGGTGTTCTGGTGGTAGCCCATCTTCATCGTGTTCGAGCGCGCTTCGATCGCGGCAAGCAGTCGCCCTTTTTCACCGGCAGCATTCATGCGCGCACGCAGGCCGCCCAGCGTCGTGCTGATTGCCGTCGGATGATGCGCGAAGTCATCGTAGATCTTGATGTCGTTCGCCGTGCCTAGCAATTCGAGACGACGCTTGACCCCACCGAAACGCGACAGCGCCTCGCAGGCGATGTCGACCGGCACGCCTGCATGCGCCGCAGCCGCCACGGCGGCCGTTGCATTCAGCATGTTGTGGCGGCCGAGCATTTGCCACGAGATTTCGCCGCTCCTTCCCGCCCATGTGATACGCAGCTTCGAACCATCTTCCGCGAGCGGCTCGACGAGCCACTGGCTATGCGGCGCTTCACCGGCGAACCCGAAGCGCTGCACTTCGCTGTACGTGCCCTTTGCCAGCACCTGTTCGAGGTTCGGTTCGTTGTCGGGCACGATCATGCGGCCGGTGGCCGGAATCGTCTTGACGAGATGCTGGAACTGGATCTGGATGTCTTCGATGTTGCGGAAGATGTCGGCGTGGTCGAACTCGAGGTTGCCGAGAACCACGGTGCGCGGCAGGTAGTGGATGAACTTCGAACGCTTGTCGAAGAAGGCACTGTCGTACTCATCGGCCTCGATGACGAAGAACGGCGCCGTGCCGAGCCGCGCGGACACGCTGAAGTTCTTCGGCACGCCGCCGATCAGGTAACCGGGGTCCATCCCGGCCTGGTCGAGGATCCACGTGAGCATGCTCGTGGTCGTCGTCTTGCCATGCGTGCCGGCAACGGCCAGCACCCATCGGCCGTGCAATACGTACTGCGCAAGCCATGCGGGACCCGAGACGAACGGCAGGCCCTTGTCGAGCACGTATTCGACGGAGGGATTGCCGCGCGAACAGGTGTTTCCGATGACGATCAGGTCAGGCTTGTTCGCTTCGATGTGCGCGGGATCGTAGCCGGAACAGAGCGCGATGCCCTGCTCTTCGAGCTGCGTGCTCATCGGCGGATACACATTCTGGTCGGAGCCACTGACCTGGTGCCCGAGTTCGCGCGCGAGTACCGCGAGGCTGCCCATGAACGTACCGCAAATGCCGAGAATGTGAATGCGCATGGTGAGCCCTGCTGCTACGAGACGGGCGGGATTGTCCCCGTTTTGCGTCGCCGCCCGCAAGGTTGGATTCGGATTCGCGCGGATGGTTCGCTGCTCATTGGATGAAGTTCCGCCCACCCCGGCGAACGCCGGGGTCCAGCGTCGGCGCTTCAGGGAAAAAAGACACGGGGTCCCGGCCTTCGCCGGGACGACGCCGAATCCTTTTCAAGTAGAATGCCGCCCTGCAATCAAGGAGCCTCCCATGTCGTCGAAGCCCAACAACGTGTTCTACGCGCAATCCGGTGGCGTCACCGCCGTCATCAATGCCTCCGCGTGCGGCGTGATCGAAACGGCGCGCAAGTCGCCGCAGCTAGGAAAGGTGTTCGCCGGCCGCAACGGCATCATCGGTGCGCTGCGCGAGGAACTGATCGACACGAGCGAGGAAGCATCCGATACGATCGCCGCACTGCGCCACACGCCGGCCGGCGCCTTCGGGTCGTGCCGCTACAAGCTCAAGGGCCTCGACCAGAATCGCGCCGAATACGAGCGCCTGATCGAGGTGTTCAAGGCACACGACATCGGCTACTTCTTCTACAACGGCGGCGGCGACTCGCAGGACACCGCGAACAAGGTGGCGCAGTTCTCGCAGCAGATGAATTTCCCGATCACGTGCATCGGCGTTCCGAAGACCGTCGACAATGACCTGCCGATCACGGATACCTGTCCCGGCTTCGGCTCCGTGGCGAAGTACGTGGCCGTGTCGATTCGCGAGGCAGGCCTCGACGTCGCTTCGATGGCCGAAAGTTCGACGAAGGTCTTCGTCATGGAAGTGATGGGCCGCCACGCAGGCTGGATCGCCGGCGCCGCGGGCCTCGCGGCGGAACAGGAAGGCGACGCGCCACACGTGATCGTATTCCCCGAAATCCCGTTCGAGCAGGAGCCCTTCCTGGCCAAGGTGGCCGACAGCGTGAAGAAACACGGCTACTGCGCGATCGTCGTTTCCGAGGGCGCGCACTATGCCGATGGGCGCTTCCTCGCCGAAGCCGGCGGCAAGGACGCATTCGGCCATGCACAGCTTGGCGGCGTGGCACCAATGCTCGCGTCGATGATCAAGGCGGAACTCGGCTTCAAGTACCACTGGGCGGTATCCGACTACCTGCAGCGCGCGGCGCGCCACATCGCATCGGCCACCGACGTCGAACAGGCCTACGCAATGGGCAAGGCCGCCGTCGAACTCGCGCTTGCCGGCCAGAACGCCGTGATGCCGACGATCGTGCGCGAGAGCTCGAATCCGTATAAATGGAGCGTAGGCAGCGCGAAGCTGAGCGACGTCGCCAACGTCGAGAAGAAGATGCCGCGCGACTTCATCACGCCTGACGGCTTCGGCATCACCGAAAAAGCGCGCGAATATTTCGCGCCGCTGATACTGGGTGAAGATTACCCGCCGTACAAAAACGGGCTGCCGCAGTACGCGCGGCTTAAGAAAGTGCTGGTGCCGAAAAAACTGCCGGCCTGGGCCGGAAAATAACAACAAATACTGCCGCGACTTTAACTGGGTTCGGAGCCCATTTGTTTCGTTAAGAAAAATCTTGATGGAACAAATGGGCTCCAACCCAGTTAGCCCGTCGGCATGGCTATATTTCCATGCTCCTCACGATCTTCTCGGTCATCGCGCCGGTCTTCATCTGCTCGCTGCTGGGCTTCGCCTGGGTCAAGAAAGGCATCCCGTTCGATACGCCGTTCGTCTCGCGCCTCGTCATGGAAGTGGGTGCGCCGTGCCTGATTTTCTCGCGCTTCATGGAGCAGGACATCGACATGGGCGCGTTTCGCGAGATGGCGCTCGCCGCGTTCGTGTCGATGCTCGTGTTCGGCATGATCGGCAGCCTGGCGTTGTTCCTGCTGCGCTTCGACCAGCGCACATGGCTGCCATCGCAGATGTTCCCGAACGTCGGCAACATGGGACTGCCGCTGTGTTTGCTCGCCTTCGGCGAAGAGGGGCTCGCGCTCGGCATGACCTATTTCATGGTCAACACCGTGTTCGGATTCACGATCGGCATGATGATAACGTCGGGACAGGTGTCGTTCCGCGAGCTATTGAAGAACCCCACCTTCTATTCCGTGATCATCACGGTGGTCTTCCTGTTCACCGGTACCAAGCCGTGGACATGGGTACAGAACACGACGACCCTGCTTGGCGATTTCACGATTCCGCTGATGCTGATCGCGATGGGCGTGTCGCTCGCGCGCTTCCACATCACGAGCGTCAAGCGCAGCTTCCTGATCGCCGTGATGCGGCTAGGCATGGGCTTCGTCGTCGGTGTTACGGTGGCGACGCTGCTCGGACTCGAAGGCACCGCCAAAGGCGTCGCGATCCTGCAGAGCGCAATGCCGGTGGCCGTGTTCTCTTACCTGTTCGCCGTACGTTACAACCGCAGCCCCGAGGAAGTCGCCGGCACGGTCGTAATCTCGACCGTGCTGTCGTTCCTGAGCCTGCCGCTGCTGCTGTGGTACGTGTTGCCCGTCGCGGCGTGAGCTGGCCCGCGCACGCGATGGAGCGCGCGAGTACCGTATAATCGCGGCACACCCTTTAATCGCGGCACACCCTTGCGGAGCCTCCCCATGCAGCGGTTCACGATCCACCTCCGGATGCTACTGTGCAGCGGCGCAATCCTCGCGAGCGCGGCGGGTCATGCGGACCAGAACGATCCCCGCCTCGAAGAACTCTTCACCAAACTGCAGGCTGCGACGGATCTCGCCGACGCGATCCCAACCGAAGACCTGATCTGGCAGATCTGGAGCGAACATGACGATGCGGGCATCGAGAGCCAGATGCTGCGCGGCATCGCGCAGGTGAATGCGAACGATCTGCAGGGCGCGCTCGCGACCTTCGACAGGCTCGTCGCCGCAGCACCCGATTTCGCCGAAGCCTGGAACAAGCGCGCGACGATCCACTGGCTGCTCGGCAACCACGAAGCTTCCGAGGCCGACATCGTCAGGACTCTGCAGCTCGAACCCTTCCACTTCGGCGCGCTGTCCGGCCGCGGGCTAGTCCTTATGCAGCAACGCCGCTTCGAGGAAGCCCGCAGTGCCTTCGCGCGCGCGCTCGAAGTGCATCCGAACATGCCGTCCGTGCGCGCGAACATCGAAGAAATCACGCGCTACCTCGACAGCCGGACGATCTGAAAATGCAGGAAGGCGCGGCCCGTCAGCGCCTGTTCCTCGCGCTGCCCTGCCCGCTGACGCCGCCGATCGCACAGGCGCTCGACGAACTACGCGTTGCACAGGACGATCCGGCCGCGGGCCTGCGTGCCGTTGCGGCCGGCACGCTGCACATCACGCTGAGCTTCCTGGGCTCCATACCGCCAGAATCCATTGCCGACATCCGCGCCGCGATGGCGGAATTGCGCAAGCTGCCCGCGCCGCAGCTCGTGATTCGCGGCGCCGGCTATTTTGCGAGCGCGCTCTGGCTCGCTGTCGAAGGGGCCGGTGAGGATGTTACCGGCACGGAAGGGATCAGTGGCGGTGAAAGCGCCGGGCTTGCCACGCTCGCGCAGCGTTGCGAGGCCGCACTGCGCGCGCACGATTTCGAACTGGAGCACCGCCCTTACCTTCCACATGTCACCGTCGCCCGCCTGCGACATGGCGGCACCTTCGACTGCCAGGCCTGGTGCGACAAACATCGCACGACCGCCTGGGCGGCGTTCACGGCCGATGCGCTGCATCTGTATCGTTCCGAAACGCTTGATGGCGCCGCGCGTTACTCGATAGTTCATTCGATTCCGCTGGGCTGAGGGCGCTTCCAGCCTTCCGCCGGCATGACATCTGGCAGGGCTGGCGCGCGGGGTTCCGCCACGTCGCGCCACAGCAGCATGTCGAGCACGCGCCCGCTCGCGCCCTGGTAGAAGCCGTTGTCGCGATGGCGTTGCGGATTGTGGAACGTACCGAACAGCATGTCATACAGGGGCAGGTCGGAATAATTGTCGCGGTGCAGCCCCTTGCCGTGGTGCCGCGAGTGGCTTTCCGGGCGCTGTACGACGTAGCCGAGCCAGGGAGGCGTGCGGATGTTCGCGTGCTGGAAAATGCCGAGGAAGAAGGTCGCATAAAGCACCCATGTCGCGGCTTCGGGGCTGACGCCGAGCACGAACGCCAGCGCGAAGCTCGACACGAACGTGAATGCCGCCATGTCGGCCGGGCTGAACCAGAAGGCACCGAAGGTGTCGAGGCGCTCCGCGCTGTGATGCATCTGGTGGAATACGCGCCACAGCACGGTGTTGCTGTGCAGTGCGCGGTGCCAGCAGTACAGGAAGAACTCGTATACGAGCAGCCCGAGCGCAGCCTGTGCCCAGACAGGGCCCCAGCCGAGATCGAGCAGACGGTATTGCGCGAGCCCTGCGTCCCACCAGAGCGGCAGGTACGATGCCAGCATGAAGTAGCAGACGAAGCTCGCCAGCCCGCGCAATTGCCAGAACGGCACATGCGGCAGGCGACGCGCCGGAAACAGTGCTTCCCAGAGCATCAGCACGGCATAGATCGCCATGCAGGTCCAGGCAACGGGATTCATGAAGATGTCGTAGGGTGTCGGCATGGCGCGTTCCTCGCGGGGTTCAGGAGGACCGCAGTGTAGGCGCGTGCAACACGGGAATCAGTGAACCACAGGTACGAATCTGGCGGGCGGCAGCGATTACCGTACCTGCGGTATAGTTAACGAAAAGTCGACGGAGGCCGGTTTTCGCCGCATCCACTCGCCTAGGAGCACAGGGACATGGCCACACGCGCAAACAGCAGCCGCGAACGCATCCTCGTCTGCGCGGAGAAAATCATCCTGCAGAAGGGCTACGTCGGCACGTCGCTAGAAGATATCCTCGATGCGTCCGCAATCACGAAGGGCGGCTTCTTCTACCACTTCAGCGGGAAGGCCGAACTCGCGCGCGCCCTCGTCGAGCGTTATCTCGATGAAGACCGCAAGCTCTTCGACTCGCTGCAACAGCGCGCGGACGCGCAAAGCGACGACCCGCTGCAGCGCCTGCTGATCTTCCTCGACCTGCTCGCGAACGGCGTGATCGGGCAGACCGAAGTACATCCTGGCTGCCTCGCCGCGGCCTTCACGTACGAGATCCAGCAATTCGATGCCGGCATGCGCGACAGCATCGCCGCGGGCATCCTCGAATGGCGCGCGATGATCGCGCGGCGCCTCGAGCTCGTGATGCAGCAGCGCAAGCCTCGGCTTCCGGTCGACGTCGAGTCGCTGGCCGACATGTTCACGGCGCTGCTCGAGGGCGGCATCATCCTTGCGCGCATCTTCGACAGCAACGACCCGCTGCATCGGCAGGTCCTGCTGTATCGCGACCACCTGCGCCTCGTGTTCGACGCCGTATGACTTCGTGAACGAAACGTTCTTATCCGCCGTTGTTTTTGACCGTGTCACGGGCGTATCATGCGCACCGTCGAGCCGCCCAGGCACGACACGGGTCCGAAGAAGACATAAACCACAAGAAATACGACAAGCGTTCCGCACGGCACGAACAATGATTACGCTGCACTCCGCCCGCATGAAGCCCCTTTCCTGGCGCAAGCCCGGTAAGTGCGCGCGCGTCGTCTACGTGCGCGTGCAGAATCTTCACGTGTATACGGTATCGCGGGCCCGATAAGACCAAGGATCAGGCCGCGAACCCAAGGCGGCCTGATTGCTCGACGAGTTCCTTCCCGACTTTTCCCTATCAAGCTGCTTTTCGCTCCGGCCATTAACCGCCCTTTACGATGGGCATGATGGAGAAGCGCTATGTCAGCTCTGGAAGAACTGTGGCTGTGGCTGCAGGGACGCAATTCACCGACCGATGCAGGTGCGAATGCAATGCACCACAGCCGCGGCAAGCAACAGCAAGCGATGATGCCGGAGGATCGGGCGCACGAGGCGCAAAAGCTCGCTGAAACCGAGGCACGCGTGCAGCGCAACAGCCGCTATAGAGCCGGGCCCTGGCAGATGAAGTGAGCTCTCGGTGCCGAGGTGGCGAGCGTGAGTCATGGACACCGGAGTGAAGGAGCAGCCGCGAAAAGCTAAGGCGTAGCCGCTGACAAATAGTCGCGCCGCGCTTCGTCGAGCGCCTGCAGCAGCTCCGCGCGGAAGGCTTCGCGTCCGACGGCCTCTTCGAATTCGATGAGAGCCTTGTCGATGCCGACGCCGACCGCCAGGCCGCCGAGTACGCCGCCGATCAATGCGCCGATTGCCGTGCCGAACCCGGGCACGATCGATCCGATCGCGCCGCCGGCGGTTGCACCGGCGCCGGCACCGAGCGTCGTGCCGGCCGCCTTGCTCGCAACGAGTTTTGCGGCGGCCTGCGTCGCGAGCTTGAAACTGCTCTTCGTGACGACTTTCGCGACCAGCTTGCCGGCAATCGTGCCACCGAGCACCCCGGCCATCGCGCCGCCCCCGCTCGCGAGCAGCAGGCGGTTCTGTACGCCGAGCAGTTCCGCATGCTCCGGTGGCGCCAGCACGTCGCGCAGGTCGAGTTGCTGCACGACGGTGAACTGCCTTGGCGGTGGCGCAATCCGGTTTTGCGCGAGGATGTTGTCGCTCAGGCGCGTATACAGCGCATTCGCCTCCGCCGAATTGACGAGGCTGGCCGCGAGCGCGCGCTCGACGTCCGCAAACAGGTCGTCCTGCGCCAGCGTCTCGGCGAAGCGGCGCGCCATGTAGTCCTCGAGATCGCCAGCGAGCAGGTGCCCGATGCGGGCGTATTCGGCGCCCAGGCTGTAGTACCAGTCGAGATACAGGTCGACATTGCCCTCCATGGCGGTGAAGGCAGCGTCGGTGGCCGCGCGCAGGTCCGCCGTCGACACATCGAGCCGTGCAAGTGCGACGCGCCGCGCGCGTTCGAGTGCGGCTATCGTGCCCGGCGCGAAATATTCCTCGCCGATTCGCTCGACGCGCATCCGCGTGCCTGCAATCAGCTGCTGCAGGTGCGGCCGCGCACGCACCTGCGTTTCGATTCCGGCAAGCAGCGGCACGCCGACGAACAGCGTGACGAACGTGAACAGCGCACAGGCGATGGCAATGCGCCGGGGCGCCAGAACGGGCACGTCGCGCGCATCGGTAAGCGGCCCGAACACGCGGCGCCATTCGCTGCGCGGCAGCAGCGCGATCGCCAGTACGCGGCACAGGAAGTAGCAGATCATCCAGAAGTCGAGCACGGCCGCGTAAAAAACGAGGTTACGCGATTCCAGCGTGACGTTCGCGAGGAACCAGGCCTTGCTGCCGTCGATGAGTGCCAGGAACTGCGCGAGCGTCGCGAGCGCGAGGCTAGAATCGATTCCGGCGATACGGCGCTGCGCCAACTCGATGGCCTCGGGCAACTCCAGCGCGGAGCCTGCGCCACGTTGCGACAAAAGCATCGCGGCGTATAAAAGCGCGAGAAGCGTCGGGCACACGAAGCGGGTCCAGTCGAGCGCTGCGGCCGTCAGCAGCCAGGGCTTGTACTCATGCTGCAGCAAACGCATGAAGCCGGTGAACACCGCGAGCTGCAGCGGCACGAGCAGTGCAAGCAGCAACCACTCGCGGGCCTGGAGCACGTGCAGGCGTACGATGACGAATGGCGCCGCCAGCAACACGAGCATCAGGGCGATCGCGCCAAGCAGCAGGCGGCCGGCAAACAGCCGAAACAGGCGTCCGTCGCGCTGATAACGTTCGCGCCGTAGCGTTTTCGCGATCGCCGCTTCATACAGGCCATGTAACGCGAGCGGCATGGCGACGGCGGCTATGGCGACGAGCGCCTGCCAGAACGCGCCAGCGAGGAAATGCGTCGAGAGGAACCACAGCGCGAGCAGTATCAGCACCATGGCCGGAAGTGGCGCTGCGAACGAAGCAAGCAGCGGCCGCGGCGAGGTCATGGGGCCAGGCGCTGGATCTGCCAGGCGGATGCGCCGTCGCGGCGGTACTGGAAGCGGTCGTGCAGACGGGCTGCACCGCCCTGCCAGAACTCGATTTCGTGCGGCATCACCCGCATGCCGCCCCAGAAATCCGGCAACGGCACGTCACCGTGCGCGAACTTCTCCTTCATGTGCGCCAGCTGATGCATCAGGAAGTCGCGCGACGTCAACGGCGAGCTTTGCTGCGAAGCCCAGGCCGCCAACTGCGAATCGCGTGGCCGCGTCAGAAAGTATTTCAACGACTCGGCCGCGCCCAGCTTCTCCGCACGGCCGCACACGCGCACCTGGCGCTCCATGCCGTGCCACGGGAACAGCAGGCTCACCTGCGCATTGCCGGCGATCTCGCGCGCCTTGCGACTGGCGTAGTTGGTGTAGAACACGAAGCCGCGCGCGTCGAGCTGCTTCAGCAGCACGAGGCGCTGCGAAGGCTGGCCGTCCGGTGCTACCGTCGCGACGACCATCGCCGTTGGATCCGGCAATCCGCAGGCGATCGCCTGTGCCTGCCACGTTTCGAACAAGGCGAGCGGATCGGCCGGCAGGTCGTCGCGGCGCAAGCCGCCCTGCAAGTATTCGCGGCGAATCTGGTCCAGCGCCATCATGTGTGCAGCCTCGCTATTTCACGTGCCGCATTCTACCCGATCGCTGCGCGCGGCCGGCATGGACATCTCGCGCGCTTCCTTTATATTGCGCGCCATTCACCGACTAAAGGACTTATCGCATGAGCAACGCTACTGCATTCATAGGCCTCGGGACGATGGGATATCCGATGGCCGGACATCTCGTCAAAGCAGGCCACAGGGTCACCGTGTACAACCGCACGCCGGCGAAGGCCGCGCAGTGGCAGAAGGAATACGGCGGACTCGCTGCCGCAACGCCAGCCGATGCGGCAAAGAATGCCGCTTTCGTGTTCACGTGCGTCGGCAACGACGACGACCTGCGCGAAGTCGTGGCGGGCCCAAGCGGAATCTTCAAGACGGCCGCGCCGGGCACGATCATCGTCGACCACACGACGACGTCCGCCACCGTCGCGCGCGAACTCGCCGCGCAAGCTGCCGCGAAGGGCCTGCAGTTCATCGACGCACCGGTGTCGGGCGGCCAGTCCGGCGCACAGAACGGCAAGCTGACGGTAATGTGCGGCGGCGACGCAGCGGCATTCACGCAGGTTGAACCGGTGATCCGCGCGTTCGCCGCAAGCGTCAAACTGCTCGGTCCCTCCGGCTACGGCCAGCTGACGAAGATGGTGAACCAGATCTGCATCGCAGGCCTCGTGCAGGCACTGTCGGAGGGCATTCATTTCGCGAAGCAGGCAGGCCTCGACGTCGAACAGGTGATCGACGTGATCAGCAAGGGTGCCGCGTCGTCATGGCAGATGCAGAACCGCTGGCAGACGATGATGAACGGGGAGTTCAATTTCGGCTTCGCCGTGGACTGGATGCGCAAGGACCTCGGCATCGCGATGGCCGAGGCCGCAAACAACGGTGCGTCGCTGCCGGTCACGAAGGTCGTCGATGGCTACTATGCGGAGCTACAGAAAATCGGCGGCAATCGCTGGGATACCTCCTCCCTGATCGCGCTGCTCGACAAAAAGTAGGCTTTTAACGCGCGCTTTATCGTTATTTCATGCGCGTGGGACACGCGGCGTCGGCAGTTGTGTCGCTGTTGACGCTCATGGGTTTAGCCGTTAGAGTCGGGCCCGAATTTCCGTGTATTCGACGGTAGCAATCCTCAGATTCAAGCATCGAGAGGTTTATGCATCGAGAAGCGCTTCGAGTAGAGCAGCACGACGACATTCGGGCCCGCGCTAGCGACGAACAGGCCCACATCCTCCGACTGAACGTTGCTGGCAGTCCGATCGAATGGCTGACCTGGCAGGAAGCAACGACACTCTACGCACGCGACCTCGTCACGTGGACGCTCGGCGACACCATCCGCACCGTGTGGGGTGGAACCTCCCGCCTCTCCGGCAAACGCAGCTCCATTTCACTTCACAGCATCATCGCCTGCACCGGAGAACTACACGGCGGCCGCCCGAAGAAGCCCTCGCTGAGCAACCGCATCCTGTTCCGCCGCGACCAGAACCTCTGCATGTACTGCGGCAAGCAATTCACCGACCGCGACCTCAGCTGCGACCATATCGTACCGACCTCACGCGGTGGCCGTAATACCTGGGTCAACGTCGTCGCTGCGTGCAAGCGCTGCAACCACTTCAAGCAGAACCGCACGCCCGAGGAAGCCGGCATGGAATTGCTCGCCCTTCCCTTCGAACCGAATCCCGCCGAATACCTCGCGCTGATGAACAGCAAGCGTATCCGCGCCGACCAGATGGACTTCCTGAAGGCGCAGTTTTCGCGGAACTGCCGCTTCTCCATGAATTAGCTCCCCGACTTCGACGGGACCGGGTCCCGGATCAGGGAATAGCCACTTCGAGCGCCGCGGGCGCGACGGCATACGACACCGCCATCCTTGACGAGATCAGCGCGATTCAACGAGGCTCGTGCAGGAGGCAGGGCGCCCCGCTTCGCGAACGTGAACTAATCTGATACGTCCGCGAGAAAATTCTCGACGAGCCGCTGCACCGCCTCCGGCTTTTCCGAATGCACCCAATGCCCCGCACCGGCAAGCGACTTCAGCGTGCCGTTCGGAAACTGCGCGCGCATCGCCGCGTGGTGTTCCGGCAGGACATAGCTCGAATCTTCGCCGCGTATGAACAGGGTCGGGCCTGGGTACGAGCGCTGCGCATCGGGCCAGCCTGTTATCTCGTCGAAGTACCGCCGGATCACCGGCAGGTTGATGCGCCATTCGTAGCGGCCATCGGATGAGCGTTGCAGGTTCGTCAGCAGGAAATCGCGCACGGCCTTGCTCGTGATGCGCCCGGCGAGCTGCGCGTCGGCATCGCTGCGGCTTTGCAGCTTCGCGAGGTCGACACCGCACAGCGCGTTCAACACCGGATCGAGCCCGCGCTCGTACGCGACGGGCGCGATGTCGACGACGACGAGGCTGCGCACGCGTTCGGGCTTCTGCAGCGCAAGCAGCATCGCCGTCTTGCCGCCCATCGAATGGCCGAGCAGGTGTGCATCTGGCAGGCCGAGCGCGTCCATCGTGTCGGCAACGTCGCCAGCCATGTCGCCAAGCGTCATCGAATCGGCATGCGGCGACTGGCCATGGTTGCGCGCATCGAGCGCCACGACCGCATAGTGCTGGGCGAGATGGCGTGCATGCGTCGCCCAGTTGGCCTGGTTGCCGTACAGGCCGTGCAGGATCACGAGCGGTGCGCCGGCCTCGGAGTAGCGTTTGCAGAAAAGCTTCATGTCATTCCAGATTCGCGTCGATCCAGGCGAGCACGTCATCGTGGTGCGTCTTTGTGTTCACCTTTTCGAAAATGTGCTGCAGCCTGCCTTCGCGATCGATGATGAAACTCATGCGGTGCAGGCCGGTATAGCTGCGACCCATGAATTTCTTCGGTCCCCACACGCCGTACTTTTCGGCAACCGCGTGGTCGGCGTCGGACAGGAGCGTGAAGTTCAGGTGCATCTTCTCGGTGAACTTCTGCAGTAACTTTTGCGAATCGGTGCTGACGCCGAAGACCTTCACGCCACGCTTTTCGAGCTGCTTGCTGCTGTCGCGCAGTCCGCAGGCCTGCACCGTGCAGCCTGGCGTCAGCGCCTTCGGGTAGAAGTACACCAGCACTATCTGGCCCCGGTAGTCCTTCAGCGAGTGCGTGTCGCCGTTCTGGTCGGGCAGCGTGAAGGCCGGGGCCAGGTTGCCGATTTTGGGTAGCGTCATGATCAGGCTTCTCCTTGTTGTAGCGATTGATCGACGAGGGCCGCCATCAGCGGCAGCAGCTCGGGCGGCATGAAGGGGCGGCCCTGCGCGTTCACGCCGGTTCCCGTGATGACTGCCGAAATCATTTCCTTGCCGTCGGGTTCGCGCACGATGCGCTGGTGGAACGCGAACTTCAACCGCGACAGCTGCTCCATGCGCGTGCGCACGACGAAATGGTTGCCGCTGGTCAGAGAGCCGCGATAGTCCAGCTCGGCCCGCACGACGACGAGGTTGATGCCGGCCCGGGCCAACGCGGCGAAATCGATGCCATGCACCTTCAGGAATTCGTGGCGCGCGTGCTCGAGATAGTTCTGGTACACGGCGTTGTTGACGACACCCTGCATGTCGCATTCGTAATCGCGCACGGCCATTTGTAACGAAAGTTCGTGCAAGTTCACGGGGGTTTCATTCTCCTGTGGATGGACGGTTTACAGTCCGTCGGGCCGCGCGATTCGATGCATAGGGAACGCACGATTACGTGGCTCGCGTCTTGGGAACATCTTGTGGATAAGTTTGTGCGTAACCCTGGCGGAAGTCGGCGCCGGTTTAGCGATTTCCGGCAGTCTTTACATTGCCGCCCGGCGGCGCAGGGAAACAACGTTAATACTTTCAATCACTTGGCCTAACTCTACCATTACCTTAACGGCTTATTCAGCTTTCTTAAACGTTCACTTTACGTAATTTCTCTATGTGCATAGATTCATTGGCATATTTCGAAAAGTCCATTTTATGCTTGCTTTCGAACGAATGTCCCGCCCCGGATTTTTGCGCTGAATCGCGCGCCGCGTTACGGCCGCCTTCGGCCCTTTTTGACCCTCCGCGCCGGCCCGCCAGACCATGGCATCGTTTAGAATCCCCCTGCCCGCCCGCCTCCCCCGAGTTGTCATGCCGAAGCACCTCCCACCCCTCGCCGCCTTGCTCAGCCTGTTGCTTGGCGCTTGCGCGAGCCAACCGGACGCGCCGGAACCGGACGCTCCGGCGCCACAGCGCAGTGGCGAACTGCGCGACTTCTCCGGGCACTGGGAAAAGAACTTCCAGCTCAGCGACGACTTCAATACCCGCTTCAGCCTGTACGCCGCGGACGTGCGGCGCCTGATCGCGCGCATGAACCAGGGCGACCTCGAAGGCCTGCCGGCGCTGCGCGGGCGCGGCATAAACGTGG
Source organism: Pseudomonadales bacterium (assembly GCA_036405915.1). Taxonomy (GTDB): domain Bacteria; phylum Pseudomonadota; class Gammaproteobacteria; order Pseudomonadales; family Pseudohongiellaceae; genus CAILUG01. The sequence goes on from DASWWP010000069.1 coordinate 52,377, forward strand.
ATGCTATCGGTGGCCTCGCGCGCTTTGCCGAGGAACTCACGCGCATGCCGCTTATCGACATCGTGCAGGACGACGCCTCGATCGAAATCGAACGCGACAGCGACTTCACGCTGCGCTGCGCGTATGCCGACCTTCAATACGTACGCAGCGCGAACGCCTTCGGCAGTGACCTGTGCGGCTGGAACGGCGAACGCCTGCAGTTCCGCATGGAACTCGGCGGCGGCCTCAGCATCTCGCACCAGTTCAGCCTGAGTCCCGATGCCTCACTGCTCAACGTGACGACCACCGTAAGCACCGACGACGTAGCCGTGCCGCTCGTGATCTCGAACTATTACCAGCGATTCGATCCGCCGGCCGAAGACTACAACTGCATGCTGACGCTCACGCGCAACACCGTATGCAACCAGCGAGGAACGCCGCGATGACACGCTGGCCTTACCTGCTGCTCTGCGTACTGGCTTGCGTCACGCTGGCATCGGCGAGCTATGCGCAGCCTGGCGATGGCGATTATCTTGACGTCAGTATTCGCGTGTTCAGGTCCGCGGAGCCGCAGGCGCCCGCAGCTACCGGCGACGCCGCGGCACCATCGAGCGGCCCCACCGTAACGCCTGAAGTGCGCGCCGCCGAAACGCGCTACCTGCCGATGTTCCTGCGCTACAGGCTCGAAGCGTCGGGCCTGTTCGGCGCAGTGCGCGTGCTGCCCGAGATCGACAACAGCGCGCAGCTGACGATAGAAGGCACGATCGAACGTTCCGACGGCGCCTATCTCGCACTCGACCTCGTGGCACGCGATGCCACCGGCCGCGTGTGGATCGACCGGCGCTATGAAGGTGCCGCAGCCCCCGGTGTCAGTGCGGCGGGTGATGCCTTCGCGGAAGATGATTTCGCCTGGCTGTTCAACGCGATCCTGCGCGACCTGGCTGCCATGCACGAGGCGCTCGACGCTCCGCAGCGCGAGGAGATTCGCACAGTCGCGCTCCTGCGCTACGGCCGCGGGCTCGTGCCGGACTCGTTCTCGGGCTATTTGCGCGACAACCCCGACGGCACCGTCAGCATCCTGCGCCTGCCGGCCGCCGACGATCCGATACTGCAACGCATTCAGCAGATCCGCGAACACGAGTACCTGTTCATCGACGTCGTCGACGAGGAATACCAGCGCTTCTTCTCGAACATCAAGCCGGTATACGACACATGGCGGGATTTCCAGCGTGAACAGAGCAGCAGCGCCGCCGATTACACGACTCGCGAAACGACGGCATCGAGTGCCTATGCCCGTGGCAGTTATTACGCCCTGCAGGAAAGCTACAACAATTACCGCTGGGCGAAGGTGCAGGAGCTGTATCTCGACGAGCTGCGCGAAGGTTTCGCCAACGAAGTCGAACCCACCGAACTCGCGCTCGAGAATTCGCTGTACAAGCTCACCGGCACGCTCGAGCAGCAGTACCGCGAATGGCGCAGCATCCTTGCCGAGCTGTATGCGCTGGAAACGCGGTAGGCATTCCCGGCCGCGACATCATCGGCTATCTTTCGGCCATGCGTAGCACAGTCGTAAAAGCGGGCCTCATACTTCTCCTCGGCTGGCACTCGTGGCCGGCCCTTGCCCAGTGGCCGGACTGGCCGACTCCGAACGTGCCGCGCCTCGCAGACGGCGCACCCGATTACGCAGCGCCTGCGCCGCGCACGGCCGATGGCCATCCCGATCTTTCTGGCATCTGGGAATCCTGGAGCCGTTCGAAGCCGGGACGCGCAGAAGCGCAGCGCCTGGAGGCACAAGCGCAACGCGTCGACTCCGAAGCCCGGCAGCGAGAGGACGCGCCCGGCACACCGCCGCTCGCGAGCTTCTTCGACCTTGGCGCGAACATCGATGGCGGCCTGCCGTATCTCGACTGGGCACGCGAGCTGCGCGATGCGCGCGTCGCCGACGGCATGAAGGACAATCCCGATGCGAACTGTCTGCCCATGGGCCACATGCAACTGCACATGCATCCGCAGCCGCGCAAGATCGTGCAGCTGCCACACCTGATCGTCATGATGTGGGAAGGCAACGGAGGCATGCGCCAGATATTCATGGACGGTCGGCCGCTGCCCGACAACGATCCGCAACCCTGGTACTACGGCTACTCGATCGGGCACTGGGAAGGCGACACGCTCGTCGTGGAAACCACTGGCTTCAGGGACGACGTATGGCTGGACGTGAACGGCAGCCCGTTGACGAGCAAGGGCAGGATCACGGAACGCTTCACGCGGATGTCGTACGGCAAGATGCAGATCGACGTCACGATCGAGGATCCGACCGCCTACAGCGCGCCATTCACCGTACGCGTCGAACATGGCGTGATGCTCGATACCGAACTCATCGAGTTCGTGTGCAACGAAAACGAACAATCGACGCAGTACTTCGATCCGTGAGGATGCCGAGGATGAACAAGTTGAGCTCTGCTACAGCGCGACTCGATGCCAGGCATGCCTCCCGCCTCGCACGCGCATTGGCACTGGGCCTCGCGATAAGCGCCTCGCTGCACCCGGTCGCCGTGCGCGCGCATCATGCCTTCGCCGCGGAATTCGACCGCAACCTGCCGATCCACGTCACGGGCACCGTGACGAAACTCGAGTGGACCAACCCGCACGCCCGCCTGTACGTCGACGCGCCGGGTGAGAATGGCGAGATCGTGAACTGGAACCTCGAGATGGGCACCCCGAACATCCTGATGCGCGAAGGCTGGCGCCGCGATTCGCTGAAACCGGGCGACGTCGTCACCGTCGAAGGCTGGCGCGCACGCAACCATCCGCACGTGGGCAACATCGGGAGCGTCATGTTGCCCGATGGCAAACAGGTGTTCGCGGGCTCGTCGATCAACGATTGAACTCGAACTCTTCACCCCTGCCTGCACCCAGTGTTCGCGTCACGAGGCGGCGCGATCACGCAACCGCCGTCACTTCCATCTCCACGAGCGCCCCTGGCGACGCTAGAGCCGAAACGCCAAGCAGGCAGCCGGTATGCCTGCAGCCGCGCGCGCGCAAACGTTCCACCATGTGGTCGTGCGCGTCGAGAATCGCCTTCATGTCGGTCGTATAGATGTTCAGGCGCACGACGTGGGTGAAGTCCATGCCACCCTGCGCGAGGATTTTCCCGATGTTCTCGAGCGTGCGATCGATCTGCCCCTCCATGTCACCGACATGCATGCAGTTGCCCTGCTCGTCGCTCGCGGTCTGCCCGGCGAGATAGAACGTGCTGTGCTCGCCACTGACCTTGTTGCCGTGCACGAAGCCGAGCGGCTCCTGCCAGGTCCATGGATTGATGATGTCGCGCTTCATGCCTCTCCTCCGATGTTTTTGTTCGTGTGCTCAGAGTTTTTCCGCAGCGGCCAACCGAGCGGCGGTTGGAGCGGAAAGAACCGCTCCAGCCTGCATGTAATCTTATCCCACGTTCAGGAAAGTGCCTCAGCGTCTGCAGGCCGGTGAGGCGCTATCGTGATGACTGTCCGCGGGGGTCGCGGCCGGGACGTCATGAACATCACGAGGGTCATTGGATTGCGCACGCTGCTCGGCTGCACCGTGCTGCCGATACTGCAGGGTTGCGCGCATGCGCCTCCCTATCCGGCGCACGTGCTCGACGATGCCGATCCCTGGATCAACTCGATCAGCTACCTGTCCGAGTCGGAGTTGCAGCAAACCTGCGCCTTCGAAGAACGCGTGCTCGGCTGCGGCAACCTGACGACCGGCGAAATCTTCGTGCTCGACGATCCCGCGCTGAGCGACTGCGTACTGCAGCACGAACGCAGCCATTTCCGCGAAGTGTTCGTCGAGCGCGTGGCCTACGAGGAATCGGCGGCACATGCGCACTGGTACGACCACTACTGCGCGGACTGAAGCAAATCACATGGTTCATTACAGGACGATTCCATGCTCACTGCACATCAACAGGCGGAGTTCGAAAAGCTGGCACGCCCGCTGATCGAATTCCTGCTCATGAACTGCGCGCCCGATGTCGCCGTCGTCGTGACGAACAAGGATGCGCAATTAATGGAAAGCGCCGCGGCCGTGGCGCTCTATCGGGAGCGGCTGGCACCGGAGCGGGAATCGAAGCCCGCCGACGCCGCCAACGTCATCGCGTTTCCGGGCGCGCACCAGCACGATTGAAGTTCCGGCTGCGGCTCAAGACAGTCATCGGAAGAAGCGCGAGGTCCAGTAGCACCGGGCGTGCTGCGGGTCGATAGCAGCGGCGGGATCAGGAAGGAAGCTGGTGCCGGCACCAGGAATCGAACCCGGGACCTACTGATTACAAGTCAGTTGCTCTACCTGCTGAGCTATACCGGCAAGAGTGGGAAGTGCGCAATGGCGGCGCATGGTATCAATCCGGTCCCGGAGCGGCAATCTTTTGCGCTACACTCGCGTCCGCACCAACACGATCCGGACGCTCCGATGGCCGCTGTCTCCTCGCAATCCCGCTCGTCTCTCACGCATACATCCGAATGGCTCGCCCTGCAGCGAAGTGCCGATGCACTGAAGACCGCACCGCTGCGCCTGCGCGAGCTGTTCGCGCTGGATGCGCATCGTGCCACGCGCTTCAGCTGCGAAGGCGCCGGCCTGTTGCTCGATTATTCGAAGAACCTGCTGGACGACGCGATCCGCACGCAGCTGCTCGCCCTTGCCCAGCGCGCCGGCATCCAGGATGCAATTGCAGCCATGTATCGCGGCGACGTGGTCAACAACACGGAGCAGCGGCAGGTGCTGCACGTGGCATTGCGCAGTCCGCGGCGCGACACGGTCCAGGAGCAGGCAGTGCATCGCACGCTTGCGCAGATGGAAGCCTTCGTCGAGCAGGTGACGAGCGGCCAGTGGCTCGGCCATGACGGCCGCCGCATCACCGACGTCGTGAACATCGGCATCGGCGGCTCCGATCTCGGGCCGGCGATGGTGTACGAAGCGCTCGCGCCGTATCGCCTGGCGCAGATCCGCTGCCATTTCGTGTCGAACGTGGACCCGGTCCATCTCGAGCAGACCTTGCAGCGCCTCGACGCCGGCACGACGCTCTTCGTCATCGCGTCGAAAACCTTCACGACGCTCGAAACCACATTGAATGCGCAGGCGGCCCGCGCGTGGGTGCTTCGCGCGACCAGCGAAGGCGAATTGCACAGGCACTTCGTCGCGGTGAGTGCAAACGTCGACAAGGCCGCTGCGTTCGGTATCGGCCGCGCGAACATCTTCCCGATGTGGGACTGGGTAGGCGGCCGTTATTCGCTATGGTCCGCGATCGGGCTGCCAGTGGCGCTCGGCGTTGGCATGGCGAACTTCCGCGCGCTGCTCGATGGCGCGCACCAGATGGACGAGCATTTCCGCAGTGAGCCTTTCGAACGCAACCTCCCCGTCCTGCTTGCATTGCTCGCCGTGTGGTACCTGAATTTCCTCGGTGCCGAAAGCCAGGTGCTGTTGCCGTACGCGCAGAACCTCGCGCTTTTCCCGGCCTTCCTGCAGCAGCTCGACATGGAAAGCCTCGGCAAGTCGGTGGACCGCGATGGACAGGCCGTCCACGGCGCGTCGGGCGGCATCGTATGGGGCAGCGCCGGAACGAACGGACAGCACTCGTTTCATCAGTTGCTGCATCAGGGCACGCACCTGGTCCCGGCCGACTTCATCGCGGTGGCAAGCAGCGCAAGCGGCAACGACATGCAGCACCGGCAACTGCTCGCGAACTGCATCGCGCAAAGCCAGGCGCTGATGGATGGCAAGACGCTCGACCAGTCCTTCAGGGAATTGCGCGAAGGGGGCCTCGACGAGGCAGCAGCGACCACGCTTGCACCGCATCGCGCCGTGCCCGGCAATCGGCCAAGCAACATGTTGTTGTTGCCGCGGCTGTCACCGCAAACACTGGGCGCCCTGATCGCGCTGTACGAGCACAAGGTGTATGCGCAAAGCATCCTGCTCGGCATCAATGCCTTCGACCAGTGGGGCGTAGAGCTGGGGAAGGCCCTTAGCAACCGTGTTTACGCGGCACTTGCATCAGATAAACCCTGCACGACTTTCGACGCATCCACGAATCACCTGATCAATCGCCTAAGCCAGAACACATAGACGAACGAGGTCCACGAATTAGTCCCGTGGATCTCGTCATTTGCAGCCGCCGGGGCAGTTTCACAGATGCGCTGCATCGCGCGCCGTCTCTGTGAAACGTGTCACACAGCCTTTCTCCGCCGCCTGCCTAGAATCCGCCGCGTTGTCCTTCCTAAAACGCAAAACGGAGATCGTGCATGAAACAATCGAAGCCTCGTTCACTGCTCAAACTGCCGCTCGTGGTACTGGCGAGCGTCGTCCTGGCCGGCACCGCGCATGCCCAGGGCAACAGCGGTAACAGCAAAGGCAAAGGACCTTCGGGCAATGCCAGCCCACACGCCTCTGCCAAGCATGTCGTCGAGAACGGCCGCTTCGCGATCAAGGGTAACCTGAAGACCCGGCAGCACATCTACTACGTCGGCGACGAGCTGGAAATCAGCGTGCAGTTCGCGCGCGGCCACAACCTGCTGTCCGAAGGCGAAGCCGATGCCCACATCGTGATCTATTCCGCCGAAGGCGACCTGTCGTCGGTACCGGTTCCGTCCGACGTGGGCACGGCTCCGCGCCGCTTCGTGCGCATCGAAAGCGTCGACATCGCCGCGTTGCCCGAAGGCCAGTACCAGCTCGGCCTGGTCGTCACGGTGCCTGATGGCGATCCGGCTGCACTCGAAGACTGGTACGGCGGCTTCCGCGGCCTGCTCGATTCCGAAGCCGTGTACATCACAGATGGCCCGGTCGATACGGATGACGACGGCGACGGTGAGCACGACGAAGACACCGACGGCGACGGCATCGACGGCGAAGAAGATGACGAAACGGATGACGATGATTCGACCGACGACGATTCGACCGATGATGACTCGACCGACGACGACTCGACTGATGATTCATCCGACGACGACTCGTCCGACGACGACAGCACGACCAACTGAGCCAGGACAGCGATCACGCCTGCTGCCCCAGGCGTGATCCTGTTTTTCAAGTCCGCTTACTCGCGTGCGAAGTATCCGACGCGATCGCCGTTGAAGGTCCCCACCCAGATATTCCCGTCGACCTGCAAGGCTGAACTGACGCCCTGCAGCGCCGCGTTCTGGTCCGCGCCGCCGATGCGCGTGACTTCGAGCGTCTCAGGATCTACTTCGATCACGGACCATCCGGTCTGGCACGCAGCTCCTTCACATCCTTCCTGCGGCGCATTTCCGCCAGCCACGAGCAGCTTGCCATCGTCGCTCCAGCGCACATTGTCCGGCACGATGTCGACCGACACTGCTTCCTTGCCAATGGGCATTGTGCTCGTGTCGAACCTGACGATTTCGCGGGAACCGAATGCAGCCACGTAGATGTAGCGCTCATCGGGCGACACGGCGATACCGTTGGCGCCGGAGAGTTCGGTGCCGTCGATGGCCATGACTTCTCCACCCGGATGCCATTCGAACACGTTGCCGGTGATGCCGCCGGACTGGATCGACGCGAAGCCCTGCGCCGGGTCCATCATCTTCGTGACGACGAACCCCCCGTCGTTCAACCTTGCCACGCTGTTCGAGAAGGTGTTTTCGGGCAATACGACACAACCCTTCCATGCCAGCGCAGGCTCGGCGCCGGCCAGCGACAGTTCGTACACCTCGACCGCTTCACGCTCGCCGTGGCTTGTCGTGTACACGCTCCAGGTTTGCGGCGCGATTTCGGCCACGCTCAGGCCATGCACGGAGAAGTCCTGAAGGTTCAGCGGGCCCGGGCAGTCCGGAAACATCGTCGTGTCGTGCGCCTGTGTGAAGTTCGGGCCCTGCACGAGCTCGGTGACCTCCTTCGTGGCCGTGTCGATCAGGTACATGTGGCCCGGCACGTTCGCGTTCGCATCGCTCATGCCGGACGCGAGGACCAGGTTCGCGGAATCGAGGCTCAGCAAGTCCTCGGCCGCCTGCACGCCGCAGATATACGTAAGGCCCTGTTCACCAGCGCAGTCGCCGGCGACAGAAGCGGGGGGAGCGGCCGGCGGAGTTGCGGCTGGCGGAGTTGCCGCCACCGGCGCCGGTTGCGTACTTTGCGGCTGCGCCGGTGGCGCTTCGGTATCGTTGCCGCCGCAGGCTGCGAGGGTCGCGATGAACAGTGCAAGCGTCGATCGTTTCAGCTTTACGGTATGCATGGTTTCACCCTGTGTGTGTCGAACGAAAGAACTCCAGATCACAAGAACAGCACCGTTGTACATATCTTCCCTGATGAACTTTTTTATCGGGAAAACCGCGGCGGAACGCTGCCGTCAATTTGCCGCCCAATCCATTAGCAGTATACTCACCGGCGCTTGCCACCATGCCGAAATCCGTACGCAGTGGCATCGCGACATGCGGCAACGCGCGTACCCACATGGGGTAAAAACTGCGGTCGAACCGCAGTCAGAACAAGAGGGAATATGAAATTGCTCGCCTGGCGCCTTTGCGCGCTGCTGCTGATCGGCAGCTGCCCTGCCGTACTCGCCCAGGACCTCCGCAGAAGTGCCCCCGCCAACCAGGGTCTCGACGAAGTACGCCTCGAACGGCTCGATGCCGTGCTGCAAAGCTACGTGGACGAGGATCGCATCGCCGGCAGCGTGACGGTGATCATGCGCGACGGCCGCATCGTGTATTCCTCCGCGAAGGGCATGCGCAACATCGCGGCACGGTTGCCGATGACGGACAACACGTTGTTCCGCATTGCGTCGCAAACGAAAGCCATCGTCAGCACCGGCATCATGATCCTGCATGAGCGCGGTGAACTGCAGATCAGCGACCCCTTGTCGCGCTACTTCCCGGAGTGGGCGAATACCAGGGTGGCCGTACCCCGTAACGGCGGCGGCTACGACCTCGTGGCACTCACGCGGCCGATCACGCTGCGCGACCTGCTGACGCACACGAGCGGCATCGGCTACGGCGGGTTCGGCGGCCCGCCGCCGGTGGCGAACCAGGCCTGGGTAGATGCCGGCATCACGGGCTGGTATTTCGCGAGCAGCGACGAGCCGATCGGTGAAACGGTGCGCCGCATGGCCGCACTGCCGCAACAGGCGCAGCCCGGCACGCAGTGGATCTACGGTTACAACATCGACATCCTCGGCGCAGTGATCGAAAAGGTCAGCGGCGTTGACCTCGCGACCTTCCTGCGTAACGAGATCTTCAGCCCCCTCGGCATGAACGACACGCAGTTCTACGTCGACCGCGAACAGGCCGATCGCCTCGCCGTCGTGTACCAGCCGCGGCGCGGTGGGGGTCTCGAACCGGCACCTGACGTCGGCAGCATGGCAGGCCAGGGCGACTACGTGGACGGACCGCGCGTGTCGTACTCCGGCGGCGCGGGACTGACGTCAACCGCGGCGGACTACGCGAAATTCCTGCAGATGACCCTGAACGGCGGCGTACTGAACGGCGTACGACTGCTGGCACCGAAAACTGTGCAGTTGATGGTGACCGACCATCTGAACGGCATTCCGTTCCAGCCCGGTACCGGCATGGGACTCGGCTTTTCAGTGCTGACGGATCTCGGCGCGCGCGGTACGCTCGGTTCCGTCGGCGAATATGGCTGGGGCGGTGCCTACCATTCGACGTACTGGGTCGACCCGGTCGAAAAGCTGATCGTCGTATACCTGACGCAAACCTTGAATACGCCCCCGGACCTCGACGATTTCAACAAATTGCGCAGCGGCATCTACCAGTCGCTGATCGAATCCGACGCGGACTATCTGTTTACACGCTAATACAACACCAGGGGTATCCATGCAGTTAGCGCAAGCCATGGGGCGTCTCGGCACCGAGTCGGCCTTCAAGATCCTCGCGAAGGCCAAGGCGCTCGAAGCGCAGGGCCGCAGCATCGTCAACCTCGGCATCGGCTCGCCGGATTTCCGCACGCCGCAGAACATCGTCGAGGCCGGCAAGAAGGCGATCGACGACGGCTTCCACTTCTACACGCCGGCCAAGGGTTTGCCTGAGCTGCGCCAGGCCGTCGTCGACGACATCAAAAAGTATCGCGGCGTAACGGTCGATCGCGAGAACGTCATGATCGTGCCTGGCGGCAAGCCGACGATGTTCTTCGCGATCATGATGTTCGGCGAGCCCGGCGCGGAGATCATGTATCCGAACCCCGGCTTCCCGATCTACGAATCGATGATCAAGTTCAGCGGGGCGAAGCCCGTGCCGATCGAGCTGCTCGAGTCGACGGGCTTCGCGTTCGATCCCGACCGCGTGCTGGCGCAGATCACGCCGAACACGCGCCTGATCATCATCAACACGCCGGCGAACCCGACCGGCGGCGTGCTGGAGCGCGACGTGATCGAGCGTTTCGTGAAAGGCCTCGAAAAACATCCGCACGTGACGCTGCTGTCCGACGAAATCTACGCGCGCCTGACTTACGACGGCCTGCCGCACGTCAGCTTCATGGAATACGAATCGATCCGTGACCGCACTATCCTGCTCGACGGCTGGAGCAAGACCTATTCGATGACCGGCTGGCGCCTCGGTTACGGCGTGTGGCCCGCCTCGCTGATCGACCATGCCGAGCGCCTCCAGATCAACAGCAACTCCTGCCCGTCGGCGCCGATCCAGCGCGCCGGCATCGAAGCTCTGCAGGGGCCGCAGGACGCCGTCGACATGATGCTCCGGACCTTCGACGAGCGCCGCAAGCTGATCGTGAAGCTGCTGAACGACGTGCCGGGCATTTCGTGCATCACGCCAAAAGGGGCGTTCTATGCCTTCCCGAACATCACGGGCACCGGCATGAAGTCGAAGCAGCTCGAGGAACTGCTGCTCGAAGAGGCCGGCGTCGCGACCGTCGCCGGCACGAGCTTCGGCCATCTCGGCGAAGGCTACATTCGTTTCAGCTACGCGAGCAGTACGGAGAACATCACCGAAGCGCTGCGCCGCGTGAAGGATTTGCTGTCATCCCGTAAACCCTGAGCAAGCACCGCTTGCCGGAGTCTGGTCATGAAACACATTGCGTTCGTGCTGGTTGCGCTGCTCCTGGTTTGTGCGCGTACTGCATGGGCCGAGCCGGTCTGGATCGACGTGCGCGGCGCCGAAGAGCATGCAGCCGGCCACATCGACGGCGACGCGCACGTTCCGCTGTCCGAGCTCGATCCAGACAAACTCGCGGCGCAGTACGGCAAGGATGCGGAGTTGATGCTGTACTGCCGTAGCGGCAATCGCGCCGGACAGGCGCAGGAAATCCTGCGCGCGGCAGGCTTCACGAAGGTGACGAATGCCGGCGGCATCGCGGAGGTGCGCACGTTGCGCGGGCTCGCGGCGCAAAGCCCGTCCGCCGCAACGACCGGAGCCGTGGCAGCGCCGCCCCGTTGAACACCCTCACCGCCCAGGCATTCCGGCTCGGCGTCGTCGAAGGATACTTCGGCCGGCAATGGAGCTGGGAGGCGCGCCGTGACTACGCGCCCTTTCTCGCCGCGCAGGGCTGCAACAGTTATGTGTATGCGCCGAAGAACGACGTGTGGTTGCGCAAACAGTGGCAAGCGCCATTTCCGCTGGCGCACCTCGAATCCCTGCGCGACCTGCGCAACCATTACGAGCGCCACCAGGTCGAGTTCGGCATCGGGCTGAGCCCCTTCGAACTGTATCGTGATTTCTCCCGCGCCAATCGCGAACTGCTGCGCCTCAAACTCGACGAAATCAATGCGATCGCCCCGGCCACGCTGTGCATCCTGTTCGACGACATGATGGGCGACCTGCGCGAACTGGCCAGCGCGCAGCTCGAGATCCTCGATTTCGTGACCCAGCACAGCAACGCCCAGCGCTTCGTCGTCTGCCCCACGTACTACTCAGACGATCCGCTGCTGACTCGCCACTTCGGCGCACAGCCCGAACATTACCTCGAGGATCTCGGCAAAGCCCTCGACGCACGCATCGACGTGTTCTGGACCGGCCCGCAGGTGATCTCGCGCGAGTATCCGCGCACGCACATGCTGCAGGTGGCCGACAAGCTGCGGCGCAAACCGCTGCTATGGGACAACTATCCCGTGAACGACGCGAAGCGGCTGACGCCCTTCCTGCACCTGCTGCCGTTCTCCGGCCGCGACAGCAAGGACTTGCGTGAACTTGCGAGTGGCCACCTCGCGAATCCGATGAACCAGGCCTACGTGTCGCAACTGCCGCTCTACTCGCTCGGCGCGTTGTATGCGGGCACAACGATGCCGTCCGGCGAATTGTTCGCGCAGGCTTGTTCGGCGCTGTGTCCACCTGGGCTGGCAAGCGCGTTGATGGAGGATGCTGATGCCTTCCAGCACGCCGGCCTCGATAGCTTCGATGCGGCGACGAAGGAAGTTTTAGTGGAGAAGTATTCGAGGATCGCGCATCCGATGGCGCGCGAAGTGACTGACTGGCTGCGTGGAGGCTACGCCTTCGATCCTGCCTGCCTGACCTGACGGTCGAGCAAATCCAGAATTTGCTGCATCACCGGAAACGTCCCGGTGATGCAGCAGTTCTGCGGAAGCGTTAGAAGCTGACGTTCATCGACAGCTGGTAACGGCGACCGAACTCATCGAAGTCCTGCGGAATCGACTGGGCACCACCGCGCGTACCGTAGTTCGGTACGATCGGCGGCGGACGGTCGAACAGGTTCGAGACGTTGAAGCTCACGCGGTAGGCGCCGCCGTTGCTCATCTCGCCGTCGTAACCCAACTGCAGGCTCGTGTAGTTGCCCGACGAGATGCGCAGCGTATCGACGTCGCGACCGACTACCCAGCTAGAGCTGGCGCCCGTGTTCTTGTTCAACGTATCGGCGATGTAGCGCTGCTGCAACATCACGCTGTAAGGACCGAAGCCGTAGGTCAGCGACGCGACCATCGTCAGGTCGGGCGTGGCGAGCCAGCCGGCCTGATCGAGCGGCTGACCGCCAAGCGGCGTATCCGAACGTTCCATCACGTAGCCACCGAGCAGGCGGAAGCGGAGATCTTCCGTTTCGTCGGACATGAAGTCCGGTTCCATGCTGTACGACGTTTCGAAGTCCACGCCTTCGACACGCGCCTGCGACACGTTCAGGAAGGTGTTGAACACCCTGCCGATGAAGCCCGTGGTCGGATCGCGCTCGAACTGCGCGCAGAGCGAGGCGACCTGGTTGAGTTCGCACTCGTTGACGATACGCTGAACACCGAGCGTACCCACGGCGTCCTTGATCTTGACGTCGTAGTAGTCGGCGGACATGCGCAGGCCGCCGAGCCAGTTCGGCTCATACACGATGCCGGCGACGAGCGTATTGGCCTGTTCCGGCTTCAGGTTCGGGTTGCCGCCCTGCACCGTCGTGATCTGGAAGTTCGAGTTGTTGTAACGCGGATCGTTGACCGAGCCGCCCGTGCCCTGGAAGTCGAAACGCTCGGAGAAGGTCGCTTCACGGACGTCGCGCGACTTCGTCACGCGCAGGCGCAGCTCTTCGATTACCTGGAACTCGAGACCGCCTTTCCAGCTGTCGACGGAACCGACCGTCGAGTAATCCGAACGGCGGAATGCGAGGCTGCCGTCGATGCGCTGCGCGCCGTCGCTCACCCAGACTGGAACGTTGACCTCGGCGAACCATTCCCACACGTCGTACTGGCCTTCCACGTCGGGCACCGTCGAGAACTGGTGAAGGTTGGCCGAACCGCCGGTGAAGCCCGGCGGAATGCCACGGATGCCGAGGTCGGGGGCGTTCAGCGGAGGACCGAGCACGTCGATTTCACGCGGCAGCGCGCGGTCCTTGAAGCTCTGGTCGCGCCACGTGAGACCGGCTGCGAAGTTGATCGGGCCATCCCAGCCTTCGATCAGGTCGCCGGTCATCAGCAACTCGGCGAAGTCCTGGTCAACCGTGCTGTCGCCCATCTTCGGCGTTACGAGGTAGTCCATCGCGGACTGGCTGGCATTGCCCTGGCCGAATACGTTCCACGGCTGGCAGTCACGCACGGTGTTGTCGAGACCGATCGGGGACAGCAGCGGGTTCGTGCTCGGCGTCTGACGCGTACCGCCGGGCGCACCGCCGGGCGATTCGAGACGGCCTGCAACAGCGGCCTGCAGCTGGGCAGGCGTCGGGTTGTAACGCTGTACGTTACAGACGATGGCGCCGGTGGCCGGATCGCGTACGGCGTCGATCGCGAGGAACATGCGGTCGACACGAATCTCGTCATAGATACCAGTGCGCTTGTGGGATTCGCCGGTCTGCCAGCTGCCACGCAGGTCCCAGCCGTTCGGCATTACGGCATCGAAGCCGACGCTCCACGAGTACGTACCGAAAACGCCCTTGTTGTCCGAGCCGATGCCCGGTTCGTTGGCGCCTTCGAATGCCCCCAGCTTGTGCAGCTGGAACGAGGTGATGCCGGCCGCATCCATCGCGGATGCCACGCTGGCGGGAAGGAAGGCGTTTTCGCGGTAGATCGTGGCGAACCAGCCGTCCTGCAGCGATGGACCGCCGCGCACGCTGACCGAGTTCGACTCGGAGCGGCCAGCCATTGCCTGTGCGAACATCGTGAAGCTGTCGCTGAAATCATGCTGCAGGCCGATGAAGGCCGAACGGCTGACGACTTCGTTACCGGCCACGCCACTGCCGAAGGCGCGATTCGCGATGCCCACTTCCGGACCGCCGCTCATCGACTTGGTCGAACCCGGGCGGTTCGGCGCGGCATAGATGTCGCCGCGGACGAACGGACGCACGTCGGAGCCGTCTTCGAGGAAGGTCATGCCATTCATCGTGAAGTTCGGCACGAGCGTGCCGTTCGAGTTACCGGCGTTCGGGCCGGTTCGTGCCCAGATGACACCCGTCGGGCTGTGTTCGCTGGAGATGACGTTGCGCACGGTAAGACGCTGCGGCTCGTTCGGCGTGGCCGTTGCGGAGACCCAGTTCGGGTTCGTGACCCAGCCGTAACGCTGGAACCAGTCGTCCAGTTCGTCGGCTTCGCGGTTGATCTGGTTCACGTGCATCGCCTGCAAGGAGCCGATCAGGTTCGTGCGCTCGCCGATCGTCGTGCCGCCGGCAACGGAGAAGTTCCAGCGCTCGCCATCACCGCGTTCGGTGACGCCCGTGCCCACGTCCATCTTGAGGCCCTGGAATTCGCGATCGAGGATGAAGTTCGTGACACCGCCGAGGGCGTCGGCGCCGTACGCAGCGGACGCGCCGCCCGTCACGACGTCGACCGTGCGCATCAGCGCAGTCGGCAGCGTGTCGACGTTGACCGAGCCGCGTTTGTCGGCCGGTACTACGCGCGAACCGTCGAAGAGCACCAGCGTGCGGTTCTGCCCGAGGTTACGCATGTTCAGGTAGCTACCGCCGGCTGCATCGAACAGCACGCCGCCACCGCGCTGGGAGGAACCGTTGTTGAAGAACTGCGGCAGCGTATCGAGCTGTTCGGCGACAGTGGCGCCGGGCTGGAATGCAGCAAGCTCATTGCTCGTGACGGCGGTGACCGGTACCGGCATGACCATGCCGTCGGTTGCGCGGATACGCGAACCCGTTACCTGGATCTCTTCCAGTTCCCCGGAGGCATTCTGTGCATAGGCACCCGGCGCGATCAGGCCGGCGGAAATCGCCGACACGGAGAGCGCCAAAGCCCTGGTCTTGAAGGTCTTGGTGAGTAATTTCATCAATATTCCCCTGAAATGATGACGATTGAGTAAACGCTCGGTAACGCACCGCCGCGTGGCGCATGGCCCACATGCGCTCGCACGGCGGTACGCAACGCGTACCGGAGGGAATTAAAAAAAACGGCGGCTTGCACCAGGTCGACCAGCAGACAGCTAGGCGGTCGACGAAATTACCAAGCGAACTTGGCCAAGAAAGAGTCTTCTTTAACGGTCAGCATGGATACTTTAGTTAGTATGTACTGCCACCACTTTTTATAATGTTGCAGGTTTCCCCCCGCCCGCGATTGGATATTCCGAAGCCGGTAAAGTCAAACGAAAATTGCAAGCAATATGTAAGACCGAACAGTTCGGGTCATGTGTCTTTCATAGTCATGAGCGTTCGCCCTTATCGCCAGCCCCGGCCCACACAGAGTAATTCGCCATCCATGGAAAACACCGCAGTCGTCACGACCTCGCTAGGCCACCAGGTCACCGTGTTCCGCAATGATCATGTCGGTGACAAGATCGCGCGCAACGGCCTTTACGAAAAAGAAAACCTGTTGCTGCTGCTGAAGCTGCTGCAACAACTGCCGCAACCCACCGTTCTCGACATCGGTGCGAACATCGGCAACCACACGCTGGCCTTCGCGACGCGCGCGCATGCCGTGCATGCCTTCGAGCCGATTCCGTATCTTTATGATGTGCTGAGCAACAACGTGACGCGCAATGGACTCACGCACGTACGGACGCACAATCTCGCGTTGTCAGACCACGCCGGCACGGCAACGATCAACATGGTTAACGCCGGCAATTACGGCGCATCGAGTTTCGACAGGCGCACCGAGGGCACGACGCCAGTCGATGTCACGCTGACGACAGGCGATGCCTTCGTGATGGCAAACTCCATCCCGCGCGTCGACTTCGTGAAGATCGACGTCGAAGCACATGAAGTATTCGTTCTGCGCGGACTGATGCAGACGCTGCAGCGCGACCTCCCCTTCATCACGATGGAATGGAACGACCCGCTGACGATCGAGCGCCTGCGCGGCTCGCCCGAACTTGATTTCCTGCAACGGCACTACGCAATCCACGTGCTCGGCAGCAACTACGATCGCGGCTGGTGGTCCGGCAAGCCGTTCGCATTCCTGCGCCGCAAGCTCACGCGTTTGCTGCGTGCGCGCACGGCGGTGCTCTACGCCTTCGATCCGAACCAGCTATACAAGAACCTGCTGCTCGTGCCGAAGGGTCGCGAAGGTCTCGTGCACGCCCTGGCGGGCTGACGATGCAGCTGCGCATCAAGGTCGTGCCGGGCGCGCGCAAGGAAGGCATCGAATGGCTCGGCGACATCCTGAAAATAAAGGTACGAGCCGCACCGGAAAAAGGACGTGCGAACGAGGCTGTCACTGCACTGCTCGCACAGAGGCTGGCGCTTCCGCAATCTTCGGTTAGAATCGTGGCCGGTTTTACGACGCCACTGAAAACCGTTGAAATGGAAACCGTGGCCGACCTGTCTGTATTGCGTGAAAAATTGCGCGACGACCATAACTAGACTGAACGACGACAAAACCGTGCTCCATACGTCACAGCCCATGCAACTCGATCAGCTGAATCAGCTCAGGAAATACCTGCTGGTCGTGCTGGCCGTGCTCATGCTGGCCGGCGCGCAGCTCGCGCAGTCATCGCCGCTGCACGATCACACGCAGCACAGCGTGGATTGCGGACTCTGGCATCTCCAGCTAGGCGACGATGTTCTATTGCGACCCACGCTGGGCGTTGCGTTCATCGCGCACAACATCCCGTACGCGCAGTACCTGCGCGAGTTTTACTCCTTCAGCAATCCCTCGCCGTACCAGGGCCGCGCACCGCCCTCCTCGCTCGATTGATCCGTTAACTGCCTCGGAACGCTTTCGCGTCGTGCCGTCAATCGGCGCGCGCACATGGGTTCCGTAGCAATCAAACATATCAGGCCTGACAAGCTTCCCGGCTCCGTTTCATTGCCGTTCACCCGCATGCATTGCGTGGACACAGGCGATGTTCCATCGAGCGTGGACTTAAAGGCACATCCCCTGGCGATCACAGCATCGCCGGGATACGCGAGGAATTTTCAGTATGTATTTCAAACGCAAACCGTTGGCAGCCATCACCGGCACCCTGTTTGCCGCAATTTCCGCTCCGGCCGTACACGCCCAGTCCGCCGACTCCATCGAAGTGATCCAGGTCCGCGCGCTCGCGATCGATGAGAATGCCCGCATCGTCGCACCGTTTTCGGCGATCGATCGCCAGGCAATCCTCGGCAAGGGCGG
>DASWWP010000070.1:0-20781 GCA_036405915.1 Pseudomonadales bacterium
GATCAGCGAGTTGTCGAGCACAGTGCCGTTGCCTTCCGGCATGCCGTCGAGTTTCTCGAGGAAGTAGTTGAACGTGCTCGTGTGGAAGGCCTGCACGCGCACGAGGCGATCCTTCTTCGCCGGATCGTCGCCGTGGTGCGACAGCGGATGGAAGGCTTCGTTGACGCCCACGTTGTTGTACGTGCGCATGCTGACCTCCTTCTCGATCATGAAGGTCGCAACGTTCGTCAGGTTCACCTGGTAGGCCAGCGCCATCAGGTCGAACAAAATCTTCAGGTGGTCTTCGAACGAAGTCGGGATGCCGACCGGCGCGTTCGGGATTTCGACATCGCTGAGATCCTGCGTTTTCATCATCTGTACGCGGCGTTCCACTTCGCGCACCGATTCGAGGTAGTTCGCGACCATGGCGTTGTCTGCCGCGCCGAGCTTGCGCTGCAGCGACGACGTTTCCGCCATGATCGAATCGAGGATGCTACCGGTCTGGTCTACGATCGCGGCGCGTTCGGCGGAGTCGTCACCCTGGCCGAACAGCTGGAAGAAAAGTTTGCGCGGATTGTTTTCGATCGGCAGCGACTGGTCCGGCGTGCGGAACGACAGCGCGCTGCCGAAGGCGCAGGAATACCCCGGCGCGCAGGGGCCGCCGGTCGGCGTGCCCATTTCGATCGACGGGAAGGTCGTGTTCGCGCCGACGTGGCGCGCGGCGATCTGATCGACCGTCACGCCTTTCGCCGGATCGCTGACGTCGTTCGGCGCCACGCAGCGCAGCCACGTGCCGGCCACGATGCCGTGCGGATCGTTGCTTTCGGCCGGCTTGTTGCGCAGCCCGCTGACGACGGTCATGCGGTCCTTGAATTTCTCGGCGGGCTTCAGGATGTCGGACACTTCGAAATCAGTGCCGGTCGCGGCAGGTGTCCAGCGTTCCATCACGGCGCCGTGCGGGAAGAAGACGAAACCGAGGCGCGGCTGCACGGCGGCGGCCGTCTGCGTCTGCGCAGTCGCGGCTGGAACCATCGCATCGAGCAATGGCAACGCGACTGCGCTGCCGAGGCCGCGCAGGACCATACGGCGTGACAGGTGCTTCTTCGTGATGAACATGGCTCTGCTCTCCGTTTATATCAGCCGTTGTTTCGGCGGTGGTTCGTGCAGTTGTTCGGTTGCGGGAAGGCCTGCAGGTCCTCGCGCCAGATGACTGCATCGTACTGAACTCGGGCGGTTTTTTCACCCCGAATGGGACTGTGGTTCAGGCCGGCGCAAGCAGCCGGGCGAGGATCGCAAACCGGGGCCGTTCAGCTCTCACAGATCCATGAATGTGCAAGGAATGTGCGTTCAGGCGTCCGGGGCGTAGTGCGGGATCAGGCTCCACTGACACAGTTCGATGAACTGGTCGGAATTGCCGAGTTTCGCTTCGTAGGCGGCCGCAGGCTTCAGCGCGACCGTTTCCTCGACCGTGTTCGATGCCATGAAAGAGTTGCGCACGGCTTCGAAGAGTTCGGCATACATGTCGCGCATAACTGCGAGGTCGGCCTTCGACATCACGGGACCGGTGCCCGGCACGATCACCGTCGTGTCGTTCGCGATGCTCAGCAGCGTTTCGATGCCATCGACGAGTCCGCCCATCCAGCCGCCAGTCCACCAGTCCATGAGCGGCCAGGCATCGCTCGAAATGATGCCGCCGGCATGCAGTACGTTGTCCTGTGGAAGGAATACGTACATGTCGCCGTCAGTGTGGGCCTGGCGCAGGTAGCCGTACTCGACTGGCACGTCGCCATGCTGCATCGAGCCGTAGTGGCGGAAGGTCTCATTGGGTTGAGCCGCCTCTGGCAGGGCTTCGAATACGGCGTCGTCGAACGGGCGTTCGATGCGCGTGCTGAGCCATTGCCGCGTGTTTTCGTGCGCGAAGATGCGCACGCCGCGCGCGCCCAGCGTTTCGTTCAGGCCGATGCTCTCGTGGTGCCAGTGCGTATTGACGAGCGTCGTGATGCGATCGCTGCCGAGGCTCGCGTTGATCGAGCCGAGCAGGTCGCCGGCATTCGCCGCGAGGCCCCCATCCACCGCCAGTAACTCGCCGTTGGCAGCCTTGCGGACCAGCACGTTGCCGCCATTGCCCGCGACCAGCGCAAGGTTCGGATTCAGGGCCTGTGCCGTCATTGCCGTTTGCGCCTGCGCCATGCGGCTGGCGAGAAGCTGCGAAGCGGCAAGGCCGAACGTGCCCTTGAGGATGAGTCTGCGATTGATCATGGATGCTGGACCGACTGGAAACGTCGCGCGGGAAACCTGCGATCGGCCGCGAGTATAAAGAACCCCCGTGGAGCTGCCAACGCGACTGGGCCAACGCGAGCGGGCAGGGCGGCCAGGGCCTTCGTACCATGCACAATTGCTGCACGCGTTTCGCGCGATAAACGCAGTGGCCATAGTGCGCGGGGCCTGCCTTGTTATCGGCAATGTGCTGCTTTATGCTGCGGAGCCTTGTGCTTCCGGGCCTTTCCGCAGCGGCACATCAGCTCTCACTCAGAACACATCACGTGTCAAATAACGACAGGGGATACCTCCATGACCGATCCGCGCGAAATAATCGATAAGTCACCCATGACGCCGATGATGTACGTCATCGTGGCCATCACGGTGCTGCTAAATGGCATGGATGGCTTCGACGTACTCGCCATCAGCGTGTCCGGCCCGGGCATCATGAGCGAATTCGGCATCGATCGCGCGCGTCTCGGCTGGGTGCTGAACATGGAGCTCATCGGCATGGCCGTGGGCTCGGTATTCCTCGGCGGTGTTGCCGACAAGATTGGCCGGCGCAAGATGACGCTGGCCTGCCTCGCCGTCATGGCCGCAGGCATGTTCCTCGCGACGACTTCCGGCTCCGTAGAAGCCCTGATGGCATGGCGCGTGTTCACCGGTCTCGGCATCGGCGGCATGCTGTCGACGACGAACGCAGTCGTCGCTGAATTCACGAACCTGAAGCGTCGCGCCATGTGCATTTCGCTGATGGTGATCGGCTATCCGCTCGGCGGCGTCATCTGCGGTGAGGTCGGCAAGGCCCTGCTGGACGATGGCGCGACGAACTGGCGCGAGATGTTCACCGCGGGCGCAATCCTGTCCGCCGCCCTGATTCCCGTCGTTTACTTCCTGGTACCGGAATCCGTGCACTGGCTGACTCGCAAGCAGCCTGAAGGCGCGCTCGATCGTATCAATGGCGCGCTGCGGAAAATCGGCCTTGCAACTGCCGCGGCACTTCCGCAGCTGTCGCTTGATGCACGCAAGAAGTCGATGAGCGACATCTTCTCGCCGTCGCTGATCATGGTCACGATCCTGTGCATGCTCGCGTACTTCTTCCACATGATGACCTTCTACTACATCCTGAAGTGGACGCCGACGATCGTCACGACGATGGGCATCCCGGCATCGGCCGCATCGGGCGTACTGACCTGGGCCAACGTCGGCGGCGCGCTCGGCGGCGCCGTGTTCGGCCTGCTCACGGCGAAGTTCGGCGTGAAGCCGCTGACGATCGCGATCCTCGTGCTGAACGTCGTCGGAGTTGCGCTCTTCGGCCGCTCCGCGCCTGAAGTCGTGCAGCTGAGCTACCTGGCTGCATTCGCCGGCTTCTTCGGCAACGCAGGCGTCTCGGGCCTGTACACGATCATCGCGTACGCCTTCCCGACCCACGTGCGTGCAACCGGCACCGGCTTCGTGATCGGCGTAGGCCGCGGCGGCGCGATCCTCGCACCGGCAATCGCGGGTTACCTGATGCAGAGCGGTATCAACGCAGGCGAGGCTCCGGCCGACTACCTGGCAAGCACCGCGATGGTCATGGGCCTCGGCTCGCTGATCGGCGCAATCGTGCTGGTATTCCTGAAGCTTGGCACCGACAAGCCTTCCGATTCACCGGTCACCGAGGCCACTGGCGCCAAGGCCGCAACGGCCTGAACGCCAGTCCCGCAGTATCAGAAAGGGCAGTCCTTCGGGTCTGCCCTTTTTTGTAGGAAGACTGCCGGCTTTGCCTCGCGGAGCGGCACCAGGAATTTAGCGAAGCGATCGCGCGACGATGAAACCGATAATCAGGATCGAAGGACTGAGCAAGGTCTACGCCTCCGGCTTCAAGGCCCTCAACGACATCAACCTCGACATCCGCGAAGGCGAGATCATCGCCTTGCTCGGCCCGAACGGCGCGGGCAAGACCACGCTGATCTCGATCGTCTGCGGCATCGTGAACGCGAGTGGCGGACGCGTGATGATCGACGGTCACGATACCGTGAAGGATTATCGCGCGGCGCGTTCGCTGATCGGCCTCGTGCCGCAGGAGCTGGCCACCGATGCCTTCGAAACGGTCACGGCGACGATGGCGCTGAGCCGCGGCATTTTCGGCAAGAAGCCCGATCGTGCCTTCATCGAGGACGTCATGAAGTCTCTGTCCCTGTACGACAAGAAGGACGAAAAGATCATGGCGCTGTCCGGCGGCATGAAACGGCGCGTGATGATCGGCAAGGCCCTGGCGCACGAGCCGAAGATCCTGTTCCTCGATGAACCGACCGCCGGCGTCGACGTCGAACTGCGCAAGGACATGTGGAACGTCGTGCGCAAGCTGAAGGCTTCCGGTGTGACGATCATCCTGACGACACATTACATCGAGGAGGCCGAGGAAATGGCCGACCGCATCGCCGTGATCAACAAGGGCGAGATCGTGCTTGTCGAGGACAAGGACGTGCTGATGAAGAAACTCGGCGAGAAGCAGCTGATGCTGCACCTGATGCAGCCGCTGGGCGCCGTTCCGCCGTCTCTCGCTGCCTATAGCCTTGCGCTGAATGCCGACGGCACGCTGCTTACGTACACGTACGACACGCGCAGCGAAAGCTCCGACATCACGCAGCTGCTCGATGCGCTCGACAGTGCCGGCATCGAGTTCCGCGACCTCGAAACGCGGCAGAGCTCACTCGAGGAAATCTTCGTCAATCTCGTGAACAGCTCGCAGGTGGCCGCATGAACATCTACGCAATCAGGGCCATCTACGCCTTCGAGATGGCGCGTACGTTCCGCACTCTCGTGCAGAGCATCGTGTCGCCCGTAATCTCGACCTCGCTGTACTTCATCGTATTCGGCGGAGCGATCGGTTCGCGCATCACGGAGATCGACGGCATCAGCTACGGCGCGTTCCTCGTGCCGGGTTTGATCATGCTGTCGATCCTGACGGAGAGCATCTCGAACGGCTCGTTCTCGATTTACTTCCCGCGCTTCATCGGGACGATCTACGAAGTGCTGTCGGCGCCGGTGTCGCCGTTCGAAATCGTCGTGGCTTATGTCGGCGCGGCGGCGACGAAGTCGATCATGATCGGCTCGATCATCCTCGCCACGGCCTCGCTGTTCGTGCCGCTCGAAATCCGGCATCCGCTCACGATGCTGTTGTTCCTCGTACTGACGTCGATCACGTTCAGCATGTTCGGCTTCATCATCGGCATCTGGGCTACGAGCTGGGAAAAGCTGTCGATGATCCCGACGCTGATCATCACGCCGCTGACCTTCCTCGGTGGCAGCTTCTACTCGATCTCGGTGCTGCCGGAGTTCTGGCAAAAGGTCACGCTGTTCAATCCCGTCGTGTACCTCGTCAGCGGCTTCCGCTGGAGCTTCTACGAGATTTCGGACGTTGACGTGTCGACGAGCCTGATGATGACCGGCTTGTTTCTTGTCGTGTGCGTGGCGATCCTGCACTGGATCTTCAGGACGGGGTATCGTCTGAAGAAGTAAGCCGGGTAAGGCAGGGCTGGGGGTTGCGGAATAGCTCCGTCGACATTCCCGAGATCGGCCGCACGCCGGTGCGCGCGGCCAAAAATGCCCAGCCTGTTCTAGATCACGCCGGCGGGAACAAATCCGGTATCGAGAGATAACGCTCCCCCGTGTCGTAGCAGAAGATCAGCACACGGCTACCCGCCGGAATCTCGCGCAGCTTCTGTTGCACCGCCGCAAGCGTCGCACCCGACGAAATCCCGATGAACACGCCTTCCTCGCGCGCGCAACGCCGCGCCATGTCGAAGGCGGCTTCTTCGCTGACGGCGATCGTGCCGTCGAGCGCACCCATGTTCAGGATGCCGGGGATGAAGCCGGCGCCGACGCCCTGGATACGGTGCAGGGCTTTCGGCTTGCCGGCAATCACCTGCGATTTCTCGGGTTCCACGGCGAACACCTGCAGCTTCGGAAATTTTTGCTTCAGCACTTCGGCGCAGCCGGTGATGTGGCCGCCGGTGCCGACCCCCGTGATCAGGTAGTCGATGCCTTCCGGGAAGTCGGCGAGGATCTCCTGCGCGGTCGTGTCGCGATGCACCGTGGTGTTGACCGGGTTCGTGAACTGCGACGGCATCCACGAGTTCCTGTGCTCCTTCAACAGCTCGTGCGCTTTCTCTATCGCGCCGGGCATGCCTTTCTCACGCGGCGTCAGCACGATTTCTGCACCGAGGGCGCGCATGAACTGGCGGCGTTCGACGGACATCGATTCCGGCATCGTCAGGATCAACCGGTAGCCTTTCACGGCCGCCACGAGCGCCAGGCCAATGCCCGTATTGCCCGAGGTCGGCTCGACGATCACGGTGTCCTTGCCGATCACGCCACGCGCCTCTGCATCCTCGATCATCGCCCTGGCGATGCGGTCCTTGATGCTCGCCCCGGGGTTGTTGCGTTCGAGCTTCATCCACACCTCGTGGCTGTCGCCGAACAGCCGGTTGATGCGCAGGTGCGGGGTGTTGCCGATCGTGTCGAGGATGCTGGTGACTTTCATCGGAAGAGTCCTTGCCTTGAATGAAATGAATCGTTGTGTCGGAAAAGAAAGAGCCGGCGTACTGCCGGCCCTCGGTATTGCTAGTTCGTGAAGCCGTACAGCCGATGCGGGTTGTCGACGAGCAGCTTCTGCTGCAGCTCCGGCGTTTCGGCCATAAGCGGGATCAGGTCGACGAGGTCGCCGTCGTTCGGCATGTGTTCCTTGATGTTCGGATGCGGCCAGTCAGTGCCCCACAGCACGCGTTCCGGCGCGGTCTGGATCAGTGCCTTCGCGAACGGCATCGCATCGGTGAACGGCGGGCCTGCCGACGAGATGCGCTCGGCGCCACAGACCTTCACCCAGCAGTTATCGCGTTTCGCGAATTCGAGCAGGATCTGGAAGGGTTTCTGGTCGAGGCCATCCTTCGTCGGCACGCGGCCCATGTGGTCGATGATGTACGGCACCGGCAGGCTGTCGAGCAGTTTCTCGTGCGTGACGAGGTCGATTGCGTCGAAGTGCAGTACCACGTGCCATTTGAAGGCCTTGATGCGGTTGACGACGGTGTGGAACTCGTCCATGTCCGGCACGCCGCCGAGGTGTTTCACGAAGTTGAAGCGGCAGCCGCGGATGCCTTGCTGGTCGAGTTTCTCGATGGCTTTTTCGTCGAAGCTGTCATCGATATTCGCGACGCCGCGGTACGCGCCACCGCTCTGTGCGATCGCGTCGATGATCGGATCGTTGTTGACGCCATGGCAGCTTGCGTTCACGAGCACGGCGCGCGACAGGCCGAGGGTCTGCTGCAGTGCCTTGAATTTATCGAGGCCGGCGTCCGGCGGCGTGTACGTGCGGTCCGGCGCGAAGGGGTATTTGTCGGCCGGTCCGAAGATGTGGCAGTGCGCATCGGTGGCGTTCTTCGGCAGCTTGAACTTCGGTGTCTTCGTGTTTGGATCGGGAGCGCGGCATGGCTTGGTCATGTCGGGTGGTCCTTGTGGGCAGGTGTGGGTAGTAGGGGTGGAAAAAATGAGGGGCTAATTTACCACAGCGGCGCGGCCAAAGGCCCAGCCTTCGCCCGGATGCGAGTGAAGGCTATA
The DNA here is from genome assembly GCA_036405915.1 of Pseudomonadales bacterium. Lineage (GTDB taxonomy): Bacteria > Pseudomonadota > Gammaproteobacteria > Pseudomonadales > Pseudohongiellaceae > CAILUG01. The sequence goes on from DASWWP010000070.1 coordinate 7,837, forward strand.
CTGCGCGGCCTTTCAGTACTGGATTTCCCATGCAGGAGCTTCCTGTCTTCATCGGCGGTTTCCGCAGCGGCACGACGCTGCTGATCAACCTGCTCGGCCTGCATCCGCAGGTCACGCCGTGGTTCGAAACACGCGACCTGTGTGAAGCGGTGCGCTGGCAGCACGTACTGGCGTATCCCGGCCACGCGGCCTTCGAGGCGGCGTACTGCGCGCCGCCAGAACCAGCCGGCTTCACGCTCGATGCCGTGCATGGCCGCATGCTGCAGCAGGCGCGCGATACCGCTACACGCCTTGCCGGCGGCGCGAGCGGCAAGGCGGCGCATGAGCGTTACATCCTCGGTAATGATTACGTGCGCTATTCGCTCGCGGAGGCCGAAGCGGCGATGCAAGAATGGCGGAATAGCTGTGCAGCAGAGCAAGAAGGATCGGGGAAATCCACGGATGCACGCCAGCTGGCCACGGTGACCGCTGCGAACGCACGCCTGATCTCCACGCTCGGCGCGCGGCACGTGGCTGTGCACGGCGGCGGGCCATGGATCAACAAGACGCCGGAGATCACGCGCTTTGCACCTGAACTGCGCGCGTCGCTGGGGCGGTGCCGGATCATTTATGTCGTGCGCGACGGCGTCCAGGTCGTCGCGTCGGGTTACCGGCTCGGCTGGGGCAGCATCGAGGCGCTCGCCTTCAACTGGAAGGGCCTGCTCGAACGCACGCGTGCGGCGATGGCTGCGTGTCCCGACGACTATCTCGAACTGCGCTACGAGCAGCTCGTGCTTGAACCGGTCGCGACGCTCGACCGCGTGCTGGCCTTCTGCGGTCGCGACGGGAAGGGTGCCGCGCTCGTACACGACTTCATCGCGAGCGAAGGCGAGAAGGCCTTCGACGTGTCACGGCTGCAGGGCAGGGATACCCTCGACGAGGAACAGCGGCGCATTTTCGACCGGGTGGCGGGGGACATGCAGGCGGAGCTCGGGTATGCTTCCCGCCTTCGCTGACGCTTCGGCGCGGCAGACCCTGAACTCCAACTGCCTGCTGCTCCACGACAGGCATTTCGACAGTCCACACGCCGTCTCCCCATGTATCTGACCATCAAGACGATCCACATGACCTGCGCCCTGATCAGTTTCACGGGCTTCCTGTTCCGCGCGTACCTGATGGTCATCGAGTCGAAGTGGCTGAACCACAAGTTCGTGCTCGTGACGCCGCATGTCGTCGACACCTTTTTCCTGCTCAGCGGCGCAACGATGGCCTTCATGGTCAATTTCGGCCTGTTCAGCCAGATGTGGCTGACGACGAAGATTGCGCTGCTGATGTTCTACCTGCTGTTCGTCGGCATCGCGCTGAATCGTGGCAAGACACGCCAGATACGCATCGCGTCGTTTTTCCTGGCGATATTGACCTTCGGTTATATCGTCGGCGTTGCCGTCGTCAAGAATCCTGCGGGCTGGCTCGAGCGCCTATAGGTCATTGCGCGGGCGGGAAGCGCCGAGTGGATGCGGCGGCAGGTTGGTCGGCTGTCGAAGGTCAGGGTGCTACCGTGGCCTGCCGGTCGAATACGCGCACGATCTCGATCACTTCGTCGAAGCTGCGCGGCTTGATGTATAGCTCGACCTGCAGCTGCGTTCCGTTGGTGATCAGCGAATAGCTTTCTTCCGCGAAACCGCCGTCGCGAGGACGTGCCTCGACCAGCAGCTTGCCGTTCTCCCAGTGCCCCATCGAAAAGTCCTCGACGTTGTCGAGCTGCGTGAGGCTCACCGCGCGGCTGCGGTTGTCGAGGTAAATCGGACGCTCGTATTCGCCGGCATACGTGAACAGGTAGGCGTCGCCATCGAGTTCGATCTCCAGCTGCTTGTCGTACGAGATCCGGTCGTAGAGTTCCTGGTCGGCGGGGCCGCCACGGTACACGTCATCGCGGCGCTCGAACCAGCCGCGGCGCGCACGCTGGCCCATCTTCCGCAGGGCGGCTTCCACCTTGTCGTCGGTGCTGTCGCTTTGCTTCTCGTTGAACACCCACGTGCCGGCGAGTTCGGGCAGGGGCGTCGTGTCCTGTGCAGCGGAGTTCTGTACCAGGGTCATGCTTGCGATCAGCAGCATGAAAGCCGCCAGCAGCACGCGATACGGGTTCAATGGAGTGCGCATGCCGCGAGTGTACCGCAAAAGCATCGGCATGCGAGCCCGCGCCACCCCAGGTTGCAGGGCGTACGGCAGGAGGCTAATCTGGCCCGCGTCCGCCATACAACGATAACGACAGGCCCCGACGCATGCTCACTTCGCTGAAACCCCGCATGTTGCTGCTGTTCGTAACGCTCGCGCTGATCGGCAGTTGCCGTGAAACGTCTCCCACGTCGCCACCCCGTGCAGACAACACTGCCGATGCCATGCAGATCGCGGAGCTCCGCGCGCGTCTCGATGCGCTCGAGGAACGCAAGCGGCGCATCGAGGATTCGAACGCGATCAAGCGCCTGCAACGTGCATATGCGTACTACATGGAGGAAGCACTGTGGGACGAGGTGCTGCAGCTGTTTTCGGAGGACGCCACGTTCGAATTCGCGCGCGATGGCGTGTACGTCGGCAAGGCGCGTATCCGTGACTATCTCCATGCGCTCGGCGACGGGCAGCAGGGACTCCGTGAAGGACAGCTCACGGATCACCTGATGCTGATGCCTGTCCTGACGCTCGCCGATGACGGCATGACGGCCAGGGCGCGCTGGAACACCATCATGCTGCTCGGCACGCATGGCATGGAGGCAAGCTGGGGTGAGGGCCCGTACGAAAACGAGTACGTGAAGGAGGACGGCATATGGAGGATCAGCAAGCTCCGCTGGTTCCAGACCATACGCGTGCCGTACGAAGGCGGCTGGGCGAAGCACGAAGACATAAACAAGGGTATCTGGGTGTCCGACACGCTGCCTCCCGATGCACCTCCGACAACACCGTATGGCTCCTGGCCCGAGACCTTCCTGCCGCCGTTCTCGTTCGCGAATCCCGTTGCGCGTTACGTGCCGCCTGCAACGCCTGCGCCTTCAGGCACGACGGAAGACGTGATGCCAGCAACGACGGACGAACCAGTGGCAGAAACGGCGGCAGGAGCAGCACAATGAAGAACATCCTGTTCGCATTTGCCCTGGTTTCGATTGCGTGCAGCGCCACGGCGCAGGATGCCGCCACCGAACTGAAGGCGCTCAGCGCCGAAGTCACGTTGCTGCAGCAGGAAGTCGCCAGTCTAGAGGCTGAGAACGAGATCGAGAACCTGCAGCGCATCTTCGGTTTTTATTTCGACAAGAACCAGTGGACGCAGGCTGCCGATCTTTTCACCGATGACGCGACGCTCGAATGGGGCGGTTCCGGCGTGTATGCCGGCAGGGAACGCATCCTTGCGTATTTCCAGACCTGGGGCGCGGAAGGTCCGCAGCAGGGCGTGCTGAACGATCACATGCAGCTGCAGCCGGTCATCACGATCGGCGCCGACGGCACGACCGCGCAGGGACGCTGGCATCACTTCTCGCAGGAAGCCGTGCACGGCGAGAGCCACCACTGGGGCACCGGCATTTACGAAAACGAGTACCGCCTCGAAGACGGCGTGTGGAAGATCAGCAAGCTGCACCTGTATTCGACGATGCGCACACCGTATGACGATGGCTGGGCCGTGACTGCATTGCCGCGCACGACGCCGTTGCAGGAATTACCGCCCGACCAGCCGCCGTCAATCGACTACGAGAACTACCCGGCCGTGTTCGTGCCACCATTCCACTTCCCGAATCCCGGCGCTGCATCGGAGCCCCAGCCGCGCACTGCCAGCGGTTCGACGATGGATGCCGCACAGGTCGCCGCGGCCCTGGACGAACTCGATGCGCGCATCGGACTGTTGCAGGACGCCGACGACGTCGAACGCCTCCATACGATCTACGGCTACTACCTGCAGCGTAACCAGTGGGACGACCTCACCGGCATCTTCACGCCGGATGGCACGATCGAAATCGCGATGCGCGGCGTCTATCGCGGCGCGGCCAGCATCCGCCGCAACCTGGACCTGTACGGCGTGCAGGACGAGCTACCCGGCACGCTGCACAACCACATGCAGTACCAGCCGGTGATACACATTGCCCCGGATGGACAGAGCGCGCTGATGCGCTCGCGTGCCTTCAGCATGATGGGGAACTACGGCGGTGTCGGCCGCTGGATGGGCGGCACGTACGAGAACATTTTCGAGAAGCGCGACGGCGTGTGGATGCTGCACAAGGACCAGCAGATCAATACTTACTTCGCAAACTACGACGACGGCTGGAAAGACCTCGCTCCGCGTCCACCGCCGGGCATCACCGATACGAACCCGCCGGACGAACCGCCGACACTACCGTTCGAAATGTACCCCAGTGCATTCCTGCCGCCGTATCATTACGCGAATCCGGTGACAGGGCGGCAGTGAGGCCCGGCGCCGGCTGAACTGAAAAGGGGCTCCTGCGAGCCCCTTCGTTTTATCCTCATTCCGCCGGTCGGATGCGCAGGATCGCGCCATCGCGTTCTTCGGTGGCGGCGTAGATAAAGCCATCGTTGCCCTGGCGCACGTCACGGATTCGCTGGCGAAGATCGGTCAACAGCGATTCGCGGCGCAATTCCTCGAAGTTGTTGTTCAGCAGGACGCGCTCGACGTGGCCGGTACCCGGAATTTCGCCGGTGCGCAGCGAACCGACGAAGATGTCGCCTTTCCATTTCGGCAGCGCGTCGCCCGTGTAGAACATCATGCCGGACACCGCTATCGCCGGGGTCCAGTACACGATCGGCGGCTGGTAGCCGACGTGGTTCGGGCCTTCCGACTGCCACGGCCCGCTGTAATCACGCCCGAGGCTGACGAGCGGCCAGCCGTAATTTGCACCGGGCTCGAGCAGGTTGATTTCATCGCCGCCGTTCGGGCCGTTCTCGTTCTGCCATACGCTGCCGGTGCTGTGCACGGCAAGCCCGAGCGAGCTGCGGTGGCCGTACGTGTAGACCTCGGGTCGGGCATTCGGCGTGTCGACGAACGGATTGTCCTGCGGCACCGAGCCGTCGTCGTTGATGCGCAGCACCTTGCCGCCGAGCGTGTTCAAATCCTGCGGGTCGGCGCCGGACGTTGCGATGAACAGCGTGTCGTCAGTGCCGAATGCAATGCGCGCCGCGCCGGCAACCTGCGGATTGTCGCCACCCCAGATGTCTTCGAAACCCTCGATCGCGGATCCGGTCCAGCGGCCGCGGCCGATCGCGAGCGAGCGGCCATTCGTTTCTGCGCCGTACGGTTTGGAGTACGCGAGGTACACGAGCTGGTTCGACGCGAAGTCGGGATGCAAGGCGATGTCGATGTAACCGTGCGCAACGGCCGGTTCGCCCGACACGCCGAAATACACCGACGGCGGGCCGCCCGGGATTTCCGTCGCAACGCCGTCTTTCACGAGATGGATCTTGCCGGGCCGCGACACGAGCAGCAGGCCGGCGTCGCCCGGCAGGAAGGCCATAGACATAGGATATTCGATGCCGCGCACGACGACTTCGACGCGAATGTCCATGTCCTCGCCCGTCTTGTACGTCCACGGACCGTCACCGAGCGGCTGGTTCGCGAGGCCTGTCGGCGCCACCGGAATCGGTCCGCGGAATTCGACGTCCTGTTGTGCCGTTACCTGCGCGCAGAACAGGGCCGACTGCACGGCCAGCAATACCGCGCTGGCGCGAAGCGCTTTCGATGTGAATGCCTGCATGGATGTTTTCCCTCTAAAGGTGGCTGCTCAGCTCATGAGCTCGTTATGTCGTGCACCGTTTGTACGGTCTTCGCAAGGCGGGATGCGCCGGGAGAATAATTAACATCTGCTACAATCGCAAGGACACCGCGGATTGCGAATGAGCGCGTATTTTTCGTATGGAAGACTACCTGAAACCCTGTCCCATCATCGATTTCACGCATCCAGAGGTCGCCGCGAAAGCAGCCGAACTGCGCGTGCGCGATACTGGTGACAATTGCGACGCGCTTGCCACCGCTCGACGCTGTTTCGAATTCGTGCGCGATCACATCGCGCACAGCGGCGACATCCGCTCTGACCTCGTCACGCTGAAGGCTTCCGACGTCCTCGAATACGGCACCGGCTGGTGTTTCGCGAAAAGCCACTTGCTTGCCGCGTTGTTTCGCGCGAACGGCCTGCCGGCGGCGCTGTGTTACCAACGCCTGCAGAAAGACGGGCAGGGTAGTTATACGCTGCATGGCCTCAACGCCGTGCACCTGCCGCAGTTCGGCTGGTATCGCTGCGACGCGCGCGGTAACAAGCCCGGCGTGGATGCGCAGTTCACGCCACCTGTAGAGCGGCTCGCGTGGGCGGCATTCGACACGGGCGAGTTCGATTTCAGCGGACGTTATGCCGAGCCCATACCGGCCGTCGTCGGCTGCCTGACTGCATGCAACAGTTACGCGCAGGTGTACGCGAACCTGCCCGATGCATTGGTACTGGAATCCGCACTGTGACGATGAGTCCATCGCTGCAAGCTGCGCTGCAGGAATTTGCACAGCACGAAAAACTCCCAACCGCCTATCTCGACACCGTCGAACGCTGGTTCATGCCGCTCGCCCATGCGGTGCTTCAGCGCGTGGAGCGCAGCCACGTGGCGCCTCTTGTTGGCGTGAGTGGCTGCCAGGGCAGCGGCAAGACGACGCTCGCCGCACTGTTGGTGCTGCTGTTACGCGAACTCGGTGGCCTCACGTGCGTGAATATCTCGATCGACGATTTCTACCTGACGCACGCCGAACGCCAGCAGCTCGCGCGCACCGTGCATCCCTTGCTAGCGACGCGCGGCGTGCCCGGTACGCACGACGTGCAGCTCGCGCTCGACACGATAGCCGCGCTGCGCAAACCCGGCGTCGTGGCCATACCGCGTTTCGACAAGGCGATAGATGACCGCATGCCGCAGGCGCTGTGGCCGCGCATTCAAGGGCCAGTGGACGTGATCGTGCTCGAGGGCTGGTGCCTTTCGATCGGGCCGCAAACGCATGCGCAACTCGAGCGGGCGATCAACAGTCTCGAGGAACAGGAAGACAGCGAGGGTGCATGGCGCCGCTACGTCAACGAACGTATCGCCAGTGAATATGCGCAGCTGTACGACATGATCGATTACCTCGTCATGCTGAAGGCGCCGGACTTCGCGAAGGTCTTCGAATGGCGGCAGAACCAGGAAGACAAGCTCGCGGCGAAGAGCACGGGGCAAAGTGCCGGGCAGCCGATGCGCATCATGAATCGCGAACAGCTCGAGCGTTTCATCCAGCACTACGAACGCATCACGCGCCATGGACTTGATACGCTGCCGTTGAAAGCCGACGTCGTGTTCCAGCTTACGGGCGAGCAGACGATCGCGGGTAAGCTGAAGGGCTAACCGCTCCTCCAGACGGAGTCGGGACGCTCCGTATCGGGTTTATGCTAGGCTTCTACATAAATCACAAACACAGTCCACAAACCCGTATTCATCCCCGGATTCACGCATGCAAGCTCTGTTCGCCAGCCTTCAGGAAGCGTGCTCTGCACCGGTACTTACCGGTGCCGACATCACGGAAAAATACAAGCACGACTGGTCCGCCGAAGTCCCCGGAGTGCCGCTTGCGGTCGTGAGGCCCGCGTCCACGGCGGAAGTCGCGGCAGTATTGCGCATATGTTCCGCGGCCGCGCAGCCCGTGGTGGTGCAGGGTGGGTTGAGCGGACTGTGCGGCGGCGCAAATCCGCGCGCGAATGAGGTCGCGCTGTCGCTCGAACGCCTGCAGGGCATCGAGGAGATCGATGCGGCATCGATGACGATGACGGTAAAGGCCGGCACGCCGCTGCAGGTGATCCAGGAAGCCGCGGACAAGGCCGGTTTCGTGTTTCCGCTCGACCTCGGCGCGCGCGGCAGCTGCAACATCGGCGGCAACATCGCGACGAATGCCGGTGGCAACCAGGTGCTCCGCTTCGGCATGACGCGCAACCTCGTGCTCGGCCTGGAAACGGTACTGGCCGACGGCACGGTCATCACCTCGATGAACAAGATGTTGAAGAACAATGCTGCCTACGATCTCAAGCACCTGTTCATCGGCACGGAAGGCACGCTCGGCATCGTCACGCGTGCGGTGCTGCGCCTGTTTCCGAAAGCGGTGAGCCGGAGCAGCGCGCTCGTCGCCGTCAACGATTTCCCGGCCGTGATCGCATTGTTGCAGCGGCTGAGCCGCGAGTGCGGTGCGGGTCTGAGTGCATTCGAAGTCATGTGGGCCAGCTACTATCACTTCATCACGGACAACTGCAAAGGCATCACGTCGCCGTTCACTGCACGGCATCCTCTGTACGTTCTGACGGAACTCGAAGGTTCCGATTCAGCGAAGGACCATGCCCTGTTCGAAAGCTCGCTCGCCGCGGCGATGGAACAGGGGCTTGTCGTCGACGCGGCAATCGCCTCGTCGCAGCGTGAGCGCGAAAGCTTCTGGAAGATTCGGGATGGTGTCGGCGAGATCGGTGCGTTCATCAGGAACGCGGCGAACTTCGACGTCAGCGTTCCGATTTCGTCGATGCAGGCCTTCCTGGACGCCGTCGGCAGCGCGCTGCAGGCCGAATTGCCGGGCTGCAAGATGCTCGTGTTCGGCCACATCGCCGACAGCAACCTGCACTTCCTGTGCTACACGGGACGCAAGGAGGACGTAAAGACGATCTACGGCATCGTGTATCGCACGGTGGGCAAATATGACGGGTCAGTCTCTGCCGAGCACGGCATCGGCGTGCAGAAGCTGCCCTACCTGCAATATTCGCGCAGCCCCGAAGAACTCGCGCTGATGCGCACGTTGAAGCAGGCACTCGATCCGAACGGGATCCTAAACCCTGGACGCGTGATTCCCGAAGCCGCGGCGCCGGAGAACGCCTCGCATTTCGCAAGTAATAACGGGAATTTCTAAGGGCTGCGCGGGAATCAACTCACCACGGCAGCATAAGCTGCATCTGTTCCCTGTAGTCGCCCGACAGCGGCTCGCTGCCGGCCACCAGGTCATTACGCGACAGAATGAAGGCTGTCAGGTTCGCGCTCTGCCCGGGCGTCAATGTCATGATCTTGTCCGGCGGCATTTTCTCGAACATGAACTGCTGCAGTTCGCCGATGCTCTTGCCTTTCCACTTCTCGCGGAAGAAGTTGCCGCGCAGCGGGGTGCCGAACTGGCCGTTCGCGAGCGTCGAGCCGTGGCAGATCTGGCAGCTCTCACGGTAAGCGGCGCGGCCGGCATCGGCTTGTTCCTGCGTGAAGGAAACTGCATCCTGGGCCAACAACGCAGGACTTTGTAAGCACAGGACTGACAACAGCGAATGCGGCAGGAATTTCACGATGCGGTTCCGGATCACGAGGCGGCTGGCTGTCGATTCGCCAGGCTTTCGCGAATCAGCCGGCCCGTATAACTGAAGATCCAGCGGCGAATGACGACGCCGGCCAGTATGTTGCCGAGTGCCGCGCCGATGAACAGCCCGCGAATGCCGTCGATCTGGTTGCCGATCAGCGCAAGCGGCACGTAGAAAACGAAGAAGCGCAGCAGGCTCGTGATCAAGGCATTGCGCGGCGCGTGCAGCGCGTTGAACGACGAGGCACTCAGGATCACCATGCCCTGGAAGGCATACGACAGCGGCAGGATGCGCAAGACCAGCGTGATGATGTGCTGCACGTCGGGATCGCGCGTGAAGATCATCGCGGTCCACGGCGCCGTCACCGCGACGAGCACGTACAGTGCGAGCTGCAGCACGAGCACGAAATTCAGCGACAGTTTCAGGCCCTGTTCGACGCGGTCGTAACGGTGCGCGCCGTAGTTCTGGCTGACGAAGGGCGGGACGCTCATCGACATGCCGAGCACGACGATCATGATGAACGCTTCCATGCGGCTCACGACGCCGTATGCGGCGACTGCTTCTGGTCCGTAGGCGGCGAGCGTCGCCGTGAGCACCGCGGTGGCCATCGGCGTGATCATGTTCGCCAGCGCGGCTGGGCCGGTGATCGTCAGCAGTTTGCGCCATGTCGCGAACAGTTCGGCTGCCGGCGGCATGCGGAAGTGCAGCAGGTCTTCCTTGCGATTGAGGTAGTACACGATCACGACGATCGTGAAGAACCACGCGATCACCGTCGCGAGCGCGGCGCCACCAATTCCCATCCCGTCCCAGGGTCCGATGCCGAAGATGAACAGCGGATCGAGCACGGCGTTCACGATCGCGCCCGCGGTCATCAGCTTGCCGTGCAGCCGCGCATTGCCCGTGGCGCGGATCGCCGCGGTGCCGGCGAACTGCATCAGCTGGAACGGCATGCCGAGATACCAGATGAACATGAATTCGCGGATCAGTTCCATGCGCTCCGGGCGCGCGCCGATCAGCGGAAACACGATGTCGATCGTCATGATCGCCGGTACGACGAGGATCAGGCCACACAGCAAGCCGGCGGCCATCGCTGCGTACGTCGCCTCCTGTGCCTGGCGGTGGTCCTTCGCGCCCAGTGCACGCCCGATCAGCGCCGACGTGCCGATGCCGAGACCAACCCCGAAATAGGTGATCATGATCGTCGCGGGGAACGTAAAGCCGAGTGCGGCGAGTTCGCTCGTGCCAAGCAGGCTGACGAAAAAGGTGTCGACGAGGTAATACAGGATGACGGCGATGGCGCCGATAGTCGTAGGGACGGCGGTGCGGTAGAGCGTGGAACCTACTGGGTCTTGTACGAGGTTGGGTTTGGCCTTGCTTGCCGTCGTGCTGCTCAACGCGGTGTCCACTGCATGTCGGGATCGGGCGCGGGCATTCTACTGGTCGGCCTGCACTTGCGCCATCGCGCGGGCTCGCGGTTCATGCACTAGAACGGGTAGCGGTGGCTTTTCTTCCCGAAGCGGGGCATTGCGCGTTGCGTACCTCGTAGACGAACCGCGGTGTTCGTATCGCGGTCACGCCGGGACTTCCCCATCCACGATCGTCCGGAACATCTCGCGTCTGTAGCCGTCGTAGTCGTTGAAAGCCTTGTGCAGGCAGCTTCGGTTGTCCCAGATGACGAATGTGCCCGGCGACCAGCGCAGCCGGCACGTGAATTCCTCGCGCACGTTGTGGCGCCAGAGATAATCCAGGAGCGGCCGCGCTTCGTCGTCCTTCATGCCTTCGATGCCCTGTGCGTAGATCTGGTCGACGAACAGGCCTTTCTTGCCCGTGCCCGGATGCGTGCGCACGAGAGGGTGGAAGCGGCCCTTGATCATGTCCTGTGTTTCCATCGACATTTCCATGTCGCCGACGATTTCCTTGCCGCTGTCGTCGCGGCGCACCGTGAGGCGAATCGCTTCACGAGCCGTCATGTGCACCTTTAGCGGCGCGAGCAGTTTCTTCATGCCGTCGCTGAGGAAGTCGTAGGCTACTTCGGTGTTGGCCCACCACGTGTCGCCGCCATAGGGCGGGATGTGCTTGCCGTACAGCGTGCTGATCGCCGGCGGGCGCGTGAGGAACGGCGAATCGGTATGCCAGCCTTCGCCGAACACGCGATCGACTACGGTACTCGCCTCCTTCAACAGGTGCTGCACGTTGCGGTGGCCTGGCATGCCTTTCGTGTAGGCGTCGGTGCCGAAGGGACCGAAGCGCAGCGTGAGGTTTTCCTGGTCTTCGATGCTCATCTGCTGGTCGCGGAAGTAGATCATCTTGTAGCGATACAGCGCCGAGCGGACTTCGTCGAACTGCGCGTCGGTGATCGTCGCAATGTCCACGCCGCGGATCTCGGCGCCCATCGCGCTCGCAAGCGGCACCGTCGTGATGTGCCTGTAGCCGTTGGCGGCGTCGTCGAAGAAGGAGGGCGGATAGAGCTGCATGCGGGACTTCCCCTGCGGTTTTGTGCCCGGATCATAACCCAGCGCGTCGCCGCCGCGTAAGGCTGACTCCCGGAAGTGCGCTTGCCCCGAGCGGCCCCGATCGAACAGGGTCAGGGGCTGTTCAATCTGGAGAACGGCGAGGGGCGTAAAAGGCGTGCCGATTGATTAAGATGCCTGCACATCCCATGTATCGGAGGCTGGCCATGAAAAAAGCCCTGCTCGGCATCGTCGTCATGTTGCTGCTGATCGTCGGCGGCGGCCTCTACTACGTGTACAGCAATCTCGACGGCATCGTCGAGCGCGTGATCGAAACGGCCGGTTCGGAGGCGGCAGGCAGCGACGTGCGTGTGGACGGCGTCGATGTAGACCTGCTCGCCGGCAGCGCCACCGTGCGCGGCTTCACGCTCGCGAATCCGCCGGGGTATAGCGACGACGCGATGCTCCGCTTCTCCGAACTGGCCGTCGTGCTCGACCTGTCGAGCCTCGATCGCGAGGCGATGAATTTGCACATCGTGTCCGTCACTGCACGCGATCCGCACCTGCTGTACGAAATGCGCGGCGGCGCGAGCAACGTCGATGCGATGCGCGAGGCCGTCGCGTCCGACGCACCGCCTCCGTCCGACACCACCGGTACGCAAATGCAGCTTACGATCGACAGCGTCGTGATCGAAAGCATCGGGGCCACGGTGAGTTCCGACCTGCTGCCGCAGCCCGCCGAAGTCGACCTCGGCGACGTGCGGCTTGAAAACCTGCGCGGCACGCCGACCGAAATCGCACAACAGGTACTGCAGCCACTGCTGACGCAACTCGCCGCGAACGCCGGTCGCGTCGCGCTGACACTCTTGCCGGAAGACCTGCGCGGTGCCGGCGCCGCAATTCGCGATGCAGCCGATGCACGGCTCGACGAGGCCACGCAGGACCTGCGCGGCACGCTCGGCGGGTTGCTGAACGGCGATGGCGACGCTGACGAAAATGCCGACGACGAAAGCGCCGATGAATTCTCCTCCGCCGAAACCGACGAAGCCGCCGCAGCCGAACAGGAATAGCAGTCGAGATGTACCGCGATCACACGCTGCCGTCGGGCAAGCTCCACACGCTGTGGCTCGACAGCCGCAACCTCA
>DASWWP010000071.1:0-10431 GCA_036405915.1 Pseudomonadales bacterium
TGGGGCAGCTTCGCCAAGATGGTCGAAGGCGGTGCCAAGGCGATGGGCGAGAAAGCCGCGATTGCGGCACTCGAGGAAGGCGAAGACAGGGGCCTGAAGGAATACCGTTCGGAAATCGACGACCTGTCCGACGCACAGCGCCAGTTCGTCGCGAGCATGCTGCTGCCTGAACAGCAGCGCAGCCACGACGCAATGAGCCGCATGAAGAAGTCGATGATGTAAGGGTCACGACTCATCCCGGAAAGGCGCCGGCGGTTTGCGGCGCCTTTTTTTATTTCCGTTTTTCGCCCCCTTCCGGTCCGTGCGCACGAACGCGACAGGCATATATACTGGCCGTGCTGGACCGCGATACCCGATAACAACAAAACAACAGCAATAACAACAATAGTATGGGGGCTCGATGGAACGCAGTCGCAATCGTACCGTTTGTCTTTCATTCATCATTGCCGTGCTGCTGGCAGCACCGGTTTCTGCCCAGCAGGGCGCAACGAACGGAGAATGGCCTGCCTACGGCGGCGACGGCGGCGGCATTCGCTACTCTTCGCTCGACCAGATCGATGCGGACAACATCGCGAATCTCGATGTCGCATGGGTGTGGAAAGCCGACAGCCTGTTGCCGAACGCGATCGCCACGAGCGAGACGACGCCGATCATGGTCGACGGCGTGCTGTATTTTTCGATGGACCAGCGTCGTGTCGTCATCGCGGCGGATGCCGGCACCGGAGAAACGCTGTGGATGTATCGCCTCGACGAAGGCGAGCGCTTCCAGGCTGCGCCGCGCAAGGTGCACAGGGGCGTTTCGTACTGGAGTGACGGGCAGGGCGACGACCGCATCCTGTTCGCGACGCCGGGCTTCAACCTTGTTGCGCTCGATGCGCATACCGGCAGGCCGGTGGAAAGTTTCGGCAACAACGGCATCGTCGACCTGCACGAACACGTCGATACGAGCCAGTTCGACGGCGACCTGACCGGGCGCTTCGGTAATTCGTCGCCGGTCGTCATCGCACGCGACACCGTGATTGTCGGTCCCGCGATGGGCCGCCTGAACAAGGTGAACGTGAAGGGCGACGTACTTGCCTTCGACGTGCGCAGCGGCACGCCGAAGTGGAACTTCCACACGATTCCGCGGCCCGGCGAATTCGGCCACGAATCGTGGCTCAACAGCTCCGCCGATTACACGGGCAACGCTGGCGTGTGGGGCGCGTTCTCGGTCGACGCGGAGCTCGGCATCGTCTACCTCGCCGTCGAAGCGCCGACCAACGACGTGTACGGCGGCGCCCGCCATGGCGACAACCTGTTCTCGAGCAGCCTCGTCGCCGTCGACCTCGATACCGGCGCGCGGCTGTGGCACCAGCAGTTCGTGCATCACGATATCTGGGATTACGACAACCCGGGCCACCCGATCCTGATCGACCTGAACGTCGATGGCAGGCCGGTGAAAGCCGTCGTGCAACTGACGAAGCAGGCCTATGCCTACGTGCTGGATCGCGAAACCGGCGCGCCGGTGTGGCCGCTCGTCGAAACCCCCGTACCGCAGACGAGCGTGCCGAACGAGTGGACCTCCCCGACGCAGCCAATCCCGAGCAAGCCACCGGGCTTCGACCTGCAGGGCTACAGCGAGGACAACCTGATCGACTTCACGCCCGAGCTGCGCGCAATGGCAGCGCAGGAACTGAAGGCCTACACGACGGGCCCCATGTACACGCCGCCGTCGCTCGTCACGCCGACGAACAAGGGCACGATCATCTTTCCGGGTTACGGTGGCGGCGCCAACTGGCAGTCGGGCGCCGGTGATCCGGAAACCGGTTTCATCTACGTCGGCTCGTCGACGAACCCGGCGGTGATCGGCCTCGAACCGGTACTGCCGGCGCGCCCCGACGATCCCGATTACGCCGACTACCGCATGACGGGTTCATTGCCACAGCTGCCGAACGGTTTGCGCCTGATGAAGCCGCCGTACGGGAGAATCACGGCCTACGACATGAACAGGGGCGAGATCGCGTGGACGATTCCGAACTCCGACACGCCGCCGCAGATTCAGCAGAATCTCGATGCCGCCGGTTTGAAGGACGTGCCGCCCACCGGCAATCCGTCGCAGGCCGGCCTGCTCGTGACGAAGACCTTGCTGTTCGCCGGCGAAGGCGCGAACGGCCAGCCATTCTTCAATGCGTACGACAAGGCCACCGGCGCACGCGTGTGGCACGGGGCGATACCGGGCGGCAACCAGACCGGCCTGCCGATGACATATCTTCATGATGGCAGGCAATACGTCGTGATGGCCGTCAACGGCAATGCGCCGGGCACGACTGGAAATGCGGCGCGCCTCGTCGCCTGGGCCTTGCCGCAGTAAAGGCCACGAATCTGGAAGCCTCAATCAAATACGTCGGCGCGGGGGCTGTCGATGGCAACGCGCTGAAAAAGCGCGGAGCCTCTCGCGCCTGCACCGATAGCGTGCCGCGCACATCGGTGTGATTGCGCCGACGTAGTTGAAAGTCCTCGCATTTTTTCCTCTGGCATGGAGCTTGCTGTTACTCGACTGCGATAGCCCGAATACCGGTGCACTGCAGTCATGGCAGCTGAATTGAACGAAGTCACGTACGAGTCGGAACGCAGCCCGCCCGTCACGCTGTCGGTGCGGACGCTTTACGAGCAGTATCAGCGGCCGCTGCTGGCATGGCTGCGTCAACGGCTGTCGGTAGCCTCCGATGCCGACGACGTTGCGCAGGAAACCTGGATTCGCCTGATGCGCTACGAAGGCGCGAGCGACATCGCAAGCCCCAAATCCATGTTGTACACCGTAGCCGCGCACGTCGCGTGCGACCAGGAACGCATGCGCCGCGCGCGCCACGGTGCGCAGCATGCGTCGATCGACGATGAGGAACACGAACTTCCCGCCCACCAGCCCTCCATCGAGCAGATCGTCGAAAGCGCGGAGGCATATCGCAATGTGTGCAGGAAGATCGAGCAGCTGCCGCCGAAGTGCAGGCGCGTATTCCTACTCAGCCGCATGCACGGCATGACCTATCCGCAGATCGCGCAGCACTGCGAAATCTCGGTCAAGATGGTCGAGAAGCACATCAGCCACGCCTTGCTCGTTTTGCTGAAAGGCTGAACGTCAAGCTCTTTGCCCTGGTAGGGTGTCGATCATTTTCGCGCGTCTTGATGAACAGCAAGTTCATCGTTCCCAGGAGACGCGCCATGAAAGAACAGAAATCCCGTCGTGCATGCAAGCTCAATCTGCTGTCGTTCGCCGTGGCGCTGGCGACATGCAACGCGCATGCGGCCGACAGCGCGCCCGCCGCGCCGCCGCCGGACATCGAGGAGATCAACGTCGTCGGCGCCGCAGGCCTGCTGAGTAACACGCGCAGCGAGTCCTCGTTCGGATTCTCGAAGCCCTTGCTCGAAACGCCGCGATCGATCTCCACGCTAAGCGACGAAGCGATCGAACTGTTCGGCCTCACCGCCGTCGAGGATCTCGTGCGCTTCATTCCCGGCGTGTTCACGACGACGCGCTTCGGCATCCAGGGCTCCATCGATGTTCGCAACGTGTCCGCCGACACGTATTTTCGCGGCATGAAGCGCCTGAACCTGCAGGGTCATGCGCGCAGCGTGCTCGCGGCGATGGACCAGATCGAAGTCGTCAAGGGGCCGCCGTCGCCGCTGTACGGCATGGGCAAGATCGGCGGCTACACGAACATGTCGCCAAAGTCGGGACGCGCGGTAACGGGCGCGTACGTGCCGGAGGCCGAAGGCTTTTCGCAGCTGATCGTCGGCCAGTACGATCGCCGCGAGGCATCGGGCGGCATCGGCGGTCCGCTCGCACTCGGCGACAAGGTCGGCGGTTACTACGTCTACGGCCTCTACGAAGATTCGGGCAGTTTCAGCCGCGACGTCGACGTCGGCCAGAAACTGCTGCAGGTCGCGACGAGCGTCGACGACGTCGTCGGTTCGTTCCGGCTCGAGACCGGCGTCAACTTCCAGCGCTCGACGACGGCCGGGGCGCTGACGCATCGCCTCACGCAGGGACTCGTCGACGACCTCCGGTACGTGCGTGGCACTCCGCTCGTGAACCTCGACGCCGATGGCGACGGCAGGATTGGATACCTCGAGATGAATGCGGGGTCGCCCGTGCGCGGTAACCTCAATGCAAACAACCAGCCGCTGATCCAGCGCTTCAACTGGCCGCTCGATGCGCAGGGCAACCCGCTGCCGCTCGACCAGTTCCCGCAGGTCGGGGGCATTCCGCGCACACTGTACGACTATCTGCAGGCAAACCCCGAAGCCGATCCGACAGGCGCATTGCGCGCGCAGGGCATCGGCGGGCCGGTGCCGTCTTCGGGCCAGTTGCCGGTCGGCTTTGCGCTCGATCCGCGCACGGTTGGTTACGACACGCTCGACCCGCGCCGCTCCGGCGCCTTCGAAAAGGAGCTGCAGGCCGATCTCCTGCTGTTCTTCGCGGACCTCGTCTATGACGTCGATCCGGACTTCACGATGAAGAACCAGTTCTTTTTCGACAGCATGGACCAGTTCAAGAATTCCGAGCAGCCCGGCGGCGGCAAGCAGGACGTACTCGTGATGGAGAACAAGTTCACGGTGACGAAACGCATGCTCGACCTGCCGGACTGGCTTGCCGTGAACACGCTCGCGTCATTGAACTACCGCTACACCGAATCGACCGGTTATCGCTACGGCGGCGACTTCAGCTCGACGCGCATGGACGTGATGGCCCAGGACGAGCCGATGACGCCGAACACCAGCTTCTGGCACCCGTTCGACAATCCCGACATCGCCGCCGGCGGCGCACCGTGGACCTCCGATTACCGCACGCGCTTCACGGAGCTCGGCCTCGGCTTCCTGTTCGACGTCGACATCCTGCAGAACACCAACGTGCTGCTCGGCGGTCGCTACGACGTGTCGCGCGCGAAGAACGTCGAGTTTGCCGGCACGTACAACCCGACGACCGGGACATCGACGCGGCCCGGCGCGCTGCGCACCGTCGACGATAGCGCGTCCGGACGCGACGACGGCAATTCGTGGAGCATCAGCGTGTCGCACGAGTTGCCTTACGGCTTCCGGCCGTACCTCACGCGCGCGATCGCGAGCGTGGCACTGGATGGCAGCAACAACAAACTCGACAACGCGACGATCGTCGCCGGCCACATCGGCTCGGCCAAGATCACAGAGTACGGCATCAAGAGTTCGCTGTTCGGCGGGCGCGTGTTCATGTCGCTGGCGCATTACGAGCAGACGCGCACGAGCATCACGGAGACCGATCCGGGCTCGGTGATCGGCGCCGAGGTGTCGTCGACGCTGACCGAAGGCATCGAAGCGGAGCTGAAATTCCAGCCGCTGCCTAACCTCGTGCTGTCGCTGTACGGCATCAACCAGGAAACGCGCTTCAAGCCGAATACCGGCGGCAACATACTCGTGGATGCGCGCACGCTTGGTTTCCAGGACGTGCTCGATGCGCAGGGCAACGTGATCTATCCGGCCGAAGCGTTTCTCTACGGAGGCCGCGCGCAGCTGGCATTGCCGGCCGACATGGCGGAGTACGAACTGAAACGCGGCAACCCGGAGACGCAGTTCGGTTTCAACGCCACTTACAGCCTGGCGAACGGACTCGGCTTCACGCTCAGCGGCAACCACTTCTCGGAAACGTACTCGGGCCGTCTGAAAACGGTGTTGCTGCCTGAAGTCGCCGTGATGGACGTCGGCATTTTCTATGACACGAACACGTGGCACTTGAAACTCGACGTCGGCAACGTGTTCGACGAGCGCTACTTTCGTGCGCGCACCGGCGACACGCTAGGCGAAGTGCTCGCGCAGGCGATGCCAGGCAGGACCTGGCGCACGACACTGAAGATGAACTTCTGAGAGGGCGGATCAGAGATCGACCCTGATCGAGGCAGCCCATGTGCGCCCGGGCATGGCCGAGACCAGGGTCTCGCCGAGGTTGTCGCCGGTGCGCGGGCGGAAGTAGCGCGTATCGGCCAGGTTGTTCACGTCGAACTTGAAGTGCCAGCGGCCCCTGTCGACGAACACGCCGGCGTTGGCGACGTAGCTCGCCGGCAGGTGCACCTGGCGCAGCCGCCCGGAGTACACGCCCGAAAAGTAGTTGGCGCTGAACGTCATGCCGAAAGTGCGGTTCAGCTGGTATTGCGCAGACAGTCCGTACTGCGTGCCGGGGTTTCCCTGCTTGATGCGGTAGGCCTCCATGCCGTCGGGCAGCGCAAGGTAGCTGCGCCCGCCGTAGAGGAACGCTTCCGCCGGATAGATCACGTTGCCCTGGGCATCGAGCACGTCCTGGAAACCCAGTGTGCGCGCATCCACGAGTATGTTGTCGCCGGTATTGGGCATGAAGTACGTCCTCTGCTGAACGCCGTACAGCGACAGGAACAGGCGCGCGGTGGGCACCCATTTCAGTTCGGCTTCCCAGCCGCGCGTCGTCGTCGCCGACGCGCTCGCGCTGACGAGTGCCGCGTGGTTGTCGTCGTTCACGTCCGTGCGCGTTTGCTCGTAATGCGCCAGCGACACGAACAGGCGGTCGTCGAATATGCTCGCCTTCACGCCAAGCTCCTGCAGGCGCGCTTCGCCGATGTGGCCGGCATCGATCACGCTGTTCGGCATGCGGTTGTTGTTGCTTTCGAGCGTGAGGCTCGCCTCCGCGAGCGTGACGTAAGACCACACGCCGGCATGCAGCCGCCGTGACACGCTCAGGCTCCACGACAGCGCATCGTCGTGGTCGCGCGCGCTGTCGTCCGATACCCGCCAGGTGCCCGGCGCCGCCGAGCTTCCGGCATTCGGATCGAGCGTGCCGGCGTAGTCGGTGTTTTTCGCGCGGGAGCGGTCGATCCGCGTGCCGAGCAGGATCTTCGTTGCATCGCGCAGGCTGACGTCGAGCAGGCCGCCGATGCCGGTTTCCCAGTAGGCGGAGCGGTAATCGCTTTGCCATGGCGCGCCGTCCGCGTCGAGCACCGGGTTGTCGAAAGGGTGCACGAAGCGTGTATTCGCAGTCATCGCGCCGCTGCCGAAGCTGGCGTCGGTGCGATGCGAACCCTGGTCGCCGACATAGCGGTAACCGCTCGCGATCGTGTTGCGCAGGTTGATCGACACGAGACCTTCGACCTGCAGCCACGGCGGCACGTCGCGCCAGCGGCGTGTCAGCGTGAACTTGTTTTCGAACACCCGGACGTCCTGCTTGCCGCCACCGGGCTGCTCGGACAGCTTCGCCTGGTCCATGCTGTCGAAGAAGAGCTGGTTCTTCAGCGTGAAGTCGGGATCGCTGTCGTGCACGAGGTCGAAGAAACCGAGCAGGAAGTCAGCGCGCACGCTTCGCTCGTACGCGCCCGCGCGGCGCGGATCGAACCGTGCATAGCCGACAGTGCGCGGATCGAGCGCAAAGCCGAGCGGCACGATGCCGGAGGCGGGCAGGGGACCGCCGGCACCCTGGTCTCGCAACAGTCCTGTCGGGTCGGCTTCCGGATGCAGCAGCAGGTAGTCGTGCATCGTTTGCGGGATGCCGGCGACCTGCGGAAACGCATCGAGCGGCAGCGGTTTGCCTGACACGTCCAACGGCCAGTCCCAGCGCTGGATCAGCGGCTGGTTGTACGCGCCGAGCGTGCCGGCAGCCGGCGAAGCGCCGTGCATCTCGAGGAAGCCGATCGCGCCGTTGCCGTTCGCGTCGAGGTTCGCGAGTGGGATGCCGCGCACGTAGCGGTTGTTGTCGACGAGGTCCTGCGTGAGGCGATTGACGAGCGCGCCTGCCGTCGTCGACCGCTGGTAGTCGAGGCCGGTCTCGAGGCGGAACGGGCCGATGAAGTCGTCGACGCTGATCGCGCCCTGCAGCACCGTCTGGCCGACGTCGACGTTGCGCACGTACGTGCCGGAATCTTCGAGCAGGCCATGCACGTAGTAGCCGCCCTGGTTGTCGCCCATGTGCAGCGGTCCGCCAAGGCCGAAGGCCATCTCCGCGTGTTCGTACGCGCCTATGCGCAGTTGCGTGAAGCCCTGCAATGCCGGCAGGTAGCCACCGAGGCGCGCGCGGCCAGACTTCGGCACCACGTTCGTATAACCGCCGATCTTGCCCATGCCATACAGCGGCGACGGAGGCCCACGCACGATTTCGATGCTGTCCATCGTGCCGAGCACGCTGCGGCCATGGCCCTGCAGGTTCACGCGCTTCATGCCGCGCACGTAGGTGTCGGCCGCTACGTTGCGCACGTCGACCGCGCCCTGGATGCCGAATCGCGTCGTCGTGTAGACGGCGGGCACGACGCGCACGAGGTCCTCGACGGCGGAAAGGCTGAACAGGTCGATCGTTTCTTCGCTGATGACCGACAGCGACCGTGGCGTTTCGAGCAGCGAGCGGTTCAGGCCGAAGGCGATCGCGACGGGCTGTGTCGGCAGCACGCGCCGCGGATCCGCGACGACGACGACTTCTTCGATGACCGGCGCGCGCGCGACACGGCCGGGCAAGCGGTTGCGCGTGCCTGCCTCGGGGCGAGCCTGTGGCGCCGGGCTCAGCAGCACGGTACCTGGGTTGACGTAACGCCAGCTCAGTCCGGACTCTGCCGCGATTCGGTCGAGCACGTCTTCGGGCAGCAGGTCACCGCTTATCGGCGCCGCTTCCCGTTCGAAGTGCGGATCGGGGGTGTAGACGGTCTGCAGCCCGCTCTGTTCGCTGAAGCGGTCGAGCGTGTCGGCGAGCGTGCCGGCTGGCAGCGAAAAACGGATGCGTTCCTGCCCGAGCGCCAGCGCAGCATGCAGGTTCAGCAAGGCCGCCAGCAGAAGCCGGCAGGTGTGTCGGGATAAGTTACTCGCGCCTCTCGGCACCATCGGCCTGGAATACAACCAGTTCGTCTCCACGAGCGACCACGCGTACCGGCAGGGCGGCTTCGAACGCGGAAAGGACCAGTGCGCTGTCACCGATGACGAAGTTGCCGCTGATCGTCAGCTCGGCCAGCGCCGGATCGTCGAGACGCACCTTCGGCTGCGCATAACGATTCACTTCAGCCAGCGCGGCATCGAGCGGGGTGTCCCTGAATATGTGCCGGCCCTGTGCCCAGCTCGTCGTGACGTCGGTTTGCACATCGGCCTTGCTCCAGGCGCCGGAGGCCTGGTCGAAGCGCAGTTGCTCGCCGGGACGCAGGCGTTCGCTGACGGTACCGCCCTCGACGTCGCGTACGACGTCAACAGCGCCTTCCTCCAGCGTGACGAGCACTTCTGCGGCATCGCGCTGCACCTGGAAGCGCGTGCCGACGGCGATCACGCGCATCGCACCGGCGGAAACCGAGAATGGACGGCTCGTGTCGTGCGCCACGTCGAACAGCGCACGGCCATCGACGAGCGTGATCGCGCGTGCCTGCGCGCTCATCTGCACGGTCATAACGCTGTCGCTGTCGAGATTCGTCACGCTACCGTCGTTCAGCGTCACGCGCAGCTGCTCCCCGGCTGGCACGCGGTAGGCGACGGGCGCGGGCGCCTCGGCAGTCAATTCCCGGAAGGCAGGCGCAATGACGAGGCCGGCCACGACGCAGGCCGCTGCCGCCAGTGGCATCAGGTGGCGCTGCAGGCCGGAGAGTACGACCCCGACCACGCCGCGCGACGGGCCGCTTTCGAGCGCGGCCTCTGCCATCGCGCGCAGGGCCGGGTCGTGCCTGGCCTGCAAATCGAAGGCGCGCACCTGTTCGTCCACTGCCGCATACGCGCGGCTGTGTTCTTCCGATTCGGCAAGCCAGCGGCCGAAGTCCGCGTGCTCGCGCGGCGTACAGTCCGGGGCCTGCAAACGCGCATACCAGGCTGCCGCCTGTTCCAGCGCTGTATTCATGAAAGTCGCCTCCAATGCGGCTTGGGGTCTAGGGACGGACAAGGGGGCGCCGCCCCCTACGTATATTTTTGAAAGTTGTGCTGCAGCGAGTGCCGTGTAGCGGCGGGATGAGCGGACCTTGGGTCTCAAGTTGGTGAGGTGTCGAGGAATGGCCTCTATATGGTTGATAAGTAAGATGTCGCGCCCTGAAATCGGTGCGCGAAAGGTTCCCACAGGCCAAGGGGCAAGGCGTTAGACAATCGCAGCCGGGGGCGTTGAAGGATCTATGGCCTGACGTTAGATTTTTCTTGTAAACAATTGAAATAAAAAGAATCCAGGCGTTTCCTGCCGGGCTCGTTGAGTCCTTGGCAATTTTTGCTTCGCACGTGGACTGGGGTCCTTGCGGTACGACGACCAGAAGCAGCTGACTGGCCGCATCCCGGTGAGATGCACGATGTCGAGAAAGGCTATGTAAGTATTTGATGCGTACCGGATAATGATGCGTGAAATTTGGTGAGGGGGATTGCCCTTGGGTAATTCCTTTTGTAGATAGGGAGTGTAAGCGATTGATCGTCAACGGATTTACCGAAACGTGGAATTCCTTATGCTGCCGCTGTAAAGACCAG
>DASWWP010000072.1:0-47361 GCA_036405915.1 Pseudomonadales bacterium
GCTGGCTCGTTTCGAGCAGCGCCTCGGCGGAGGGGTTCATGTGGTAAAGACAGTAATCCTGGTCGAGTACTACCAGGGCGGTCGTCAGGTTATCGAGCAGGCTGGTATTGAAATTTTCAATGTTCACTGGCGCGAGAAACCTGGCTTGGTCGTACGCAGTATTCATCGCTGCATATCCGTCGGTTTGGGCAAACCCTGCTATGCAATTACTGCACCAGAAGGGTTAGCCATCCACCGGCCCGAAACTTCAGAAAAATCAGCCTTTCGGAACGAGACTCGTCTGGCATTATGCACCGATTTGGTGCGACGTGGTGCTGAACAGGGCTTTGCGTGCACAAAAAAAGCCCGCCGAGCGGCGGGCTTCTCTCACCAAAAGGGGACAGATCCCCCACAGGGCGGGTCAGACCCGCCCCGGGCTCGTTCTCAGCAGCTGTAGTACAGCTCGAACTCGAGCGGATGCGTGGTCATGTTGACCAGCGTGTGTTCCGCCTTCTTCACTTCGATGTAGGCGTCGATCGTTTCGTCGGTGAACACGCCGCCGGCGGTCAGGAACGCGCGGTCCTTGTCGAGGTGGTCGAGGGCGTCCAGCAGGTCGTCTGCAACCTGCGGGATCTTCGCTTCTTCTTCCGGCTCGAGGTCGTACAGGTCTTTCGACGCCGGTTCGCCCGGATGGATCTTGTTCTTGATACCGTCGATGCCGGCCATCAGCATCGCGGCGAAGAACAGGTACGGGTTCGCCGTCGAGTCGCCGAAACGAACTTCGATACGCACCGCTTTCGGGTTGCCGCCGAGGATGTACGGAATGCGGATTGATGCGGAACGGTTGCGCGCGGAGTACGCAAGCAGCGTCGGTGCTTCGAAGCCCTTGACGAGACGCTTGTAGGAGTTCGTCGAGGCGTTGCCGATCGCGTTCAGTGCCTTGGCGTGCTTGATGATGCCGCCGATGTAGTACAGCGCTTCGTCGGACAGGTTCGCGTAACCGTTGCCGGCGAACACGTTTTTGCCGCCCTTGAAGATCGACTGGTGCACATGCATGCCGTTGCCGTTGTCGCCGACGATCGGCTTCGGCATGAAGGTCGCGGTTTTGCCGAAGGCTGCAGCAACGTTATGCACGACGTATTTCAGCGTCTGCACTTCGTCTGCTTTCTTGATCAGCGAGTTGAACGATACGCCGATTTCGCACTGGCCGGCGTTGCACACTTCGTGATGGTGGATTTCGACGTCGAGGCCCATTTCCGTCATCGTGCTGCACATGGCAGCGCGGATGTCGTGCAGCGAGTCGATCGGCGGAACCGGGAAGTAGCCGCCCTTGACGCGCGGCGTGTGGCCTTTCGGACCGTCTTCCTTGTCCTTGTCGGTGCTCCACGCGGCTTCCTGCGAGATGATCTGGCTCATGCAGTAGCCCATCGTCGTGCGGTATTTCACGTCGTCGAAGATGAAGAACTCAGGCTCCGGGCCGAAGTAGGCGGTATCGCCAATGCCCGTCGACTTCAGGTATTCCTCGGCGCGGCGCGCGATGCTGCGCGGATCGCGGCCATAGCCTGACATCGTGGCGGGCTCAAGAATGTCGCACACGACGTTGACCTGCGGCTCTTCGGCGAAGGGATCGAGCACTGCCGTGCTGTCATCGGGCATCAGCACCATGTCGGATTCGTTGATGCCTTTCCAGCCAGCAATCGACGAACCGTCGAACATCTGGCCGTTGAAGAAGCCTGCGTTCACCTTGCTGGCCGGGAACGTAACGTGCTGCTGCTTGCCTTTCGTATCGGTAAAACGGAGGTCAACCCACTTTACGTTGTTATCTTTGATCAGTTTCAGAGTCTTCTCAGACATATTACGTTGCCTCCGTAGAGCATGCTTCCAGCCTGGGCTGGATGTCTGTGGCCATTGGGAAAAATTAGTGTTGTTGTCGAGAAACCACTGACGCAGCTCGGACTTACGCTTTCACGGTGGCTTCTTGTCGGTTTTTTCTCGCTGTTCGGCGTTTGGCCGCTGCATTGCGGCTTGTCACCGGCAATTCAGGGGGAGCAAAATATATGCCATTGACCAGTAACTTGAAAGGCGTGAATTTACTCGCTTTTTTAGCATTCAGTGTCCGGATTCGCACCAAATTGATGCGTTAAATTTACAAACGAACCAAATTGGTGCGAGTTGTGCGCTAAAAAGCATCGCGGCCTCGGTCGCGCTCGTCCGCCGAAAGTCCCGCCGAGGTCCGATGAAGTACCTGATCAAATACTCCCCCGAAATGACGACGAAGAGCCGCATCGTGCGCACGCGCTTCTGCCGCCAGCTGCGCAAAAACCTCGCGCGCCTGTTGCGGATGCACGTCGGCCTGGTCGACAAGGCGGCCGATGCCCATGCGCCCGATGCCATTTCAGTCGTGGCCCACTGGGATTATCTCGACGTCGACGTGCCTGCAGCGCACGCCGCGCTGCTGCCGCAGGTGGAAAACGTGCTGCGCAACACGCCGGGCATCTGGAGCTTCAGCCGAGTACAGGCGCATTCGCTGCCTGACTTCGACGGCATTCTCGCACTCGTGAAGGCGCAGCACGCGGAGGCGCTGCGGGGCAAGAGCTTCGCCGTGCGCTGCCGGCGCGCGGGCAAGCATGCGTTTCGTTCGATGGATGTCGATCGCTTTGTCGGCGCGGGCCTGCTGCGCGACACGGAAGCCGCCCGCGTGAACCTCACGAACCCTGATGTTACTGTCGCACTCGAAATTCGCGACGATGCGCTCTTCCTCGTCGAAGCGAGCCAGGACGGTATTGGTGGATTCCCGATCGGCACGACCGACAGCGTCGTGTCGCTGATCTCCGGCGGATTCGATTCGGCCGTGGCGACCTTCCTCGCGATGAAGCGTGGGCTGCGCACGCACTACCTCTTCTTCAATCTCGGCGGCCGTGAACATGAAATCGCCGTAAAGGAAGTGGCGCTTTATCTGTGGCTGAAGTTCGGAGCCTCGCATCAGGTGCAGTTCATCACGGTGCCATTCGAGGGCGTCGTCGCGGAGATTCTCGAGAAAGTCGAGAACTCGCAAATGGGCGTCGTGCTCAAACGCATGATGCTGCGCGCGGCGGAACGCGTCGCGCAGTACCTGGAGGTCGAAGCGCTCGTCACTGGCGAGAGCATCGCACAGGTCTCGAGCCAGACGCTGCAGAACCTGGCGGTGATCGACGATGTGACGAACATGCTCGTGTTGCGTCCCCTCGCGATGAGCGACAAGCAGGACATCGTCGATCTTGCGCGGAAGATCGGGACCGAAGAATTCTCCGCCGTGATACCGGAATACTGCGGTGTCATTTCCGTGAAGCCGACGACGCGGGCGAAAAGGCATCGCATCGAACATGAAGAGACGCGCTTCGATTTCGCGATCCTGGAACAGGCGCTGGCAGATCGCACTGCACTCGACATCCGTGACATGCGTATGGAAGAGCTTCAGGCCGTGGCGACGATCGAGGAAGTGCAGGCCCCGCAAGCCGGCGCGGTGATTATCGACATACGCCATCCCGACGAAGCAGAGCTGAGGCCCCTGGACCTACGCGGCAATGTGCTGCTGGCGCTACCGTTCTATCGGCTCAACAAGGCCTTCGCAGAACTGGACCAGGATAAAACCTACCTGCTTTATTGCGCGAAAGGCGTCATGAGCCGCCTGCATGCGAGCCATTTGAAGGAGTCCGGGTTTTTGAATGTTGGAGTTTACCGGCCCTGACCCGCATGCCTTCTTAAAAGGGGGGCGGCCACCCCGCAGCAAATAAGCGGTGCCGTTTGCCGCATTTAGTGTGTGGCAAAAGTGGTCTGCCCCCTTTTTGTGTATAATCGCGCGCCTTTTACCCCTACACCCCTACCCCTCCAGGTATCCCAGTGATCGAGACCATCCGCAACATCGCCATCATCGCGCACGTCGACCATGGCAAGACCACGCTCGTCGACAAGCTGCTGCAACAGTCCGGCACGCTCGAAACGCGCGGTAAAGAAGTAGAACGCGTGATGGATTCTAACGACCAGGAAAAGGAGCGAGGCATCACGATCCTCGCGAAAAACACGGCCGTACGCTGGAAGGGTTATCGCATCAACATCGTCGACACACCCGGCCACGCCGACTTCGGTGGCGAAGTGGAGCGCGTGTTGTCGATGGTCGACTCCGTATTGCTGCTCGTCGACGCCGTCGACGGCCCGATGCCGCAGACGCGATTCGTCACGTCGAAAGCCTTCGCGCGCGGGCTCAAGCCGATCGTCGTCATCAACAAGGTTGACCGCGACGGCGCGCGGCCGGACTGGGTGCTGAACGAAGTGTTCGACCTGTTCGATCGTCTTGGTGCCACCGACGAGCAGCTCGACTTCCCGGTAA
Source organism: Pseudomonadales bacterium (assembly GCA_036405915.1). Lineage (GTDB taxonomy): Bacteria > Pseudomonadota > Gammaproteobacteria > Pseudomonadales > Pseudohongiellaceae > CAILUG01. The sequence goes on from DASWWP010000072.1 coordinate 4,346, forward strand.
TCTACGCTTCCGCGCTCCAGGGCAAGGCAGGCAACGATCCGAAGAAACTCGAAGACAACATGGACGCGCTGTTCCAGCTCGTCGTCGATCGCGTGCAACCGCCGAAGGTCGACGCGGTCGGTCCGCTGCAGATGCAGATCAGCGCGCTGGATTATTCGTCGTATCTCGGCGTCATCGGCGTCGGTCGCATCACGCGCGGCAAGGTCAAAGTGAACATGCCGGTCGTCGTGCTCGACATCGAAGGCAAGAGCCGCAAGGCGAAGATAGGCCTCGTCAAAACCTATATGGGCCTCGATCGCATCGACGCCCCCGAAGCCAGCGCCGGCGACATCATCTGCATCACCGGTATCGACGAACTGCACATCTCCGACACGATCTGCGACCCCGAGAATCCCGAAATCCTGCCGCCGCTGACAGTCGACGAACCGACCGTGACGATGACCTTCCAGGTGAACGATTCGCCGTTCGCCGGTCTCGATGGCAAGTACGTGACGAGCCGAAACCTCAAGGACCGCCTCGAGCGCGAGCTGATCCACAACGTGGCATTGCGCGTAGAACCCGGCGAAACGGCTGACAAGTTCATCGTGTCGGGTCGCGGCGAACTGCATCTGTCAGTGCTGATCGAAACGATGCGCCGCGAAGGTTTCGAACTGGCCGTGTCGCGTCCGCAGGTGATCCTGAAACAGGTGAACGGCGAAACGCATGAGCCGTACGAAAACCTCGTAATCGACATCGAAGAGCAGCACCAGGGTGGAATCATCGAGGAACTCGGCAAGCGTAAAGCCGAAATGCAGGAGATGACGACGGACGGCAAGGGCCGCACGCGTCTCTCGTTCATCGTGCCGACGCGTGGACTGATCGGCTTCCGCACGCAGTTCATGAGCATGACGTCCGGCACCGGCATCCTGACGCACATCTTCGATCACTTCGGTCCGATGAAGCCCGGCGAAATCGGCCAGCGCATCAACGGCGTGATGATCTCGATGGTGAAGGGCAAGACGCTCGCGTATGCGATGAATACGCTGCAGGAACGCGGCCGACTGTTCATCGACCCTAACACCGAAGTGTACGAAGGCATGATCGTGGGCCTGCACAGCCGCGAGAACGACATTGTCGTCAACCCGACGAAGGCCAAGCAGTTGACGAACATCCGTGCCGCCGGCAACGACGACAACATCTTCCTGACGCCGCCGATCCGCCACAGCCTCGAACAGGCGATGGAGTTCATCGACAGCGACGAGCTCGTCGAGATCACGCCGAACTTCATCCGCTTGCGCAAGCGCTTCCTGCTCGAAGCCGATCGCAAGCGCGCGTCGCGCGGTAAAGAGTAAGCGAGACACCGCATGCTCGCCCTGATCCAGCGTGTCAGGCATGCGGCGGTGGAAGTCGGCAGCGAGCGGGTCGGTGCGATTGGTGCTGGCCTGCTCGTGTTTCTCGGCGTCGAACGCGACGATGACAGCGCCGACGCCGACAGGCTGCTGAAGAAAGTGCTGGCCTATCGCGTGTTCGGCGATGCCGGCGGCAAGATGAATCTCAGCGTGCAGGATGTGAAGGGCGGATTACTCATCGTGTCGCAGTTCACGCTCGCGGCGGACACCGCGAAAGGCCTGCGGCCCAGCTTCTCGAGCGCCAAGCCTCCGGCGGAAGCCGAACAACTCTACGAATATTTCCTGAGCCAGGCGCGCAACGCGCATCATGATGTGGCCTGCGGACGCTTCGGCGCCGACATGCAGGTCAGCCTCGTGAACGATGGCCCGGTGACGTTCCTGCTGAAGTCCTGAGGCGGAATCCTGGAAGAAGGACCGGGAGCTGTCGTGCCGAGAGCGGAGGGTAGCGGAAGTCCAGAGAGCTGGAGAACCGGGATCCAAAACACCGAAAGGGGGGCTTCCCTCCACGCAGAGGCGACTACTCCGTCGCGTCGGCTTCCTGGCTGGCGCCTGGTCGGTAGAACAGGCGGCTCGCGATGATGCCGGCTTCGTACAGCAGGCACATCGGAATGGCCATCATGATCATCGAATACGGGTCCGCGGGCGTCACGAGCATCGCAATGCCGAAGTTCGTGATGATTGCGTACTGCCGTTTTTCGACGAGCCATGCCGGTGTCACGACACCCGAGATTACCAGTAGCACGATAGCCACTGGGATTTCGAAGACGAGCCCGAAGGCGAGGCACAGGCTCGTCACGAGACTGAGGTATGCGCCGATGTCGGGTGCAACGGTGACGCTATCGGGGGCAATGCTGACGAGAAACTCGAAGACGAAACCGAGAATCACGAAATACGAAAATGCGATGCCTGTGTAGAACAGGATCACCGTGGAGACGAGGATCGGGAAGGTCACGCGGATCTCGTGCCGGTACAGGCCGGGTGAAATGAAGGCCCAGGCCTGGTGCAGGATGTACGGCACGCAGATGAACAGCGCGATCATGAACGTCAGCTTGAAGGGCACCATGAAGGCGTCCATCGGGCGCAGGACCTGTGCCTGCACGTCCGGATCGAGTACCGAGGTCAGCGGAACGGCGACGAACTCGAAGATGTCGTTGGCCCAGTAGACCATCGCGAGGAAAACCACGATCACCGCGATCAGCGCGTGCAGGATGCGGTCGCGTAACTCGACGAGGTGCGAGATAAGCGGCTGCTCCTTGAGCTCTTCCTCCGGGGGAGTCTGTTCCTTCGCGCTCATGGGGTCTTGTCGCTCCCGGAGGGTGTGGCGGCCGCTTCGGGTGCTGCAGCCGCTGGCGCCGATGCAGGAGCCGACACAGGTACGGAGGACGGTGCAGGAGATGCCGGTATTGCGGACGCCGCTGCTGCAGCCGGCGCAGAAATGGCGGCGTCGCTGTTCGTGATGGCCGCGGGAGCGGCGGGCTGCGGTGTCGTAACAGGCGCCGTCGCCGTCTCGATCGCCTTCGCTTCGAGCTCGACGCTCTTGCGGATTTCATCCGTCGTCTTGCGCGCGATGTTCACCGCGTCGTTCACCTGCGCCTTCGTCTGCTTGAACTTGTCCATGATCGCTTCATTGCGCAGCTGGCGCCGGATTTCGTCGGCGCCGATTTCGCGTTCGATGTCCGTCTTTATCGTGTTGAAGCTGCGTCTCAGGCGGCCGATCCACAGGCTTGCCGTGCGTATCGCGCCCGGCAGTTTTTCAGGGCCGAGCACGACCAGCGCGATGACGCCGAGCAGGACGAGTTCAGTGAAGCCAATATTGTCCATCGTGGATGTCCGGAACCCGCGCGCAGCCTAGCGCTTGTCGTCGACTTTCTCGGCGCTCGAATTCACGGCGTTCGTGTCCGTGCCGGGTGGCAGTTGCTGCGGCGGCAGGGTGTCGTCCTTCTTCTCGTCGTCCATCGCGTTCTTGAAGCCCTTGATCGCGCCGCCGAGGTCAGAGCCGAGGTTTTTCAGTTTCTTCGTGCCGAAGATCAGCACGACCACGGCAAGGAAGATGAGGAGATGCGAGATGCTGAATGCGCCCATGACGAGCTCCTGAATCTGATTCGTAAGTCGATGAGGCCGGACGCCATTCTATCAGCGGCGTGCGGCCTTTTCTTCCAGGCCCGACACGCCGAAGCGGCGCTCGAGCTCCTTCAGTACGTCTGCCGGCTTGCAGTCGAGTTGGGCCAGCATCACGAGCGAGTGGAACCACAGGTCGGCGGTTTCGGCGATCAGTTTCTCCTTGCCGGCGCCCTGTTCGACGTCGCGGGCGGCGAGGATGGTTTCGATGGCTTCCTCGCCAACTTTCTCGAGAATCTTGTTCAGCCCCGCGTGTTGCAGTTTCGCAACGTACGACGAGTCGGGGCTCGCCTGTTTGCGCTGCTCGATGATGTCCGCGAGCCGGTTCAGCGTGTCACTCATGACAATAGACCTTCTTCCTTCTTTATATGGGCGGGGCCGTACAAGACAAGTCCGCACCAGGGATGCCTGTGCTGGACAAGGCGGGGCCTAATCCTTCGGTACTGCCTGGTAAATCTGTTCGGGATCCTTCAACACGTCGCTGACGGTCTCCCACGATCCTTCCGGCAGCAGCCGGCGGTAATAACAGCTGACGCGCCCCGTATGGCAGGCAATGCCGCCGAGCTGTTCGACGACGTAGATCAGGCTGTCGCCGTCGCAGTCGAGCAGAACGCCATGCAGGACCTGCACGTGGCCGGATTCCTCGCCCTTGCGCCACAGCCGCTGTTTCGAGCGCGACCAGTAGATTGCGCGGTTTTCGCGGACGGCGAGTTCGAGCGCTTCGCGATTCGCGAAGGCCTGCATCAGGATTGCGCCAGTCTGCCAGTCTTGCGCGATGACGGGCACGAGGCCATGGGCGTCGAAACGAATGGCCGAAAGCCACGAAGGGGATTGCATGGAATTGCCGGAGTGGGGCTGGGGCAGCGCCTCAGCGGGGTTCTTCTACGCGTTCGGGTTTTACATCGATCGTCGCGCCATTCATCGCCGCGCTGTCGTTCGTACCATCCGCAAGGTCATCTTTCTTGCCGTCGTCCATCGCGTTCTTGAAGCCCTTGATCGCGCCGCCGAGATCCGTGCCCAAGGACTTCAGCTTCTTCGTGCCGAAGATCACCATGATGATGGCCAGTATGATGAGCAGTTTCCAGATGCTGAATGCGCCTGCGCCCATAGTTAACTCCCGGAATGTCCTGAATTTAGCCCGTGACGGTTTCGAGTCTGCCACACGAACATGCATGTTTTGTGGCTTTTAGCATAACCCATTTTACTCAGGCCGCGTATAAAGCCGCCACGATCGCGACTGTTAGCAGCACGATCCAGACGCGCGTGCGCCGCGAGGTCGCGGCCTGCGCAAGCTCGAGTTCACGTACGCGCAGACGAAGCCGCTCGATGTCCTGGTGGCCGCCAGCCTGTTGCTGCAGCGCGCGAAACACGAGGTCGGGCAGATCCGGCGCCTGTTCTATCCATTCAGGCAGGCGCTCTTTCACCTTGCGCAGCGTTGTCAGCGGCGACAGCCGCTCGCGCTGCCAGCGTTCGAGGAAGGGCAGTGCGGTCTTCCAAAGGTCGAGCTCCGGATACAGCTGCTTGCCGAGGCCTTCTATGTTCAACAGGGTTTTCTGGAGCAGCACGAGCGAGGGTTGCACTTCCATGTTGAAGCGTCCGGCCGTGCGGAACAGCTGCAGCAGCAGCTGGCCGAACGAGATTTCACTGATCGGCTTCTGGAACACCGGCTCGCACACGGCACGCATGGTTGCCGCGAACGCGGGTATCGACGTGTCCGGCGGCACCCAGCCGCTTTCGACGTGCAGTTCCGCAACGCGGCGGTAATCCTGCTTGAAGATCGCAAGCAGGTTGCGCGCGAGGTACTGCTGGTCGTCGCGGCTGAGGCTGCCGATGATCGCGCAGTCGAGCGCGATGTACTGGGGCTGTTGCTTGTGCGCGCGCGACACGTAGACATTGCCAGGATGCATGTCGGCGTGGAAGAAGCTGTGATGGAAAACCTGCGTGAAGAAGATCTCGACGCCTGTTTCGGCGAGCCGCTTGATGTCGATGCCTTCGGCGCGGATCTCGTCGATGTGGCTCACCGGAATGCCGTAGATGCGCTCCAGCACGAGGACGTTGCTGCGGCAATAATCCCAGTACACGAGCGGCACGTACAGTTGCTGTGATCCTTCGAAGTTACGACGCAGCTGCGCGGTGTTCGCGGCTTCGCTGAGCAGGTTCAGCTCGTCGAAGATCACGTGTTCGTAATCGCGCACGATCTCACGCAGCCGCAGGCGCTTGCTGCCCTCGATGCGCGCTTCGACGAGCTCGGCGATCGCGTGGAGCAGCGCGACGTCGTCGGCGACGACGCGTTCGATGCCGGGGCGCACGACCTTGATGACGACGTCTTCGCCGCTGTGCAGCTTTGCCGTATGCACCTGCGCAACCGAGGCGGACGCCAGCGGCACGATGTCGAAGCTGCTGAACTTCTCCTCAAGCGGATAGCCGAGCGCGGTTTCGATCAGCTGCTTCGCTGCCAGGCCGTCGAACGGCGCGACCTTGTCCTGCAACAGTGCGAGTTCGTCGGCGAGATCGGCCGGCACGACGTCGCGTCGCGTCGACAGCAGCTGGCCGAACTTCACGTAGATCGGCCCGAGCTCCTCGAGTGCGAGCCGCAGGCGCAGGCCGCGACTGAGGTGCGCGGTGTCGTTGCCGCGCACGAAGGGAAGATCCAGCAGCGCGGCGAGCCAGCTGGTACCGGGCAGGACTTCAAGCATTTCGCCGAGGCGATAGCGCGCCGCAGTGCGGTAAATCCTCAGTAATCTCAGGTACTTTCGTAGGGAGGGCTGCATGCGACACGGGGCCGGACGAAGGGCGGCCACAATAGCTCAAAAGGCCGGGGAGGGCAAAAATAGCAGGCGCCTCGTGAAAGAAAAGTGGGGGCGATGCGGTAAGCGGAAGCAGCCCCACGCATCGCTGAAACCACATCACAGGGTACCCGCCATGACGACGTTCAAAGCCTCTCGCGCCCGCGTCTCCGGACGCATTTGCAGGTCGCCGATCACACCCCTGGCCGCGGCATTGATCATCTCCGCCTCATTCAACCTCGATGCGCAAACGCTCAGTGATGAAGGGAAGGCCGAAGTCGGGGCCTACCTCGCCGACGCGATCGGCACGACGCGGGTACCCGGCATGGTCGCGCTCGTCGTCAACAAGGATGGCATCGTGTACGAAGAAGCCTTCGGCCTGATGGACAGCGACAATGCCACGCCGATGACGACCGATGCCATATTCCGCCTCGCATCGATGACGAAGCCGGTTACGTCGGCACTGGTGATGATGCTGGCGGAGGAGGGCAAGCTCGACATCGACGCACCGGTGGGTACCTACTTGCCGGAGCTGGCGAACCCGCAGGTGTTCGCGTCGTTCAATCCCGATGACGGCACGTACACCGCCCAACCCGCGCGGAACGCGATGACGGCCCGGCATCTGCTGACGCACACGTCGGGCCTCGGCTATACGTTCACGAGCGACATCCTCGCCAGGCTGATGGACGGCGTGCCGGGCGCGCGCGCGACGTCATATCCGCTGCTGTTCGAACCCGGGACGCAATGGCACTACGGTGAGAGCACGCGCGTGCTCGGCGACATCGTCGAAGCGGTGACAGGAGAGGAGCTGTTCGCCTACATGAAGGCGCGCCTGCTCGATCCCCTCGGCATGGCGGACACGACCTATGACGTGCCTGCCGACAGGAATGCACGCGTCGTGACGGTACATCGGAGCGACGGCACGCAACTCGTCGAACAGCCGAATCCCGACGGCGCAATCACGTCGCCGCACCAGGGCGATGGCGGCCTGTCCGGAACCGCGCGCGACTATGCGCAATTCATTCGCCTGATCCTGAACGACGGCACGGTAGACGGCCGACAGCTGATGAAGCCGGAAACCGTCGCGCTGATGAAGGAGCCGGGCTCGAATGGCGTGCGCGTACAACGCATGGAGAGTACGAACACGCTGACGAGCGAGGACTTCCCGATCGGCGCCGGCGTCGACACGTTCTCGCTCGGCTTCCAGCGCACCGAGGAACAGGCAGACGGCATGCGCTCCGTCGGCAGCCTCGCGTGGGCTGGCATCTTCAACACGGAATTCTGGATCGACCCGGAGCGTGGCATCGGTGGCGTGCTGCTGATGCAGTACCTGCCGTTCTATGACGACGACGCGATCGAGGTGCTGCAGGGCTTCGAGCGCCGGGTGTATGGCGGCCTGCGGGAATGACACGCATCGCTGCGGACGCCACTGTGGAATTTGAGACAGGTCCCGACCCTGTCAGGCGTCGTTGAAGTGGGTGTCCTAGCCAGCTTTACCGGTCCGTGCATGTCGCGGCCAGCCCAGCGTGAAGCATGTGCCATTCGGCTCGCAATTCGCGACGCTGACACGACCCTGGTGCCGCTGCAGGATGCGCGCCGCGATCGCGAGGCCGAGGCCGTAGCCGCCGCTGGCCTTGTCGCGGCTCGTTTCGAGGCGTGAAAAAGGCTCGAAGATCTTCTCGTGCATCGCCGGCGGAATGCCGGGGCCGTCGTCGCAGATGCGGATCGTGATCGACGTGCCGTTCAGCTGCGCATGCACGTTGATGATCGAACGTGCGTAGCGCAGGCCGTTGCGCACGACGTTATGCAGCGCACGCGCCATCAGCTCAGGATTGAAACTGGCCCGATAGTCCCCCGTGGACGGTTGCACGGCGAAGCTGCAGGCCACGCGGATCGGCTCGTTGGCATAGGCGGTGAGTTCCTGTTGCAGCCACTGGCGCAGGTCCATGTCCACTAGCTTCATCAGCAGGTTTTGTTCACTGAGGCGCGCGTAGCTGAGCATCTCGTCGATCAGCTGTTCGAGCTCGCTGACGTCTGCCTTCATGTTGTCGAGATACTGCTGGCGCTTGTCGGCATCGGTACTGCGCGCGAGGATCTCGAGACTGAACTTGAAGCGCGCAAGCGGCGTGCGCAGTTCGTGAGAGACGGCATTCGTCAGTTCGCGATGCGCCGACACGAGGTACTCGATGCGATCCGCCATGGCATTGAACGACTGCGCAACCGGATAGATGTGCGACTTCTCGCCGAGCTGCACCCGGGTGGCAAAATCCTCCTTGCCGAGTTCGGCCGCGGCGCCGCGCAGCCGGCTCAGGTCGCGATAGAACGGTCGAATCCACAGCAGCAGGATCAGCGCAACGAGCGCGTAATACGCCGAGATCACGAATACGTCGAGCCAGCCCGCCTGCAGGTCCTGCGGTAGCGGGCCGAGTGCGAGCAGCTGGCGCGTGCCGGCTATGCGCTGGTACAGCATCGGCGCGCCGTCGCTGTCGTAAAACACGTGTACTGCACCCTTTGCCGCCTGCAGGTCGTCGGCGATCGCGAAATCATCGAGTGAAACGACCGTTACCGGTATGCCGATGTCGCCGATGTCGAAGGCCACGTGCGGTCCGATCGCATCGGGCGCGAGGCCGTCGAGTTCGCGTTGCAGCAGGCGGAACACGGGCGTGTACTGCTGCACCAGTGCCTGCTCCTGGTCGTCGGCGGCGAACGATAGCAGCAGCTGGTCGAGCAGCAGCGCGACCAGCACGATGCCTAGCACGATCGCGCCATAGGCCCGAAAGAAGGTGAACGAAGGGGCGTTACGTGTCATGTAGGCTGGCGCTTCAGTTCCACGCGTCGCCGACGAAGAGGTAGCCCTTGCCCCATACGGTCTTGATGCGCTGTGGCTGGCTCGGGTTGTCCTGCAGCTTCTTGCGCAGGCGTGAAATGCGCACGTCAACCGTGCGATCGAGGCCGTCGTACTCGATGCCGCGGATGTTATTGAAGATGTCGTCGCGGCTCAGCACCTTGCCGGCATTGCGCGCGAGGAAGTGCAGCAGCTCGAATTCCTGCGTCGTGAAGTCGACGACATCGCCGCCGAGCCGCACTTCGTGCGCGCGCACGTTGATGCTGAGTGCGCCGAACGTCAGGTTGTCACCCGGCGCTTGCTCTACCGGCGCACTTTGCGTTCGGCGCAGCAGCGCACGCAGGCGCGCGAGCAGCACTGGCGGCTCGATCGGCTTGTGCACAAAGTCGTCGGCGCCAAGTTCCAGCCCCATCACGTGGTCGATGTCGCTGCTCTTCGCGGTCAGGATCAGGATCGGGCCATGGTAGATCCGGCGCAGGCCGCTGCACACTTTCAGGCCGTCCATGCCGGGCAGCATCAGGTCGAGGATCACGATGTCGACGGCAGCCGGATCGAAATTCTCGAGCGCGCTGTCGCCGCGGTGCTCCACGGTGATGCTGAAGTTCTCGTGCGTCAGGTAGTCCTTGACGAGCTGCGCGAGGCGCACGTCGTCTTCGATCAGCAGCAGTCGTACCGGCGCAGGCATTACAGGATGCTCCACACGTGCCGGCGCCGTTTGCGCGAATCGCGCAGGTCACGATTGATGACTTTCACTTCCGCTTCGGCGAGCACGCCCTGCGAACGTTCCTCGACGAGCTGGTAGCGCACGTCGATGGTGTTCGCGTAATCGATCTCGACACGGCCGCGATCGCTATCCTGCCAGCAGTGCAGCATCGGCGGCGCTACGGCATCTCGCAGGCAGACATCGGCCGGCGCTTCGCCTTCCCAGCGTACTTCCATCGACATCGTGCACGGCGCTTCGCTGTCGTACGACACGCAGATCGAAGGGCGCACGAACAGGCGAAACGCCGGCGCATCGCTTTCGCTCGCCTGGCCGGGGAATGCAAGCAGCAGTGCTGGCAGGGCCACGAGCGCAAGGCGGGCTGGCGCGTGGAGGCGGCGGCGAGGTTTTTTATTGTTATGTAGTGTCACGAAGTACCGAATCCTTTCTAGAAACTGAAATACAGGCCGGCAAAAAAGGTGTCCACGCGCGTCTCGTCGACGATCGGGCTATTGCTGATCGCGCTGCTGAGAAACTCCCGCTCGATCATGCCGACGAGGTGCCAGCGTTCGGTGAAGGCGTGGCGCGCGGCGAAGCGGATGAAACCGTTGGTGCCGGAGCCGCCGGTGTACGCCGGGCGGCCGGGGAAGGCTTCGTCGGGGCGCACGCCGTAGTAGTACGACACGAGGTCGCTGCTTTTCCATTCCGCGCCGAACGTCAGCGTGAATTCGTTGCTGTGCGTGTACCAGGGATGCGACCACGACAGCCAGGCCTCCTGCCCGTCGTGCGTGCTGCTGACATCGCTCAGCACCTGCGCCTGCACGTCGCCCCAGGGACTGATGTACAGGAACTCGAGGCCGCCATTGAGCGCGAAGTCGCGGTCGGCGAGTTCGGCGTTCTGGTTTACGAAGTCCGTGCTCGTGCTGGCGGGCAGGCCCAGCGCTTCGAGGAAGCTGCTTTCCGGATCGTAGTTGCCGCCTACGTCCGGCATGTCGCCAGGCACGAGGCTGTCGACAGGGCCTTCATCGCCAGGGGCGGACGGCGCGAAGGGCGGGGCGAAATGCGTCGTACGAAAACTCTCGCCGATGCTGTCGAGACCGAATGTGCGTCCGGTCAGGTAGTTGTAGAAATTCCGTTCGTTGTTGAAGGTCGCGACGAGGTTGAACGAGTAATTGCGCTCTTCATGGAGCATGAAGCCGAAGTCGCCGTTGTCGAAGAACAAACGCTCGCCGTACCACGAGAAGTCGACGACGGCTTCGATGTCGATCGAATCACCGTTGATCAGCGGATTGCTGCGTTCGCCGTGGCCGAGGGCGATCGCCAGGTTCCACGAACGCTCGGCCTCCTGCGCGGTGGCCGCTGCACTGCCGGCGGCGGCAAGCAGTGCAAGGAGCAGGCTGCCGAGGGCTGGCGTGCGGGGCAAATGCTTGCGTGGATGCTTCATGGCGGTGCCGGGACAAGGTCAGGATATCGTGAAGAGTTGCGCGCGATTATCGGCGGCGGCCATCTACCCGGTCTGTTATCAATTGGCTGGAATTTGTAACTTTCTGTAAACGCCTTGTGCGAAGGTGTGCACGGCGCCGCGTAACAAATTCACAACAGATTAATTCCAACTGCTGCCTAGTATACGGCCGGTCAGCGCAGTCCGGCCGGGCCTTTTGTCGCCCGGCCGCATGTAACCCGAGGAGAACGGCACATGAAAACAGGCAGGAACATTGTAAACCGGCTCGCGCTTGCGATGGCAGCGACGGGCACGCTCGGCATCGCCGCGGCGCAGGCGCAGGATGTCGCCATGGCGAAGGTCCTGCAGGGAAGTGGCAGCATCAGCCTGGCGAAGCAGCACCGTTACGCCGATGTCGTCGTCGAAGGCGACGTCGTTTCGGCCGCGTATACCTTTGCACCGCAGGCCGATGACGTCGGGAAGAGTGCAAACCTGTTCGTCGTCGCCCGCATCGACAATGGCGACACGACGCAATCCTGGGCGCTATCTTCCAATGGCAAGTGGCAGGCCTGGGACGGCAATCCACAATCGCTGCCCGTCTATGCCAGCAAGTTGCTGCAGGCGAACGAGACGCTGGCGCTGCTTAGCGAGCAGGCGCTGTATGCCGGCGAATACACGGTCAACGTTGGTTATCGCATCGGCGGCGGCAGGCTCGTGTACTCCGAGGAGCCGTTGAAGTTCTCGGTCGCGGCAGTGGAAACCGATTCGCTGCAGCGTTTCGTGTCCGCCGAGGCGATGGAAGCCTATATAAAGGAGAGCCTGCTGAACGGCAGCGACTACAACGGCTATCCCGAGCTACTGCGTTTCGCGACGGCCACCGCGGCACCGAGCCTCGATTCAGCCGCCAGCCGCACGTCGGCGACCAACCTGCAGGAAGGCGGCGTCGACGAAGCCGACACAATCAAGGTAAATGGGGACACGCTGTTCATGCTTGCCGCCTGCGACAGCGGTTCATGCCTGCAGGTGCAGCATCTCGACAGCACGACGCCGAAAGCCAGCCTGGTCAGCACCGTCAAGCTCGACACCGAACAAAGTCCACAGGGAATGTACTTCGTAGACGACGGCATTCTCGGGCAGGACATGCTGGTGACCGTAGGCGGCCAGGGCGGCGGCCACTGGCTGTGGCGCAGCGTGTGGGGCGGCTGGCAGGACAGCAAGACGGAACTGAACTTCCTGAACGTATCCAGTCCGGCCAATGTCACGAATCTCGAGAAGCTGACGCTCGATGGCTCGCTCGTCTCGAGCCGCGTCGTCGGCGACACGCTGTACGTCGTCACGCGCTACACGCCTGCGATCGAGGGCTTCCTGCCTTATCCAGTCGCGAAGGAGGATGAAGCCCGCAACGCCGCGCTGATCAATGCAACGACGCTGCCCGAAATCCTGCCGCGCGTGGTCGATTCGCGCGATGAAGTCACGGCGCTCGTGCAAAGCAAGGACTGCTACCTGCCGGTGAGCGCCGTCGACGGCAGCGCGAATCCGTCGATCGTCACGATCACCGGCATCTCGCTGAAGGACCCGAGGCAGTTCGAAAGCACCTGCTTCCTCGGCTCCAGTGAAACGCTGTACATGACCTCCGATGCTCTGTACCTCGCAACGACGAGCTGGGACTACGACGTCCGCGCGCTGGACAACCTCGTGTACTCCCCGGAACACACGACGGCGATCCACAAGTTCGCGCTGGCGACGGACGGCATCGATTACCGCGGCTCCGGCACCGTGAAAGGCCATCTGGGCTGGCATGAAGACAAGAAGTCGTTCCGCATGGGCGCGAACGGCGCGTACCTGAACGTGGCGACGTCCGTCGGCGACACCTGGGACGACAGCTCGAGCACGCGCCTGACGGTGCTGAAGGAAGCGGGCGGCAATCGCCTCGAAACAGTCAGCGTGATCGACGGCATCGGCAAACCCGGCGAGCAGCTTTATGCGGCGCGCTTCGTCGGCGATCGGGCCTATCTCGTGACGTTCCGGCTGACCGATCCGCTGTACGTCGTCGACCTCAGCGCGCAGGAGAAGCCGAAACTCGCCGGCGAACTCGAGATCGATGGCTACTCCGAGTACCTGCATCCGGTCTCCGACACGCTGTTGCTCGGCATCGGCAAGGATGCGATCGCCGTGACAGGCACGGGCGACAACTTCGGCGGCCGCGGCGGCGCGTTCTACCAGGGCGTGAAGCTTGCATTGTTCGACGTATCGGATCCGGCGAATCCGCGCGAGATCGACTCGAAGATCCTCGGCAAGCGCGGCACCGAATCAGACGTGCTGTACGACCACCATGCGTTCAGTTTCCTGCCGGCGCAGGGCGATGAGCCGGCGCGCTTCGCGATACCGGTGCAGCTGCACGACCGTCCGGCGACATGGCAGGGTTTCGACGCGAGTTCGCCGCAGGCCTGGTACGACTACACGCACACGGCGCTGTATAGCTTCGAAGTCGGTTCGCAGGGCATCGCGCAGGCGGGGCGCATCATTGCCGAGACCGCCAGCGAGCGCGAGCCTCGTGGTGTCGTGGACAGCCGCATCGGAGTAGGACTCATCGCACCGGTGTACACGTGGTACGGTGATCGCTCGGTGCTTAAGGACGACGCCGTGTTCTACATGCACAACGGCGAGGTGCTGGGTTCGCTGTGGGGCCAGAACACGTCGCCCTGATCGTCGTTCCAGGTTCCGGCTCAAGACCAGAAAGCCTCCTGAGCGGAGGCTTTCTGCTATTCGGGCTGCTGGCTGGGTGGGCTCAGGCGTGCGATGCGCGCTTCGAGACGCTCGGCGCGCAGCTTGAGTTCCCCGATGTCGCGGTAAAACGCTTCGAGGGAGTTCGCATCGGGCAACAGGCCCGATTCCTCATGCAGGTATTCGTCGACGTTGTCGCGCACGCGCGCACCAGTATTGCGAAGTTGGGCGCGGGCGCCGCGCAGGCCATCGGCGAAGGTCTGCGTCGGGATGTCACCGAAGAAGCGGCTCAGCTGGTATTCCCAGTCCACGTCGAGATCCTGCAGTATCGTTTGCAGTTGCTGCACGAAGGCCGTATCGCCGCGCAGCTCTATCCCGTGTGCATGCAAACTATCGACCGGCTCGCGGCGGAGCAGCAGGCCGAGCAACGCGGTTGCGCTGCCGCGCAGGCTCGCGGTCTCGCTGCCTTCGTGGATCGCGGCGAGTTGCAGGCGACCGCCCCGCACGATGACGTACACGGTGAGCGCAGGCTGTGTCATGTGAACCGCCAGCGTGTTGCCATCGATGCGTTGCAGGCGTGGCTTGCTCGCGGCGTCGAGGGCGAGCACCGCGTTTAGCATCAGTTCGACCGGCAGCAGCAGCGAGTTTTGCAAAAGGGCGAACGACATCAGGCGTCCCTGTATCCGATGTGGATGGCACAGATGCCGCCCATCACGTCGTGAACCGCGCAGCGCGAGAAGCCGGCATCGAGCACCATCTGCTTCAGCGTTTCCTGGTCCGGATGCATGCGGATCGACTCGACGAGGTACTGGTAACTCGCGGCGTCGTTCATCACGAGCTTGCCGGCGATCGGCCAGAACTTCGAATACACGTCGTAGGCCTTGCCGAGCAGCGCCGAGCGCGGCTTGGAGAACTCGAGCACGATCATCCGGCCGCCGGGTTTGCACACGCGGTGCATCGAACGCAGCGCCGCGGCCTTGTCGGTGACGTTGCGCAGGCCGTAGGCGATCACGATGCAGTCGAAGCTGTCGTCGGCGAAGGGCAGGCGCTCGGCATTGGCCAGCGTGTACGTGATGTTGCCGGTCGTGCCGGCGTCAATGATGCGGTCGCGGCCGACGGAGACCATCGATTCGTTGATGTCGGCGAGCACGATCTGTCCGGTGTCGCCGACAATCGGCGCGAACAGCAGGCTGAAATCGCCGGTGCCGCCGGCGAGGTCCAGTACCTGCTGGCCGCTGCGCACGGCGCTGAGTTCGACCGTGAAGCGCTTGATCAGGCGATGCGTGCCGAGCGACACGATGTCGTTCATCAGGTCGTACTTCGGCGCAACGGAATGGAAGACCTTGCCGACGAGCGTGGCTTTCTCCGTCACCGGCACCTGCTGGTAACCGAAGTGGGTGGTCTGGTCGCTACTGTTATTGTCGGGGGGAGCTGTCATGGCGCGCTTTCGTCAGGGTGGCGTCGGCATTGTATGCGACGACACGGTGCCGCGCTCAATGCAGCGGTTTCATCGGCATGATATTGACGACCTGCACGCCCGATTCGAGCGGTTCACGCCTTGCGCCTGCAGCCTTCAGGCGTTCGAGGTATTCGTCCCACAGGGCCTGCTGGCCGAGCGCCAGTTCGCGCAGGTATTCCCAGCTGTAGATGCCGGTGTTGTGGCCGTCGTCGAAGTGCAGCTGGACTGCGTAATGGCCGACGGGATCGATGCGCGAGATCGTCACGAAGCGCTTGCCGGTTTGCAGCACTTCCTGGCCCCTGCCATGGCCGCGTACTTCGGCCGAGGGTGAATACACTCGCAGGAATTCTGCGGGCAGCGAGTAGATGCCGCCGTCGGCATAGCGCAATTCGAGCACGGCGGTTTTCTTGTGCAGGCGGATGTCGGTCGGTTGCATGGTGTGTTCGTCGCGGTCGGTCGGTAAGGTTGCGCGTGCTACGGAGCCGCTGCTAAAGGATGAAGCGGCTCAGGTCTTCGTTGCTCGCCAGCTCGACGAGGTGCTTGTCGACAAATTCGGCATCGACGACGAACTGCGTCGTGCCATTGCTGGCCATCGCATCGGCCGCGAACGAAATGTCTTCCAGCAACTTTTCCATCACGGTATGCAGGCGGCGCGCGCCGATGTTTTCGGTGCGCTCGTTCACCTGCCACGCGATCTCGGAAATGCGCGTGATGCCTTCAGGCGTGAATTCGAGATCCACGCCTTCGGTCGCGAGCAGCGCCTGGTACTGGCGGCACAGCGAGGCATCGGGTTCGGTGAGGATGCGCTTGAAGTCGTCGGCGCTCAAGGCATCGAGTTCAACGCGGATCGGCAGGCGGCCCTGCAACTCCGGAATCAGGTCGGACGGTTTCGCGAGATGGAAAGCGCCGGACGCAATGAACAGGATGTGGTCGGTTTTCACCGAGCCGAATTTCGTGCTGACGGTGGAGCCTTCGATCAGCGGCAGCAGGTCGCGCTGCACGCCTTCGCGCGACACGCCGGCGCCAGCGCCCGCGCCTTCGTTGCGGTTCGCGACCTTGTCGATCTCGTCGATGAAGACGATGCCAGTCTGCTCCGTCAGTTCGACGGCGCGCGCCTTCAGGTCCTCTTCATTGACCAGCTTGCCTGCTTCTTCATCCTGCAGTGCCTTCAGCGCGGCCTTCACGCTCATGCGCTTCGTTTTCTTGCGGCCGGCGCCGAGGCTCGAGAACATGCTGCTGAGCTGGTTCGTCATGTCTTCCATGCCGGGTGGCGCCATGAATTCCATGCCGCCGATACGCTCGCTGATCTTCACTTCGATTTCCTTGTCGTTCAGCTGGCCTTCGCGCAGCTTCTTGCGGAAGACCTGGCGCGTGTCGGTGTCGCTGTTCTGGCTGCCAGGCAGCAGGATGTCCAGAACCTGGTCCTCGGCGAGGTTCGCGGCCTGATGGCTCACCTTTTCGATTTCCTGTTCGCGCAGCATCTTGATCGCGACGAACACGAGGTCGCGAATGATCGAATCGACGTCACGGCCGACATATCCGACCTCCGTGAACTTCGTGGCTTCGACCTTGATGAACGGCGAGCCCGCGAGGCGCGCGAGGCGCCGCGCGATCTCAGTTTTGCCGACGCCGGTGGGGCCGATCATCAGGATGTTTTTCGGCGAGACTTCGTTGCGCAGGTCTTCCGGCAGCTGCATGCGGCGCCAGCGGTTGCGCAGCGCGATTGCAACGGCGCGTTTCGCGGCGTGCTGGCCGACGATGTGCTTGTCGAGTTCGGCGGCGATTTCGCGGGGACTGAGTTTGGCCATGGTCAGTACTTCAGTTCTTCGATCGTCAGGTGGTGGTTCGTGTACACGCAGATGTCGGCGGCGATCGTGAGGCCTTTTTCGACGATGCTGCGTGCATCGAGTTCGGTATTCGTCAGCAGCGCTTTCGCCGCCGCCTGCGCGAAGGCGCCGCCGGATCCGATCGCCATCAGGCTGTCCTCCGGTTCGACGACGTCGCCATTGCCGGTGATGATCAGCGACGCATCGCGATCGGCGACGAGCAACAGGGCCTCGAGCCGGCGCAATGCGCGATCGCTGCGCCAGAGCTTCGCGAGCTCGACGGCAGCGCGCGTAAGCTTGCCGTGGTGTTTTTCGAGCTGTTCCTCGAAACGTTCGAACAGCGTGAAGGCATCGGCCGTGCCGCCAGCGAAACCGGCGATCACCTGGTCGCGGTACAGGCGGCGGACCTTGCGGGCATTACCCTTCATGATCGTCTGGCCCTGCGTGACCTGGCCGTCGCCGCCGATGACGACGCTGTTGTTGCGGCGCACCGACAGAATCGTGGTGCCGTGCAGTTGTTCCATGAAAACTCCTGGGCTGCGGTCCGCCTGATCTGGAGGCGATGCCGCGGTTATCAAGATGGGCGGCTTATTGCGCGACGCGCAGGAAGATCGACTCGATGTCGTTGCCCGTCAGCAGGCTGCGTGCCGCGTCGGCGCTCTGGCGGCCGGCGAAGGGGCCGACCTGTACGCGGTAATGCGTGCGACCGCCGACGATGCCTTCGGCGATGTTGGCGTTGAGGTTCAGCAGGATGATGCGTGCGCGCTGGTTCTCGGCGTCCTGCCGGTTCTGGTAGGAGCCGGCCTGCAGCAGGTACAGGTCGGGTTTCGCTTCGATCTTGGCGGTTTGCGCCGGCGGGACGGCCGGCGTGACTGCAGGCGTGACTTCAGTAGCGTTCACAGGTGCCGCGCCAGCCGGCTCGGGGTTCGCTGCAGGGATCTGTTCCGGCAGCGTTGCTACCTCGGGTGCCGTCACGGCGACTTCAGCCTGCGTCAGGACTTCATAGAAGCTGTAAGTTGGCTGGTTCTCGGGTCCGACCGCCAGTTGCGCCGCCTGTGCTTCCTCGACGGCACCTTCTTCGAGCTTGAGCATGCCGAGGTAGGCGGCGATCGAAACGATGATGCCGCTCATCAGGCCTGAAAAGAACCAGCTCCAGTTGGCGTTGCCGGGCGGAGGTGTCTTGCTGACCGCGCGGCGGCGTTTGCCGGGATCGGGAATGCTGCGTTGCTTGGCAAAGTCTTGTGCCATATCGGGAGCAGGAGCGCGTGGCGGGTTTGGGTGCGGCGCATTATCCGGGAAAAGCGTGGCAGGCGCGAATGCTTCGCAGGGAACAGACCGCATTCAAGTCCGGCATGGCGGCGACCCAGGCCTGGCGACCTCCAAGAGGCATCGCGGCCTTATGAAAAGTCGAGCGGGTCGACGTCCACCGACCAGCGCAACTTGCGCGCAAGCGGATGCTGGGCGAGCTGGTCGACCAGATGGTGTCCGATGCGCTGCAGGGTTGCGCGTCGCGGTGCCTGCAGGATCAGCTGCGCGCGAAACTGCCCGGCCTTCTTGCCGAGCGGACTCGGCATCGGTCCGAATGATTCGAGCTCGCGCGTGCCGTGCTGCAGCGCGAGCGTACGTGCTTCCTGCAGGAATTCGAATGGCAGCTCACGCTTGTTCGCTTCGGCGCGCAGCAACAGGCAGTTCACGAACGGGGGAAGGCCACCGTCCCTGCGCTGCTGCAGCAGGCTGCGCGCAAAGGTGCCGTAGCCTTCGTTGACGAGTTGCAGCAGCACCGGATGCGTGTTGTGCCAGGTCTGGATCAGCACGCGTCCGGGCGCATCGCTGCGGCCGGCGCGTCCGCTGACCTGCGTCAGCAACTGCCCGAGATTTTCCTGGCCGCGAAAGTCGGCGCTGAACAGGCCGCTGTCGGCGTCGAGCACGGCAACCAGCGTAACCTGCGGAAAGTGGTGTCCCTTCGCGAGCATCTGCGTACCGACGAGGATGCACGGGATGCCGGAGTTGATCTGCTCCATGTAGGCGTCGAGGCTGCCTTTCAGGCGCGTCGTGTCGCGGTCGATGCGCACGATCGGAAAATCCGGAAAGCTCTCGCGCAGCAGCGCTTCGCTGCGCTCGGTGCCGAGGCCGACACCGGTGAGATTCGTGCTGCGGCAGGTCGGACAGGCCGGCGGCAGCGGCTTCTGCGCATCGCAATGGTGGCAGCGCAGCGCGGCGGGCCGCTGATGCAGCGTGTAGCTGCGCTCGCAACGCGGGCACTCGGCGATCCAGCCGCAATCGCCGCACAGCAGCAGCGGTGCAAAGCCGCGCCGGTTCAGGAACACGAGCACCTGCCTGCGCTGCTCGAGTTCGCGGCCGATTGCATGCACGAGGCTCGTCGAAAAACCTTCGCGCAACTGCTGCAGCTTCAGGTCCACGAGCTGCATGGCGGGCAGGCGCGCGCCGCCGGCGCGTTGCGTCAGCTGCAGCAGGTCATAGCGGCCTTCGATCGCGTTGTGCAGGCTCTCGAGCGAGGGCGTCGCGGACCCGAGCACGATCGGCACCTGCTGCAGGCGCGCGCGATAGATCGCGACGTCGCGCGCGGAGTAACGAAAGCCTTCCTGCTGCTTGTATGAACCGTCGTGTTCCTCATCGACGATGATGAGTCCGAGGCGCGGCAGCGGCGTGAAGATGGCCGAACGCGTGCCGATCACGATGTCCGCGCTGCCGTTGTGCGCCGCGAGCCAGCCGTCGCAACGCTGCTTGTCGCTTAGCCCGGAGTGGAAGGCCACGATGTTGCACTGGAAGCGTTCGGTGAAGCGGCGGATCGTTTGCGGCGTCAGGCTGATCTCCGGCACGAGCAGCAATACCTGCTGCTTGCGCGCGAAGGCGTCGGCGATCAGTTGCAGGTAGATTTCAGTCTTGCCGCTGCCGGTGATGCCTTCGAGCAGGAAGGGCGCATAGGTACCGAAACGGGCACGCACGCGTTCATAGGCGGCCTGTTGTTCCGGGTTCAACGCGAGCACCTGCGAGTCGGCGACCTGCACCGGGCCGGATTCGGTGATGCGCAGCGCCGGCGCAACGAGCCCACGTTCCGCCAGCGCCTTGAACAGCGCCCCCGCCGGCTTGCCGAGCAGCGCGGACGCTTCGGCATTCGTCAGTTCGCCGTAATTCTTCAGCAGGTTCAGCAGGGCTTCCTGGCGCGGCGCCCCCTTCACGTCGAGCGCCGCGCGGCCGGCCGGCGTGATGCGCCAGCAGGGTTTGCCGGGCGTGTACAGCGCCTTGCCTTCGCGTAGCGCGCGCGGAAGTGAAGTCATCAAGGCCTGGCCGATCGGATACATATAGTAGTCGCTGGCCCAGGCATACAGTTTCAGCGTGTCGGCATCGAGCAGCGGCGTGTCGTCGAGCAGGCTGTCGACGGCGCGCAGCTTGTCGGCCGCGACGTCCGTCTCGCTGCTGATCCCGATGACGAAGCCTGTCTGCGTCTGCCGGCCAAAACGCACGCGCACGCGCATGCCGGCTTCGGGCAGCGGCACGTCGGCAGGTGGCAGATAGTCGAAGGTCGTGCGCAGCGGCGAGGGAACTGCGATATTCAAATACAACGCTGGGGAGGCTGCTCTGCGCAAAACGGTGCTGGACGAGTCCGCTATATTGAGTGAAAAGTTGAGTGAACGGGCGGGCCGCAATAGTATAGGCAGCCTCTGAACTTTACCTAATTCGTTCAGGGGCTGATGGGTTCAGGACTCGCCGGGTTCGGGGCCGATCGAGCCCGAACCCCGCATCACGTGAATGCCACGAGGCCACCCTTGTCCAAGCCCGCCATGACCACGCCCGACGTGCCGCAGGAATTGCTGCAGTTCCGGGAACGCATCGACAGCATCGACGAAGAAATCCTGGCAGCTCTCGCGCGGCGCTTCGCCGTGACGGAACGCGTCGGCCGCCTGAAGGCGCAGCATGGCCTCGACTCTGTCGACCCGGTGCGCGAGCAGGAAAAATTGCAGCGCCTCAGTGCGTCGGCGGAACAGAAGGGGCTCGACGGGAAGCTCGTCCATGAGCTTTTCCAGCGGATCTTCAATGAGGTCGTCAAGAACCATCGCCAGCTGCTTGCCGCGGCGCAGCAGGGCGCCAAATAAGCCCGGCTCGGGCCGCGAAACTCCGTCAGCGCAGGCAGAACTGCCTCGCTGGCACGCCACCCTCGGCTTGCCAGAGGGGCTTTGTCTGGTAGAATGCGCGCTCTTTTTCCCTGCCAAAATAGGGAAAAATCCAATGACCACCCGGACTTGCGGACGAGGTCATGGCACTGGTGGCCAGGATGGCCGACGCTGGACCGCGCGTTTGCGGCATCGGCGGATCACGAACAGGAAGGCCCGGAGGCTATGTCCCAGCCGATCCGCACAGAGGCAACGATGAAAGCTGATATCCATCCGAAGTACGAAAACATCACCGTAACCTGCGGTTGCGGCAACTCCTTCCAGACGCGTTCGACGATCGCAGAAGACCTGCGTATCGACGTCTGCTCGCGCTGCCACCCGTTCTTCAGCGGCAAGCAGAAGATCGTCGACTCCGGTGGTCGCGTAGACAAATTCAACAAGCGCTTCGGTTCGCGCAAAGTCTGAGTTCGTCCGGGCCGGACGGAACACTGCCGGCCCTTCCTCCTTACGTATCCCTAGAACACCGACACCGGTTCGCTCTGCCTCTGCGGAGAGCCCGGTTGCACGGTGGTCGTCTGCGTGGGCGTGTTGCCGTATGGCGGCAGGTCTTCCTCGCGGAAGGTTTCGAAGATCGCACCCGGCTCGTTCGGGCCTGCCCGCAGGCCCGTCTGGCTGTTGATGCGCACGGTGACGAGGCCGTCCGGCTGCGGCATCGAACGTTCCGGCATGCCTTCGAGCGCCACCTTCATGAAGTCGATCCAGATCGGCGTCGACACGGTTGCCGCCTGTTCCTGCGAGCCAAGGCTCTGTGGCTGGTCGTAGCCAACATATACCGTCGCCACCAGGTCCGCGTTGAAACCGGAGAACCACAGGTCGAAGGCATCGTTCGTCGTGCCGGTTTTGCCGGCGAGGTCCTGGCGGTCCAGCGCGCGTGATACCGGACGGCCGCTGCCTTCGGTAATAACGCCACGCAGGATCGTGTTCATGATGTAGGCCGTACGCTCGTCAATGACACGCGGCGCCGGCGGTGCCGGTTCGAAATCCGACGCGGTCTGGTTCGCCAGCAATGGTTCGACGCCTGACGCGGCGTCGGACGGGGCTCCATCGACACTGGATACCTGTGCGCCGGCCGACGTCGACGGCGGTGCGGCGCCATTGCAGTCCTTGCATACCACCGACGGCCGCGCGCGGAACACTTCGCCGTCGTTGAAATTCACGACGCGCTCGATGAGGTACGGTTCGATCTTGTAGCCGCCGTTCGCGAACACCGCGTAGCCCGTCGCGATTTCAAGCGGCAGCACGGCGTGCGAGCCGATCGCCACGGTAAGGTCGTTGCGCGGGATTTCGGCAGCCTTGAAGCCGAAGCGGCCGAAATACGGGATTACGATGTCTTCGCCAAGCGCCTCGTACAGGCGCAGCGACACGAGGTTCTTCGACTGCGTCAGTGCATACTTCAGCCGGATCGGGCCCATGAAGTTGCCTTCGAAGTTGCCCGGGCGATAGTCGCTGCGCGCGAGCGGCGCGTCATTGATCAGTGTTGCCGGCGTGTAACCATTCGCGAGCGCCGCGGCGTACAGGAAGGGTTTGAAGTTCGAACCCGGCTGGCGCCGCGCCTGCGTCACGCGGTTGAAGGTGCTGGCCGTGAAGTCGTAACCGCCGCTCAGCGCCCTGATCGCGCCAGTGTTCGGGTCCAGCGCAACCAGCCCGCCGTTCACGTCGGGCACCTGGCCGAGTACCCACTTGCCGTCGTCATTGAGCTTCACGCGAATGAGGTCGCCAGGCTGCGCAACCTCGGTCGCGGCACGTGGCGACGAGCCCCACGCGCTGGACGTGATGAAGGGTTTGGCCCAGCGGATGCCGTCCCACTCGATCGTCACGGACTCGCCGTTCCTGAGTAACGCCGTGATGGAGCGCTCACTAACTTCCTGTACGAAGGCCGGCATCTGGCCGGCGACGGCTGGCGTGCGCGCAAGGATCTCGAGCCAGGGCGCGACCGAACCATCGTCTGCCGGGCGCATGTGGTTTTCGCGGCCGCGGTAGCCGTGGTTGCGGTCATAATTCTCCAGGCCGCTCACGAGCGCGCGGTTGGCGGCGCCCTGCATGCGGCTGTCGATCGTCGTATACACCTCGAAGCCATCGGTCAGGGCCAGCGGGCCATAGCGCTGTTCCATCTCGATGCGCGCCATTTCGGCGATGTATGGTGCCTCGAGATCCGGCTGGCGACCGTAGCGGCGCGCCGTTTCCGCGCTCGACCACGCGGCGTCGAACTCGGCCTCGGCGATCATGTCCTGGTCGCGCATGCGCCGCAGCACGCGGCGGCGTTCATTCAGCGCCAGTTCTTCGGATTCGAGCGGGTTGTAGGAATTCGGCCTCGGCATGATGCCGATCAGCGTCGCGATCTCGGCGAGGCTCAGGTCATTCACTTCCTTGTCGTAATACTGTCGTGCGGCGGCTTTGATGCCGTAAGCAGAAATGCCGAAGAAGGTGCGGTTAAGATACAGCTCGAGGATTTCTTCCTTCGACAGTTCCCGCTCCATCTTGATGGCGAGCAATATTTCCTTGGGTTTGCGCGTGTAGGGAGACTCGCCCTCGAAGAAGAAATTCTTCGTGACCTGCATCGTGATCGTACTGCCGCCGCCCCAGTCGTTGCCGGTGATGATGCCGGCGATCGAACGCAGCAAGCCGAAGGAATCGACGCCGTTGTGATCGTAGAAGCGCTTGTCTTCGCTCGAGACCAGCGCCTGGATCACGAGTGGAGGAATTTCGTCGTACTTGACCGGATTGCTGCGGCGACTGCCGAATTCCGCCAGCAGCTTGCCGTCCGACGTGAAGATACGCAGCGGATTTTCCAGCCGGATATTCGTATACGACTCGCGGGATGGCAGTTTCGGAGATATATAGAGGACGGCACTGGCCGCCACCATGACGAAGCCCGCCGCGCCGGCCAGGGCCCACCAGGCGCAAAAGCGCAGTATGCGGGGCAGGTGCTGCAGCAGGTTTTTCACGTCACGTCGGCCGGAGTAAAGGGCGGTCATTGTACCCGTCGCGTCTGGGGGAGGCCATTTGGAGACTGTGGAACTGGGAATTGCAAAACATTTGGACACGACCGGCTGGGCTATCTAGTGCCGCGCTCGACGCATGACAACTAGATGCTGTGGTGGGGTGTCACGGGGCTAAGGTAAGCACCTGAGTGAATTAAAGTAAATTGTAGAGAACATCACATAATTGCTTGAAAGTAGTGGGTAAATTTATTACCGTGCAAGCCGTACAAGAACCTGCGACACCTTCGCGAGCGCGACGGTTCACGCGGCCACCGATGGAGCTGGGCTTTGTTGCTGGAACTATTCAAACGTAAATCCAACGCCGTACTGGGCATCGATATCAGCTCCAGCTCGATCAAGCTGCTGGAATTGAGTAAGTCGGGCAACCGGTACAAGGTTGAGAATTACGCGACGCGTCCGTTGCCGGAGGGCGCGGTCGTGGAAAAGAACATCAGCAGGCTCGAAGCCGTGGGCGACGAGCTGTTCACGTTGTCGAGCCTCGTCAAGACGGGCACGACGCTGGCCGCCGTCGCCGTGCCGGGTGCCGCCGTCATCACGAAAACCATCGAGCTGAATGCCAACCTCAGCGATGCCGAGATGGAAAACCAGATCACGGTCGAAGCCGACCAGTACATCCCCTATCCGCTCGACGAGGTCGCGATCGACTTCGAACGGCAGCGCCCCTCGCGCAAGAACGAAGGCATGGTCGAAGTGCTGCTGGCAGCCTGCAAGAAGGAAAACGTGGACCTTAGAGTCGAAGCCCTGCGCATTGGCGGCTTCGAGGCGGAATTCGTCGATATCGAGGCTTACGCGATGGAGCGCGCGTTCAACATGCTGTGCGAGCAGATGGACCTCGACCCCAATGGCCTCGTAGCGATCATGGACATTGGCGCGACGATGACGACGATGTACATCCTGCGCAACGGCAGCTCCATCTATACGCGCGAACAGATTTTCGGCGGTGGACGGCTGTCGAGTTCGATCCAGGGCCGTTACGGGCTGTCGCCGGCGGAAGCCGAAGCCGCGCTCGTCAGTGGCGAGCTGCCCGACAGCTATGAAGCCGAAGTCCTGCAACCTTTCCGCGAGGAAATGATCGAGCAGGTGAGCCGTTCGCTGCAGTTCTTCTTCTCGTCGAGCCAGTACAACGACGTCGACATGATCGTGCTGGCCGGCGGCGCAGCCTCGACCAAAGGTCTTGCCCAGGCCATGCAGGAGGCCCTCTCGACGCGCACCGTCGTCGCGAACCCCTTCGCCAAGATGGCGGTCGGCAGCAAGGTCAACAAGCACCAGCTGAAGAACGACGGCGCCTCGCTGATGATGGCCTGCGGTCTCGCGATGCGGGGTTTCGGCAATGGCTAACATCAACCTGTTGCCGTGGCGCGAGAAGGAGCGCGAGCGGCGCAAGAAGGCCTTCTTCGCGATGCTCGGCGGCGCCGCGGCGCTGGCCGGCGCGATCCTCGGCGCCGGGCACCTGTACATGCAGAACGAAATTAACAACCAGAATGCGCGCAATGCGTACCTGCAGGAACAGATCGCCGTCCTCGACAACAAGATCGCTGAAATCCGCAACCTGCAGGACCAGAAGCGTGCGCTTACCGAGCGCATGGCGGTGATCCAGGACCTGCAGGGCAGGCGTCCGGTCATCGTGCGCCTGTTCGACGAACTCGTCAGGACGCTGCCCGAAGGCGTGTACTACGATCGCGTGACGCGCACCGGCGACCTCATCTCACTGGAGGGCGTGGCCGACTCGAACAACCGCGTGTCGACGCTGATGCGCTATCTCGAGGATTCGGAGTGGTTTGCGGAGCCGAGCCTGCGCCAGATCACGGCCGCGCAGACGGTTACCGGTGTCGATGGTCAGCAGACGGCGAGCAATGCGTTCCAGCTGAACGTGCGCGTGACCGCCGGCGATGCGACCGACGAGGAGGCCACGCCGTGATCAAGGCCGACGACGTCAAACAATACGCGCAGCGTTCCGTCAACGAACTCAAGAACTTCGACTGGAACAGCGTCAACGATCCGGAAACGATCGGCATATGGCCCGCGCCGGTCAAAGGCCTGCTCGTCGTCCTGCTGTTCATCGCGCTGCTCGGCGCCGGTTACTGGTTCCACATCAAGACGTTGCAGGCCTCGCTCGCCAGCGTGGAGGCAGCCGAAGCGGGCCTGCGTTCCGACCTTGAAACGAAAGCAATCCTCGCCGCAAACCTCGAGGCCTACCGCCAGCAGATGCGCGAGATGGAAGAGTCCTTCGGTGCGCTGCTGAGCCAGCTGCCGGGCGAAACCGAAGTGCCGGGTCTCGTCGAAGACATCACGTTCACCGGACTTGGCAGCGGCCTCGAATTCGATTCGATCACGCTGCAGCCGGAAGTGACGCAGGAGTTTTACATCGAGCTGCCGATCACTATAGAAGTCGTCGGCGGTTACCACGATTTCGGCTCGTTCGTCAGTGGCGTCGCGAGCCTGTCGCGCATCGTCACGCTGCACGACTTCACGATCGAAGCCACGCCCGCGAACCGCGCCGACCTGAACATGACGATCACGGCGCGAACCTATCGCTATAACGGTGGCGAGGAATGAGTGCGGTAATGGCAACGACGACACGCGCCACGTTCGCCCGCTGCGTCGGCGCGCTCGGCCTGCTACTCGTGCTCGCAGGCTGCTCGAACAACGACGAAATGATCGCGCTCCAGGAAGAGGTCAGCGCCATCGTCAATCGCCAGCCCGGACCAATCGATCCGCCGCCGCAATTCGTCACGTACGAGGCTTTCACGTACAGCGCGGCGAGCCTGCGCGCGCCGTTCGACATACCGCTCGATGCGAACGCGCTGCGCGCGGCCCAGCAGAGCGACCAGGTCATGCCCGACTTGAACCGGACGCCGGAGTTACTCGAGTCCTTCAACATCGGCAATCTCGTCATGGTCGGCACGCTGTCGCGCAGCGGCCAGCGCTGGGCGCTGATACGCGACGAGACTGGCAACATCACGCGCGTGGGAATCGGTAACTACATGGGCCGCAACCACGGCCGCATCGACGCCATCGACGAACGCAAGATCGACGTGACGGAAATCGTGCCGACGGGCGACGGCGGCTGGATCGAACGGCCGCAGACGCTGACGCTGCAGGAATGATACGGGCATGACTAGGTTCGGGACTCTTACAAAAAAACGGGACGATGCGGCGGCGCAGGCCGCAGTCCGTTTCGCGGGGAAAATCGCAATGAGCATCACACGACTGGGCCTGATGTGCCGTCAGGCCCTGCTGGTAATGGCCTCCCTGGCAGGCGTCCTGTTCGCGCAGGCTTCCGCTGCGCAGACCGCGCTGCAGGACATCGAATTCACCGAGTTTCCTGCTGACGCACGCTTCGAAATCGAACTGGCGTTCAGCACGACGCCACCGACGCCGGACGTTTTCGTCATCGAACAGCCGGCACGCCTGACGATGGATTTTGCGAACGTCGCGAGCCAGCTGGCCGAGCGCCGCTTCCCGCTGACCTTCGCCGGCGCCGACAGCGTGATGATCCTCGAAGCGCAGGGCCGCACGCGCATGGTCGTCAACCTGACCGGCGTGCCGGATTACACGACGCGCGTGCAGGGCAACTCGCTGTTCGTCAGCATCGCGGTCCCGGCCGCAGCCGCGCAGGCTGTAACGGCTGCACCGCAACCGGCTGCCGCGCAAGCTGCCGTGCCCACTGCGGCGCAACCTTCGGCACAACCTTCCACTCAGCCCGCTGCGCCGCCGGTCGTGCTTGCGGCTGCGAGCGCCAACGACGTTGCGGGTATCGATTTCCGCGGCGGCGCAGGCAATGCCGGCGAGATCGTCATCACGCTTGGCCGTGCCGGCCTCGAACCGACTGTTTCGCGCAATGGCGACCGCCTCGACATCGAGTTCGAAAACGCCAGCATCGACACGGCGACCCAGACACGGCTCGACGTGCGTGACTTCGCGACTCCGGTGGAATACGTCAGTCTGTTCAATGCCAATGACAACGTCGTCGTGCAGGCACAGCTCGATGGCGAAGTGGACTACGTGGCATCGCAGACCGGCAACCAGTTCATCGTCACCGTTAGCCCGCCGCCAGCCGCCCCGGCGCCGCGCAACGGTGCGAACGACTTCAGCGGCGATCCGATCTCGCTGGTTTTCCAGGACGTCGAAGTGCGTTCGGTGCTGCAGATCCTCGCGGAGTTCAACGACTTCAGCCTCGTCGTCCCCGACTCGGTGACCGGCAACATCACGTTGCAGCTCGAAGAAGTGCCGTGGGACCAGGCGCTCGACATCGTGCTGCGCTCGCGCAACCTCGACAAGCGGCTGGTCGGCACGGTGCTGTACGTCGCACCCGCCGCGGAAATCGCGACGGCGGAACTGGCCGCGCTGGAGTCGAGCCAGCAGGTGAACACGCTTGCACCGCTTGTCACCGAATACATCGAAATCAATTACGCGGTCGCCGGCAACCTGCTGAACCTGTTGCAGGGTACGACTGGAACCGGCGGAGCTGCGGCCGGTGGCGCGGCAGGTGCTGCCGCAGCGGCACCCGCTGCAGCAACCGGCGGCAGCGGCGGCGTGTTGTCGCCACGCGGCCGTGCAAGCGTGGATGCGCGCACGAACACGATCATCATCCAGGATACGCAGGAAGTGATCGACAACGTGCGCAGCCTCATCGCGCGCCTCGACGTGCCGGTGCGGCAGGTGCTCATCGAAGCGCGCATCGTGAATGCATCGACGTCGTTCAGCGAGGCGCTCGGCGTCCGCTGGGGCGGCGCGCAGACATTCCCGGGTGCGGGTGACCAGTTCGTGCTCGGCGGAAGCCTCGATGCAGCGGAAGAACTCACGAACAACCTCGTCGACTTCAACAATCGCGCTGCGCAGGCCGTGTTCAACGGCACGCCGCTCGACGAGTTCCTTGCGACCAACTCGATCGAAGCGCCCGGCGCGCCCGAATCGCTCGTCGTCGACCTCGGCGTTCCATCAGCGGCGGCCTCGACGATCGCGCTCGGCTTCGCTGGCAACAACGGCCTGCTGCAGCTCGAGCTGTCGGCGCTCGAGAATAGCGGCAACGGTGAAGTGATCGCGCAGCCGAAGGTGACGACGCAGGACCAGCAGACCGCGCGCATCGAATCCGGCCTGCAGATTCCGTATCAGGCGCAGGCGGGCGGTACCGCGGGTGGTTCTACGACGGAGTTCGTCACGGCCGCGCTGTCGCTCGAAGTCACGCCGCAGATCACGCCGGACGGACGCATCATCATGCTGCTCGACATCCACCAGGATTCGGTGGTGCCCGGCTCGGGCGCCGTGCCCGCCATTGCAACGAACTCGGTCAACACGCGCGTGCTCGTCAACAATGGCGATACGGTCGTGCTCGGCGGCGTGTTCCGCGAGGAAACGACGACGACCGTGACGAAGACACCGCTGCTCGGCGACCTGCCGTACGTAGGTAACATCTTCAAGCGCACCGAAGAGACGGATAGCAAGACCGAGTTGCTGATTTTCATCACACCGTCGATCATCAACGAAATCCTGTAAGACGCCCGCCGGCGCTGCGGTGCCGGCCAGCCGCAACGCGGGCTGCAGCAGTCGCGGCCCGGAAGTGAAAGATGCAGAAGTCCCTCAACAACATATTCCTCGTCGGCCCGATGGGCGCCGGCAAGACGACGATCGGCCGATTGCTTGCGGAGGATCTGCGCAAGGAGTTCTACGATTCCGACCAGGTGATCGAGGAACGCGCCGGCGCCGATATCTCGTGGATCTTCGACGTCGAAGGCGAAGCCGGCTTTCGCGCGCGTGAGCGCAACGTCATCGAGGAGTTGTGTGCGCTCGACAACGTCGTCGTCGCGACCGGCGGAGGCGCGATCCTCGCCGAAGAGAACCGCAAGCACCTGCGCAAAGGGGGAGTCGTCGTGTACCTGATGGCAACGATCTCGCAGCAGGTGGAGCGCACGCGCCGCGACCAGAAGCGCCCGCTGCTGCGCAATGCCGCCGACCCGCGCGCGAAACTTACCGAACTGATGGAAATTCGCGATCCGCTGTACCGCGAGATCGCCGACTACGTCGTCATGACGAGCCGCCGCAGTCCGCGCGCCGTCAGCACCGAAATCATCGACATGATCAAGCAGGCCCAGGGGAGCTGAGCGTGGAGACCTTGACCGTTGCACTCGGCGACCGCAGTTACCCGATCCACATCGGCGAGCAGCTGCTCGGCCGCGCCGACCTGATCAAGCCGCATCTGAAGAGCGGGCAGGTATGCATCGTGACGAACGACACCGTCGCGCCGCTGTACCTCGACAAGGTCAGGGAAGCGCTCGGCGGCCTGAACGTGCGAGAGGTGATCCTGCCTGATGGCGAAAACCACAAGACGCTCGACACCGTCGCGACGATCTACGACGCGCTGCTCGAACACAGCTTCTCGCGCTCGTGCACGCTGATCGCGCTCGGCGGCGGCGTGATCGGCGACATGACGGGCTTCGCGGCAGCGACATACCAGCGCGGCGTGAACTTCATCCAGATTCCGACGACGCTGCTCGCGCAGGTGGATTCGTCCGTCGGCGGCAAGACCGGCGTGAATCGTCCGCTCGGCAAGAACATGGTCGGCGCCTTCTTCCAGCCGCGCTGCGTGCTGATCGACACGGCGACGCTGAACACGTTGCCGGATCGCGAGCTGAAGGCAGGGCTTGCGGAAGTCATCAAGTACGGCCTGATCAATAACCAGCCGTTCTACGAATGGCTGTGGAAACACATGCCGCAGCTGTTGCAGCGCGACACGCAGGCTCTCACGCAGGCGATCAAGGTCAGTTGCGAGGAGAAGGCGGCGATCGTCGCTGCCGATGAGCACGAAGGCGGCATTCGCGCCATCCTGAATCTTGGCCATACATTCGGCCATGCGATCGAAACCGCGATGGGCTATGGCGAATGGCTGCATGGCGAGGCCGTGGCGACGGGCATGGTGATGGCCGCTGACCTGTCGTGGCGCCTCGGCTTCATCTCGCAGGGCGATGCACAGGCGATCAAGGCGCTGGTTTCCGAAGCGGGGTTGCCGGTCACTCCGCCGCCGATCGACGAAGCCCGCTTCCTCGAGCTCATGGGCAAGGACAAGAAAGCCGACCAGGGCAAGATGAAATTCATCCTGCTGCACGCGATCGGCAAGGCCACGATCGAGCAGGGCATCGCGCCCGACATCCTGCGGCGCACGCTACTCGCCGGCCGCGCACTCACCAGCTGATTTCGGCGCTGGATTCACTCGATTGAACGCCGCTGTGCGCAGATGCAGAATCGCGCAGCTCAGCCAGATCATGCGCATGGGTCCGCATCTGACCCTTGCGTCGATGATGACGGGAGGATGCAGCCGTTTCTTCCAAGGGAACGCAGGCTGAAGCCTTGTCGCTGTTTCCGGTTTTCCCGCCAGTACGTGCATTACCCGAAATAACAAACCTGCATCTCAAACGCAGTCCAACAAACCAAGGGAATACACCAATGAAAACCAATACTGCAGCGAGCCTGCCCGCACGCTCGCGCCTGGCCTGGTCGATCGCCGCCGCCGTAGCCCTCGGCAGTGGCGCAAGCAATCTTGCACTTGCCGCCGATGACGAGGCCGCTGCCGCGACAGCGCTCGAAGAAGTCACCGTGACCGGTTCGCGCATCCGCCGCGACGACTTCAGCAACCCGCAGCCGACGACGGTGCTCGGTGGCGAGATGCTCGAAAACCTCGGCATCGTGAACCTCGGCGACGCGATGGCGAACCTGCCATCGAACGTCGGCAACAACACGCCCACCGCGAACCCGGGCGGCAACTTCTTCAACGGCTCCAACATAGCGAACCTGCGTGGCCTGAACCCCTTCTTCGGTTCGCGCACGCTGACGCTCGTCGATTCGCGCCGCCACGTGCCGACGAACCAGGGCGATGGCGTCGACCTGAACTTTATTCCTTCGATCCTGATCGACCGCATGGAAGTCGTTACCGGCGGGGCATCGGCTTCGTACGGCTCCGGTGCGATCGGCGGCGTGACTAACATCCTGCTGGATCGCGATCTCGACGGCGGCAAGGTGCAGGTCGACTACGGCACGACGGCCGAAAACGACGGCGACGACGTGCACTACGGCCTCGCATGGGGCACGGCGATTGGCGACACCAGCCACTTCGTCGTCGGCTATGAAGGCCAGGACATGGACGGCATCAACAACTGTGCGCGTGCACGCGACTGGTGCGCGCGCGCCGTCGGCACGTTCACGAATCCGAACTTCGCGACCAATGGCCAGCCGAACTTCATCGTGCTGCCCGGCCTCACGGCCAACCCGGTCATGAACGATGCCGGCGTATTTCCGATCGCCGGCCAGACCTTCAGCGATGCGGGCGGCACGTCGCTGCGTCCGTTCCAGGCGTCGAACGCCTACAACCAGGGCGGCGAGAGCCGGCATCTCTACGAATACACGACGTTGCGATCGAACGTCGATCGCGACACGCTGTACGCGACGTTTT
The DNA here is from genome assembly GCA_036405915.1 of Pseudomonadales bacterium. GTDB lineage: Bacteria > Pseudomonadota > Gammaproteobacteria > Pseudomonadales > Pseudohongiellaceae > CAILUG01. The sequence goes on from DASWWP010000072.1 coordinate 37,271, forward strand.
CGCACGAGTTCGGCGACAGCTTCGGCATGTTCATCGAAGGTTCGGTCGGGGAAGTGTCGACGTACACGCCGCAGGGCGCGCTCGACCTGATCTTCGGTTACCTCGCGCCGGACAACTACTACCTGAACCGGCTGCCGACAATGCCTGCGTTGTGCGGCGCGGTCGCGCTGCCGTGCTTCATCAACAAGGACTTCACGAGCCAGTCGAACACCGCGAACGAAACCTCCACCGAACTAGAGCGCTGGGCGATCGGCTTCAACGGCGCGTTCGGCGACACCTCGTGGACCTGGGATGCGTATTTCCAGATGGGCGAGTCCGATCGCCAGCAGAACGTGCTCGATAACCGCCACGCGCGCGCGTTCGACTTCGCGCTCGACGCGGTGCCGTCGATTCCCGGCGATTACAACAGCCCGCCGGTATGTCGCGTCACGCGTGACGGCATCGGGGCCTATGCCGCGATGGCGCCCAGTTTCCCCGGCGACCCTCTCGCCGGCATGTATGCATTGCGCCTCGTCGATCCGCGCATCGGCCAGGGCTGCGTGCCGATCAACATCTTCGGCACGGGCAACATCTCCGATGCCGCCTTCGATTACTCGTTCGGCCGCCTGACGGAAAACACGAAGGTCGAACAGGACATCGTCGAGGCCGTCGCGTCGGGCGAACTGTTCGAAGGTTTTGGCGCTGGGTCGATTCGCGCTGCGTTCGGTGCGTCGTGGCGCGATGAGTCGATCGCGAACATCGCCGATACGACGCAGCCGGATTACCAGCGCACCGACTACCTGATCCAGTACGGCGAGTCCTTCGCCGGCGACGTCGAAGTGTTCGAGTACTTCACTGAAGTCGACGTGCCGGTCACGGAAAACTTCGGCCTCGTCGGCGCGATCCGCCGTTCCGAGTACGAAAACACTGGCGGTCTCGGCACTGGCCGCGCGCAGGGCCAGACCTTCGATTACGGCATCACGACGTGGAAGGTCAACGCTAACTGGGACGTGAACGAGATGTGGACGCTGCGTGCATCGCAGTCGCGCGACGTGCGTGCACCAAACTTCCGCGAGCTGTACTACGGCCAGATCATTCCGGCGGGCCCGGCGTTCGGCTTCTGCACGAACCCGTGGACGGGCGAAGTGAACCAGGGCTTCTTCACGAATACCGGCGACGCCTGCATCTACGATCTGCACGGCGGCCTCGGCCTGACGCCGGAAGAGGCAGATACGACGACGCTCGGCTTCATCTTCACGCCCCCCGAATGGAACCTGCGCTTTGCGGCGGACTGGTACGAAATCGAGATCACCGACGCGATCACGCCCGCAAACGTGCAGCTCGTGATCGACGGCTGCTTCGCCGGCGCACAGGAATACTGCGCGCAGATCCAGGGGGTGCCGAACGGCAGCGGCGGTTTCTCCGACATCACGCAGGTGAGCCCAGAAGCGCGCAACTTCCGCGGCTATACCTCGCGCGGCGTCGACTTCACGGCAGACTGGATCGGCGAATTCGACTTCGGCACGTTGTCCGCACGCGTGATCGCCTCGCGCGTCCTCGAGCAGGCGATCCAGCCGAGCGAAGCCACGCCGGGACTCGTGCGGGACATCGCCGGCGTCGTGGGCTCGACGAACGGCTTTCTTGCCGACTGGGCTTCGGCGCCTGACTGGACGGCGCAGTTGATCACGACCTGGATGCGCGGTCCGTGGACCACCTCGCTGCAGGGTCGCTGGGTCAAGGAAGGCGACGTCTACGCCGACCGCTTCGGCCCGGACGACAGCAACTACGATCCGAGCCTGCCGAACAGCATCTCGGACAATGGCCTGCCCAACTACTTCGTCTGGTCGCTGAACGGCTCGTACGACTTCACGGTCGCCGAGGTCCAGATGAACCTGTTCGGCACGATCAACAACCTGTTCGACAAGGATCCGCCGCTGGCGGGCGTCGGGGTCGGCGGCACCTCGTCGATCTTCTACGACACGATCGGCCGCAACTACCGCGTTGGCCTTCGCGCCAGCTTCTGAAGCCGGGGCTGCCGGCGAAGTAAGCGCGACAGGACCTTCGTGCAAACGCGAAAGGGTCGCATCCAGCCGGGTGCGGCCCTTTTTCAATTCTCGTCACGGCATGGCGCCAGCCACGCTTTTTCGTTCCGTCTCAGCCACTTGGCCGGATGTGCGAGAAACGGTCTAAGAGTGCGCCAAGCCCCGGCAAAACAGGCATGAAAAATATGGCAATCATGTTGCCGCATTTTGGGTGCTTGTGTAAAATGGCTGCCCGTTTTGCCCCAAACTCCGGATTGACTTTTTCAGGTATCGTTCGTCTTGAACGACGGTACGAGCGACCCGGCTCCGGCAATTCACAAGACAAGAACAACCACCGCACGCCAGCCCTGCTTTCGCAGGCGTAGACATAGCCAAGGTTTCAAGCATATGAGCATGGGTCTGTATCATCCTGACGAGTTCAGGGACAACTGCGGTTTCGGCTTGGTTGCCCACATCGAAGGCAAACCAAGCCATGACCTGCTGCAATCGGCCATCAGCTCGCTGACCTGCATGACCCATCGCGGCGCCGTCGCTGCCGACGGGGCCAGCGGCGACGGTTGCGGCCTCCTGATGCAGAAGCCAGATTCCTTCCTGCGTGCCACGGCCAATGACCTGTTCAAGGCCAAGCTCGCCGACAACTACGGCATCGGCATGATCTTCCTGAGCCAGGAAGCCGACAAAGCCAGCAACGCCAAGACCGTGCTCGAAGAGGAGCTGAAAGCCCAGGGCCTCGCCGTCGTCGGCTGGCGCCAGGTGCCGACCGATCCCAACACGCTCGGCCGCATGGCGCGCGCGAACGTGCCGGCGATCGAGCAGATCTTCGTCGATGCGCCCGGCATCGAGAAGAAAGACCTCACGGTCAAACTCTACGTCGCGCGCCGCAAGGCCGAGATCCGCCTTGAAGACGATCGCGACTTCTACGTCTCGAGCCTGTCGCACTCGGTGCTGTCGTACAAAGGCCTGATGATGCCGGCCGGGCTGCCGGCGTTTTACCTCGACCTGCAGAATCCCGCGCTCGAAGTGGCGATGTGCACCTTCCACCAGCGCTTCTCGACGAACACGCTGCCGAAGTGGCCGCTTGCGCAACCGTTCCGCATGCTCGCGCACAACGGTGAGATCAACACGATCATGGGCAACCGTAACTGGGCCCGTGCGCGCATCAACAAATTCCAGTCGAAGGCGATCCCGAACATCCACGAGATCGCGCCGGTCGTGAACTTCAATGGCTCCGACTCGTCGTCGATGGACAACATGCTCGAGCTGCTCGTCACGAGCGGCATGGACCTGTACCAGGCGATCCGCCTGATCATGCCGCCGAGCTGGCAGAACATGGAAAACATGGATGCCGACCTGCGCAGCTTCTACACCTACGCCTCGCTGCACATGGAAGCGTGGGACGGCCCCGCCGGCGTCGTTCTGACCGACGGCCGCTATGCCGTGTGCGTACTCGACAAGAACGGCTTGCGTCCGTCGCGCTGGGTCATCACGACCAATGGTTACATCACGGCCGCATCCGAGATCGGTGTAAACGCCTACAACCCGGAAGACGTCGTCGCGAAAGGCCGCGTCGGGCCGGGCCAGATGCTCGTCGTCGATACGCAGGAAGGCAAGATCCTGCACTCGGACGACGTCGCGAACTACCTGAAAGGCCGCCAGCCCTACGCGAAGTGGATCACCGAGCGCGCGAGCTTCCTCGAGTCGCATCTGTCCGAAGAGATCACGAAGCTGAGCCCGCTGTCGCCGGAAGAATGCGAGCAGCACATGAAGGCCTTCCAGGTGACCTTCGAGGAAACCGACCAGGTGCTGCGTCCGCTTGCCGAAAAAGCCGCCGAAGGCACCGGTTCAATGGGCGACGACACGCCGATCGCCGTGCTGTCGCGCCAGGTGCGTCCGCTGTACGACTACTTCCGCCAGATGTTCGCGCAGGTCACGAACCCGCCGATCGACAGCCTGCGCGAAAGCATCGTCATGTCGCTGGAGACGCGCCTGGGCCGCGAGCTGAACGTGTTCGAGGAAACGCCGGATCATGCCGACCGCATCATCCTGCATTCGCCGCTGCTGTCGCCGGACAAGTTCCACAACCTGAAACATCTGACCCGCCCCGGTTACACCGTCGAGGAAATCAGCCTCGCTTACGCGCCGGAGATCGGGCTCGAGCAGGCGATCCGAAACGTCATCAAGCAGGCCGAAGACGCCGCGCGCGCCGGCAAGACGCTGATGTTCCTTTCCGAGCGCCTGCCACCGCAGGGCCAGCTCGTTATCCACGCGCTGCTCGCCACGGCCGCGATCCACCATCACCTGAGCGTCACCGGCCTGCGCTGCGACACGAACCTGATCGTCGAAACCGGCAGCGCGCGCGACCCGCACCAGATCGCGTGCCTCGTCGGCTACGGCGCCAGCGCGGTGTATCCGTACCTCGCCTATGACGTGATCGATCGCATGATCGGCCAGAACGTGCTGCTGATGGGTGCGATGGAAGCGCACAAGAATTACCGCAAGGGCATCAACAAGGGCCTGATGAAGATCACGTCGAAGATGGGCATCAGCACGATCAGCTCGTATCGTGGCGCGCAGCTCTTCGAAATCGTCGGCCTGTCGGACGAAGTAACGTCGCTGTGCTTCCCCGACGGCGTCAGCCGCATCGGCGGCGCGAACTTCGCGCACCTGCAGCACGATACCGAACAGCTCATCCGCGATGCCTGGCTGCCGCGCAGGAAGATCCAGCAGGGCGGCCTGCTGAAATTCATCCACGGCGGCGAATACCACATGATCAACCCGGACGTCGTGCGCACCGTGCAGGACGCCGTGCGCAGCGGCGACTACGAGGATTACCGCAAGTTCGCGCAGATCGTCGACAACCGTCCGGTATCCGCGCTGCGCGACCTGTTCGCACTGCGCGACGACGTTACGCCGGTGCCGCTCGACGAAGTCGAGCCGATGGAAACGATCCTCAAGCGTTTCGACTCGGCCGGCATGTCGCTCGGTGCGCTGTCGCCCGAAGCACATGAAGCGCTGGCGCAGGGCATGAACCGCCTCGGCGGCCGCTCGAACTCCGGCGAAGGCGGTGAAGATCCCGCGCGCTATGGCACCGACAAGTCGTCGAAGATCAAGCAGGTGGCATCCGGCCGCTTCGGCGTGACGCCGCACTACCTCGTGAATGCCGAAGTGCTGCAGATCAAGATCGCGCAGGGCGCGAAGCCCGGCGAAGGCGGCCAGCTGCCCGGCAGCAAGGTGAACGGCCTGATCGCACGGCTCCGCTATTCGGTGCCCGGCGTGACGCTGATCTCGCCGCCGCCACATCACGACATCTATTCGATCGAAGACCTTGCGCAGCTGATCTTCGACCTGAAGCAGATCAATCCCGAAGCGATGGTGTCCGTGAAGCTCGTGTCCGGTCCCGGCGTCGGCACGATCGCGGCCGGCGTCGCGAAAGCCTACGCGGACCTGATCACGATCTCCGGCCACGACGGCGGCACCGGCGCGAGCCCGCTCACGTCGATCCGTTATGCGGGCACGCCGTGGGAAATCGGTTTGAGCGAAGTACAGCAGGCTTTGCGCGCGAACGATTTGCGCGGCCGCATTCGCCTGCAGGCCGACGGTGGCCTGAAGACCGGCCTCGATGTAATCAAGGCCGCCATCCTCGGCGCCGAAAGCTTCGGCTTCGGCACGATCCCGATGGTCGCACTCGGCTGCAAATACCTGCGCATCTGCCACCTGAACAACTGCGCCACCGGTGTTGCCACGCAGGACAAGGGTCTGCGCGACAAGCACTTCATCGGCCAGGCCGAGATGGTGATGAACTACTTCAGGTTCGTCGCACAGGACACGCGCCAGTGGCTCGCGAAGCTCGGCGTGCGCAACCTCGTCGACCTGATCGGCCGCACCGACCTGCTCGTGCGCCTGCCGGGCCAGACTGAAAAACAGGCCAGCCTCGATCTCAGCCGCCTGCTGACGAACGACCTCGTGCCCGCCGAGAAAGATCGCTATTGCCATGTACCGCGCAACCCGCCGTACGACAAGGGCGAGCTTGCCGAGCAAATGGTGCAGGACATCCTGCCAGCGATCGAGAACAAGCTCGGCGGCATCTTCAACTACAGCGTGAAGAACTTTAACCGTTCGATCGGCGCGCGCCTGTCGGGCGAAATCGCGAAACGCTATGGCAACCAGGGCATGGCCGATGCGCCGATCAACCTGCGCCTGACCGGCTCGATCGGCCAGAGCTGGGGCGTGTGGAATGCCGGCGGCCTGAACATGCACCTCGTCGGCGAAGCGAACGACTACGTCGGCAAGGGCATGGCGGGCGGCAAGCTCGTCGTCGTGCCGCCGCCGGGCAGCACGTTCAAGTCGCAGGACACCGCGATCATCGGCAACACCTGCCTGTACGGGGCAACCGGCGGCAAGCTCTTTGCCGCTGGTACCGCGGGCGAGCGCTTCGGCGTGCGTAACTCCGGTGCGCATGCCGTCGTCGAAGGTGCCGGCGACCACTGCTGCGAATACATGACCGGCGGCCTCGTCACCGTGCTCGGCCGCACCGGCCATAACTTCGGTGCAGGCATGACCGGCGGCTTCGCGTACGTGCTCGACCTCGACAAGGACTTCGTCGACAAATACAACCACGAGCTCGTCGAAGTGCACCGCATGCGCATGGAAGGCATGGAAGAACACCGCAGCCACCTGCGCGGCGTGCTCGAAGAGTATGTGCATGAAACCGGCAGTGAGTGGGGCAAGCACATCCTCGCGAACTACATGGATTTCATTCGCAAGTTCTGGTTGGTGAAACCGAAGGCGGCGATCCTGAAATCGCTGCTGAGCGACGTCACCTCCAACCCACAGTAATCAGCCCCCAACGGCGGGTCGCGCACACATGTCTGACATCATTGCCAAATCGAAGGACACCTTCCGGTTCGTCAAGACGGGCCGTATCGATCCCGATAAAAAAGCGCTGCAAACGCGCAAGACGGAATTCGTCGAAATCTACCATCCGTTCCAGCAGCCGGAAGCCGAGACGCAGGCGGATCGTTGCCTCGAATGCGGTAACCCGTACTGCGAGTGGAAGTGCCCCGTGCACAACTACATCCCGAACTGGCTGAAGCTGGTGATGGAAGGCAACATCCTGCAGGCCGCGGAACTCGTGCACCAGACGAATACGCTGCCGGAAGTGTGCGGCCGTATCTGTCCGCAGGATCGCCTGTGCGAAGGCGCATGCACGCTGAACGACGGTTTCGGCGCCGTGACGATCGGCAACATCGAGAAATACATTGCCGACACGGCCTTCGCGATGGGCTGGCGTCCGGACATGTCGAAGGTCGTGAAGACCGACAGGAAGGTCGCCATCATCGGCGCGGGTCCCGCCGGCCTCGGCTGCGCGGACGTACTCGTGCGCGCCGGCGTCAAACCGGTCGTGTTCGACCGCTATCCCGAAATCGGCGGCCTGCTGACCTTCGGCATCCCGATGTTCAAGCTCGAGAAGCAGGTCATGCACCTGCGCCGTGAAATCTTCGAAGGCATGGGCATCGAGTTCCGCCTGAATACCGAGGTGGGCAAGGACGTCACGATGCAGCAGCTGCTCGACGAATACGATGCCGTGTTCCTCGGCATGGGCACCTACAATTCGATGAAGGGTGGCTTCCCCGGCGAGAAACTGAATGGCGTGTACGAAGCCTTGCCATTCCTGATCGGCAATACGAACGAACACATGGGTTACAAGCCGGACCTGGCGCCCTTCATCAGCATGAAGGGCAAGAAAGTGATCGTGCTCGGCGGCGGCGACACGGCGATGGACTGCAACCGCACGAGCGTTCGCCACGGCGCCGAATCCGTCACGTGCGTGTATCGCCGCGACGAAGAGAACATGCCGGGCTCCAAACGTGAAGTCGAAAACGCGCGGCAGGAAGGCGTCGAGTTCATCTTCAACCGCCAGCCGGTCGAGATCGTCGGCAGCAAGGGCAAGGTCATCGGCGTGAAGTTCGTCGAAACGCGCATGGGGCCGCCCGATGCGAAAGGCCGCCGCATCGCCGAGGAAATTCCGGACAGCGAGGAGATCATTCCCGCCGACGCCGTGCTGATTGCCTTCGGCTTCCAGCCGAGCCCGGCGCCATGGTTCGCCGATTTCGGCATCAAGCTCGATGCGCGTGGCCGCGTGGTCGTGAAGCCCGAAGGAGATGCCTGTGCCTTCCAGACCTCGAACCCGAAGATCTTTGCCGGCGGCGACATGGTGCGCGGCGCCGACCTCGTCGTCACGGCCGTCTGGGAAGGCCGCAATGCTGGCGCGGGGATACTGGACTACCTGCAAGTCTGACGGGTAGGCTTGTAGCCCGTCGTCGCCCCGGCGAAGGCCGGTGCCCAGTGTCGTTTATTCATGCAACGACACTGGATTCCGCCTTCGCCGGAATGACGCCGGCACTCCGGCCCTGACCGGAACACGGGCACTCCGGCCTTCGCCGGGATGGCGCAAAGCAATCCTTCCAGCACGCATTCCCAAGCTCAAATGACAGTTTCCCCGCTCAAGAACGACCGCTTCCTCCGTGCCCTGCAACGCCAACCCGTGGACGTCACGCCCGTCTGGATGATGCGCCAGGCCGGCCGTTACCTGCCCGAGTATCGCGCCACGCGCGCACAGGCCGGCGACTTCCTGAGCCTGTGCAAGAACCCCGAACTCGCGTGCGAAGTGACGCTGCAGCCGCTGCGACGCTTCGCGCTCGATGCCGCGATCCTGTTCTCCGACATCCTGACGATTCCCGACGCAATGGGCATCGGCCTGTATTTCGGGCAGGGCGAAGGCCCGAAATTCCAGCGGCCGGTGCGCACCGCCGCCGATGTCGATGCCTTGCCTGTCGTCGATACGAAGACGCAACTGCCGTACGTACTCGACGCCGTGAAGACGATTCGCCGGGAGCTCAATGGCTCCGTGCCGCTGATCGGTTTCTCCGGCAGCCCGTGGACGATCGCCACGTACATGGTCGAAGGCGGCGGCAGCAAGGACTTCTCGATCGTGAAGGCGATGATGATGTCGCAGCCGCAAGTGCTGCATGCCTTGCTCGACAAAATCGCGCTTTCGGTCATCGACTACCTGAACGCGCAAATAAGAGCCGGCGCGCAGGCTGTGCAGATTTTCGATACGTGGGGCGGCGTGCTGAGTCCGCACGCGTATAAGGAGTTCTCGCTCGCGTACATGGAGAAAATCGTCAAAGGCCTCATCAAGGAACACGAAGGCCGGCCGGTCCCGTCGATCGTGTTCACGAAGAACGGCGGCCTCTGGCTCGAAAGCATCGCGGCGATCGGCGCCGACTGCGTCGGCCTCGACTGGACGATCGACATCGGCGCCGCGCGCAAGCGCATCGGCGACAGGGTCGCCCTGCAGGGCAACATGGATCCGTCCGTGCTGTACGCGGAGCCGCAGCGCATTCGCGACGAAGTCGCGCTGATCCTCGAACAGTTCGGACCGGGCAACGGCCATGTCTTCAACCTCGGACATGGCATCCACCAGCACGTCAAACCGGAACATGCCGCCGTGTTCATCGACGCCGTACACGAGCTGTCTGCCCGGTACCACGAGTGACTGCCGATGCGTCGGAAGCTAGGCCCTGCTCATGCTTTCGTCGCCCTGGGCGCCAACCTGCCCTCGGACGAAGGCGCGCCTGAAGATACGCTGCGCCGGGCCATCGCCGCGCTGATTCCGCTGTCGCAACACCTCCCGGTGATTTCCGGCTTTTACGAGTCGGATCCAAAAGACTGCCCGCCGGGCTCGCCGCAGTACGTGAATGCGGTGGTCGCCATAATGCCGAAACCGGACGAAGACCCCTTTTCACTGCTGAAGAAATTGCAGCACATCGAAGACAAGTACGGCCGCGTGCGCAGCGGCATCCGCAACGAAGCGCGCACGCTCGACCTCGACCTGCTGGCCTTCGGCTCGATCGTCTGCAACACCCCCGAACTTACCCTCCCGCATCCGCGCGCGCACGAACGCCGCTTCGTGCTGCAGCCATGGATGGAAATCGCCGGCGAGCACTGGCGGCTGCATGGCAAGACGCTGAGCCGCCTGCTGCATGAGTGCGAGGACCCGCCGTTGCA